>JBBSLH010000118.1:0-11525 GCA_038255425.1 Acidimicrobiales bacterium
AGTCGGCTGCGAACGAAGCCCGAGCGTCGGCGAACTCGTCGTCACGGAGGATCTTGCGGGCGATGGTCTCGCCGTCGACGTATTCAGCCACGAGGTAGCCCGTCTCCAGTGCGTCGTCACCAGCGCCGGACGCGACGACCCGTGCGACCGGAACCCCGGCGTCGTCGGCAGCCTGGATCAGCGCGGCCTCGACCGGGAAGGCGGCGGACCGCACACCTCCCGAGCGTTCCCGTTGGAGGATCCGGCGTTCACCGTCGGCGAGGAACGACCATGTCTCTCTCGACGCGCCACCCGTCAGTCTCTGCAACTCCGAGACATCGACATCGAGGACCGCAGCGAGCGCGGTCGAGAGCTCGTCAGGCGTCACTGCTCAACAAGCAGCGCGTGTCGCGGGGTAAGGATTGACGGCGCCCGCGTGGTTTGGATGGATCTCGAAGTGGAGGTGCGGGATGCCACGAGCGTTGCCGGTGTCGCCCACGTAGCCGATCACGGTGCCGGCGCTGACTCTGCCAGCAGCGCCGTAGCCCTGCAGATGCGTGCCGTAGTAGTAGTGGCCGTTGTCGCCGGAAAGGTGGAACGACATGCCACCGACACTGTTGCCACGGTGGGTGACCGTGCCCGAGACCGGAGCCACGACCGGGGTGCCTCGCGACGCCATCATGTCGACACCCTTGTGGCTACGACCACCCGAGCGCGGTGCGCCCCAGGTGTCGACGAAACTGACGGAGCCGGCGACCGGACAGGTCATGCCACCGCCGCTCACGACGGCGGCCGACTGGGCTGGTGCCGGAGCTGCCGGCGCAGCGGCGGTCGCTGCCCGAGTCGCCGGACGAGACGGTGACTGCGACGCGGCTCGGGCTGCTGCTGCGGCCGCGGCCGCTGCGGCCTTGCGGCGTGCTTCTTCCTCCGCACGGCGGCGCGCTGCTTCGAGTTCCTCGAGGCGCTTCAGCTCGGCCTGCACGTCGGCGAGTGCGTTCTCGAGCCGGGAGATGCTGTCGGTCTGCTGCGAGCGCTTGGAATCGAGCTCGGCGGACGCAGAGTCGAGATCTGCCTTGGCCTCGGTGAATGCGTCGATGGCGTCGAGCTTGCCGCCGCTCACATAGCGGGACAGGGCGGCCGCCTTCACACCGTCGTTGATGTCGGCCTCGTTGAGGAGCGGAAGGTCGGCCGCCGACGTGTACCGGGAGATGACGATCTCGTCGATCGAATCGCTCAGCGCGGCCAGCGCGGCCTCGGCCCGCTCGGTCCGACCCTCGAGCACGATGATCTCCGCCTCGATGCCACCGAGCTCGGCTTCGGCGTCGGACACGGCCTGCGCTGCCGCATTGGCACGCTGACGAGCCCGGTCGACGTCGGATGAGCCCGCGCCCGCGGATGGCACGGCCGTCAACCCGGTCACGGCCAGGACGACCGCGACGAAGACAGCGAGGGCGCGACGGGACATGGACGCAAGAGGCTACGAAGCCCCGGTCGACATTGCAATCCTGTGACGACGGGATTCAGGTCGACGGGCCGGGGACCGTGCCCTGGTCGGACTCGTCGATGATGTCGCCGACGAGCTCTTCGAGGACGTCCTCGAGGCTCACCAGTCCCATCGTTCGACCGGCACCGTCGGCGACCACGGCGAGGTGGACCCGCGCATCTTGGAGGGCATACAGCACGTCGTCGATGACGGCGTCGTGGCGCACGATCGGGATCCTCCGGATGCGACCGAGCGGCAGCGACTGGTCGCGCATCGGACCGGGAATCGTGAGCAGGTCCTTGGCGTGGATGAAGCCCAGCACGTCGTCGAGACCACCGGCTCCCACCACGAGGAGTCGCGAGTGACCGGTCCGGACGACGGTCTCCTCGGCGTCGGCGGCGGTCGCCGTCCGTTCGACGTAGCCGACCTTGTCTCGGTCGATCATCAGGTCGCGTACCGGCGCCTCGCCGATCGAGAGGGCGCCCCGCAACAGTTGGTCCTGGACGTCGGCGATCAGGCCCTCGGCCCGAGATGCCGAGATCATCTCCGCCAGCTCGCCGGAGGTGTGGCTGCTCGAGAGCTCGTCGGCCGGCTCGACGCCCAGCAGCCGGACGACCATGTTGGCCAATGCGTTGAGCACGTAGATGACCGGCCCGAACACCCGCAGGTACAGCCGGTTGGGGAGGTCGAGCGCGAGCAGCGTGCGCTCCGGGCCGGCGATGGCGATGTTCTTCGGCACCATCTCCCCCAGCACCATGTGCAGGAACACGACGATGCTGAGGCCGAGCGCGAACCCGATCGTCGTCGTCACGCCTTCGGGAAGATCGACGGTGTCGTGGATCAGCGACTCGAGCCCGTGCGCGATGGCAGGTTCTGCCACGTAGCCGAGCAGCAACGATGCCACCGTGATCCCGAGTTGGGCACCGGCCAGCTGCGACGACAGGTCGGCGATCGAGGCGAGCGCACGCTTGGCGCCCGCCTGGCCGTCCTCTGCCATCGCTTCCAGCTTCGTCCGCCGCGATGCGACGAGGGCGAACTCGACCGCGACGAAGAATCCGTTCGCGACGAGCAACACCACAGTGGCGACGAGCGCTCCGATGTTCACTGCGCCACCTCGTCCGGGGCGACGAGCCGAACCGTTGCGACGCGTAGGCGTTCCATCTCGAGAACCTCGACCCGCCACTCGTCGTGCTCGAAGTGGTCCCCCGCCTCGGGGATCCTGCCGATCTCGTCCAGCACGAATCCTGCGAGCGTCTCGTACGGGCCGTCGGGGATCTCGAACCCGCAGGTGTCGAACACCTCGTCGGGATGCTGGCCGCCACCGACGACCCACTCCCCCGGACGTTGCACGCGGGTGAGCGGCGGAACCGATCGGTCGTGCTCGTCGTCGATCTCGCCGACGACCTCCTCGAGCACGTCTTCGAGGGTGATGATCCCGGCCGTACCGCCGTACTCGTCCACGACCACGGCGAGATGCGTCGCCCGCTCACGCAGGAGAGCGAGCAATGACGACAGCCCGAGCGTCTCCGGCACCACCAACGCGTCGACGGTGACTGCGGTGATCGGCGTATCCGGCCGTTCGCGGAACGGGACGGTGAATGCGTCCTTGACGTGACCGACGCCTCGGATCTGGTCGAGATCACCGTCGTAGACCGGGAACCGGGAGAATCCTGTCTCGACCGCGAGGGCGGTGAGGTCGGCGACCGAATCCTCGGCGGCGAGACCGATGACCTCGGTCCGGGGCACCAGCGCGTCGGCTGCGGTCTTGTGCGAGAACCGCACGGCCCGCGTGAGGAGAGTGAGCGCTTCTTCGTCGATCATCCCCTCCTCGCTCGACGAGCGGAACAGGAAGTCGAGCTCGTTGAGGCTCCGCACCGAGCGGAGTTCTTCCTGTGGCTCGATGCCGAGACGGCGGACGGTCCAGTTGGCGACGCCGTTGAGGAAACGCACGACCGGTCCGGCGAGGTAGCCGTAGACCTGCATCGGGCGGACCAGCGCGAAAGCGGCCTGCGTCGGCTCGGCGATGGCGAGGGACTTGGGCACCAGCTCGCCCATCACCATCTGGAGTGTGGTGGCGAGCACGAGGGCGATCACGACGGACACCGTGACCGCCCGCTCGGCGCCGACGATCGAGCCGATCAACGGCTCCAACAGTCGAGCAACGACCGGTTCGGCGATGAACCCGAGCACCAGCGAGGTGACCGTGATGCCGAGTTGGGCGCCGGAGAGGTGGAACGAGAGGCGGCGGATCTGTCGTTCGACCGACCGTGCGCGGGCCTCGCCATCCTCAGCGCGGCGCTTGATGCGCGAGCGATCGACCGCGACGAGCGCGAACTCGTGGGCCACGAATGCGCCGTTGGCAGCGATCAGTGCCACGACGGCGAGGAGTCCGAGGAAGGTTTCGATGGACCCCACACGCTACAAAGGCGAGATGCCCATGGGAGTCATCGCGCTGGACTCCGTCGACGTCGACGTCGACGGCACCCGCATCCTCCACTCGATCGACTGGACGGTGAAGGCGGGCGAACGATGGGTGGTCGTCGGGCCGAACGGGTCAGGCAAGACGACGTTGCTGCGCCTCGTGGCCAGTTGGCAACGGCCCTCGGGCGGGGCGGCCGACGTGCTCGGTGAGCGGCTCGGGCGGACGGACATGCGAGCGCTCCGCAAGCAGATCGGGTACACGAGTCAGGCACTGAGCGATCTTCTCCGACCGGCCATGAGCCCGCACGAGGTGGTTCTCTCGGCGCCGAACGCCGCGTTGGAGACGTGGTGGCACACGTACTCGGACGAGGATCACGCCGACGCTTCGGCGCGGCTCCGCTTGTTCGGCATCGACGCCGAGGCCGAGTTCCGCCCGCTCCGGACCCTCTCCGCCGGCGAGCGTCAGCGGGTGCTCTTGGCCCGTGCGTTCACCGGGTCACCGGGGCTCGTGGCACTCGACGAACCCACCGCCGGACTCGACATCGGCGGACGGGAGGATCTCGTGGCCCGCCTCGACCGAGCGGCGGCCACCACCACGGCACCCCTGGTGCTGGTCACCCACCACCTGGAGGAGATCCCGCCAGCGTTCGACCGGGTCGTGCTCCTTGCCGGCGGTCGGATCGTCGATCAGGGATCAACGGCAGACCTCCTCACATCGGCGCGCCTGAGCGAGCTCTACGGCGTCGCGCTCGACATCACCTGCGTCGACGGCCGATGGTCAGCCCGGAGCGACGAGCGCTCGTAGACGCGAACGCGACGCCTCGATCTCGTTCGTGAGGAGGCGGTCGAGCAGCGGCACCCACAGCGTCCCGTCGTAGTGCAGGTCCATCGTCAGCGTCGACGTCGACGCACCGGCGGTGACGGTTGCACCGAGAACCCATGCTGCATGCTCGCGCTGGTCGGTCTCGCGCCGTTCGAACCGGACACGACCGGGGGCCTCCTCTTCCGTGCGCACCATCCGCAGCCGCTTCGATCGAGCAAGCGGTCCGAGCTTTCCCCGCAACGTGACGTACCAGGCGGGGCCGGGATCGCCGGGCGCCTCCGGTGCGCGCTCGGTTCGGGGCACGATCTCGAGCCACTGGTCGTAGGTGTCGAGTGAACCGACCCACCGGTACAGCTCCTCAGGAGTGCACTCGACGTCGAGCGTCGCGGTGACGTCCATCAGCGGCGGTCGGCCAGGTCGGCGACGACTCGCAACAGGCCGTACGGGTTGACGGGGTCGCCTCCACCGGGGTGCACCTGGAAGTGGAGGTGAGGCGCGCCGCCCTTGGCATTACCGGTGTCGCCGACGAACCCGACGACGTCGCCGGCCTCGACCGGTGTCCCCTCGCCCACGCCCTCGACGAACGCCTGCATGTGTGCGTAGTAGTAGTAGGTGCCGGACTGACCCTTGACCCAGAGCTTGATCCCACCGAGGACGTCGTTCCCGACCCGGATCACCACGCCCCGTTCCACCGCATAGAGCGGAGTCCCGAACTCGGCCATGATGTCGACGCCCTGGTGCCCGTGGGCGTACTCGGTTCCCTCCATGCGAGGGAAGCCCCAGCTGTCGATGAAGTTGTACGGCGAGGCGACCGGGAACACGAACCCTCGGATGACGATCTCGGAACCGGCCGAGAACACCGCGAGGTCGAATCGCCGCTCGGCGTTGAGCGACAAGACCTCCTCGAGGTGCCGGCGCGCGGCACGGAGCTCTCGACGCGTCGCGCCCACGTCCTCGATGGCGGCGAGGACACCATCGTCGACGACCTCCTTGGCCACGACGTACTCACGGACGGCCTTGCTGTCGGCCTCGGCCACGCTGCGCAGCATCACGGTCCGGGTGCCCAACTCGTTGGCGTCGCTCGATCCCATGATCGTGTCCAGCTCGGCGGCGTTGCCGCGGATGACCGCGTTGGCGATGCGCTGCTTGAAGGTCCGCTCGGCCAGCTCGAGTCGCTGGATCGCCAGTTCCTGGGCCACACCGAGACGTGCCAGCTCACGTTGCAAGCCGGCGAGCCGGACCGACAGCTCGTCGACCGCTTGCGCTGCCTCGGCGACCTGTTGCTCGCTCTCCTGCGCCTCGGCCCGGGCGACCGTCAATTCTCGGCGGATGAGGCGGCTGGCGGCATCGGGGTCGACGACCTCGCCAGGAGGGAGCGGCACGGTGGCATCGGAGATCGGGACCTCTTCGGGCGGCGCGTCGACGTGACCGACGGGATCCTCCTCGTTGACCGTGGTCGAGGTCGTGGACGCGGGACCCGTGGTCGGCGTCGTCGGTGGGCCCGGGACCGTGACGGTCGGCGTCGTCGACGTGGTGGTCGGTGCCGTGGTGGTCGTCGTCGGGTCTTCCTGCGCCGACGCCGGGCGCGCGCCGACCACCAGGAGCGAGAGCGCCAGGAGCACTGCGAACGGGCGGGACATCGGGCTGGCATGGTACGCCCGGTCGGTTCCGACAAGCGATCACACGCCGCTACGGTCCGCCCCGTGGAACGCACCATCTTCGAAGACGAACACGACCTCTTCCGCGAGAGCTTTCGTCGCTTCGTCGATGACCAGATCCTCCCCAACTTCGAGGCCTGGGAGACCGCCGGACTCGCCGACCGCAGCCTGTTCACCGAGGCTGGGTCACACGGCTTCCTGGGCATGGCGATCCCCGAGGAGCTGGGCGGCGGTGGCGTGGACGACTTCCGCTACAACCTGGTCCTGATCGAGGAGATCCAGCGTGCGGGTGCCGGTGGCGCCGGGCTCGGCATCACCCTGCACAACGACATCTGCCTGCCCTACTTCCTGACGCTCGCGAACGACGAGCAGAAGCGACGCTGGCTGCCCGGCATCGCGTCCGGCGAACTCATCACCGCCATCGCCATGACCGAGCCGAGCATCGGCTCCGACCTGGCGTCGATGAGCACGACCGCCGTCCGAGATGGCGACCACTTCGTCGTGAACGGCTCGAAGACGTTCATCACCAACGGCATCAACAGCGACCTCGTGATCGTCGCGGTCAAGACCGACCCGACGGCCAAGCACGCTGGCATGTCGCTCCTCGTCGTCGAGGCCGGCACCGACGGGTTCGAGCGGGGCCGCAACCTCGACAAGATCGGCATGCACTCCCAGGACACGGCCGAGCTGTTCTTCACCGACGCCCAGGTGCCCGTCGCCAATCTCCTCGGCGAGGAGGGTCGCGGCTTTCATCACCTGGTCGACAAGCTCCCACAGGAACGGCTGTCGATCGCTGCCGCGGGCGTGGCAGCGGCGCGCGCTGGCCTCGACTGGACGGTCGAGTACGTCAAGGAGCGCCAGGCGTTCGGGCAGCCGATCGGCTCGTTCCAGAACACTCGTTTCGTGCTGGCCGAGGTCGCGACCGAGGTCGAGGTCGCCCAAGCGTTCGTCGACAAGTGCGTGGTCGCCCTGAACGAGCGGACCCTCACCGCCGAGGAGGCGTCGATGGCCAAATGGTGGTGCACCGAGCTGCAGAAGCGGTGCATCGACAAGTGCCTGCAGCTCTTCGGCGGCTACGGCTACATGACCGAGTACCCGATCGCTCGCGCCTATGCCGACGCCCGGGTCACCACGATCTACGGCGGGACGACGGAGATCATGAAAGAGATCATCTCCAAGCGCCACCTGGGCCTGTAGCGCCGCTGCGACAACTGTCACGGGGCAAATATTGCGGTTTTGTTGCGGAAACCGGCTACACATGCCTCTCCGAATCCCATAGCAGGCCTGACGTTCCGATCCAGAGCGACGCATCTCCTTCCCGAGACGTCACCGGATCGACACACCGTGAGCGTGGCCGCCGACTTGGAGGACCTCCTCGTGCAACTCATCAGCACTCCCTCGCGCCGCGTGCGCCGCCTCGGCCGCAGCGCCGTGTTCGGCTTCGCGCTCCTGGCCGTCTCGGCCTGCACGCCGCAGCAGTGGATCGTCACGCACTTCGACAGTGCTGGCCAGGTCGACAGCGCCAACCGCATCGCCACGTGCGAGAGCAACATGAACCCGACAGCGGTCAGCCCGACGAACGACCACGGCCTGTTCCAGATCAACGCCATCCACCGCGCCGACTTCGAGCGCGTGACCGGACAGCCCTGGTCCTCCGTCTACGACGCCAACTACAACTCACAGTTCGCCCGCTGGCTCTTCGACCACCAGGGCTGGGGCCCGTGGGTCTGCAAGAAGGTCCTCTGACCTAGGTGAGTTCGTTCCGCCGGGGCGGATCGGCACCGGGCCGGGTGCATGCGATGCTCGCCGCCTTCGCGGCATAGGTCGCAGCAGTCCGCCACCAGTGGCCGTCGAGCCGATCGAGTGCGTCGCGCGACGCGATGTGGTGCGCGGCCAGCGCGGCGAGCACCGCACCGACGAATGAGTCACCAGCTCCGACGGTGTCGACGACCTCGACCGGCGGCGTCGTCACATCGATCACCTGGTCCTCACGTATCACGCTCGCACCCTGCGCACCGCGCGTGAGCAGGATGACGCCTGGACGGTGGGTGTCGTCGTCCTCGTCCGACGGCGTCACCCAGTGTCGAGCGGTCTCGACCGCATCGGCACCCGGGGACATCCACTCGATGTCGTCGAGGCTCACCTTGAGGACGTCGGCGATGCCGAGCCAGTGGTTGAAGCGACGGAGGTAGCGCTCGCGGGCGATGATGCGCGGCCGAGGGTTGGCATCGACGTGGATCAGCGCACGGTGCTGCGCCGCGGCGAGCAGGCCCTCGAGGCGTGACGCGACCGGCTCGATGACCATCGCCACCGAGCCACTGACGTGGAGGATCCCGACGTCCGACGGCAGATGCAGATCGTTGGCGCGGCTCGACGTGGTCGTCGTCCCGGCGACATGGAAGGTGAAGTCGCCGTCGACGCCGTGGCCGACCAACGCGATCGTGGTCGGTTCAGACGTCGTCGGGCAGTGCGCGTGATCGACCAGAGACGCGGCCAGGTGCGCCCGCAACATGTCCCCGAACTTGTCGTCGGACAGCACCCCGAGGAACGTCGTCGGCGCACCGAGACGTCCCGCCGCGACGGCAGCGTTGTACGGCGCTCCCCCGGGTACAGCACGCCACGACCGTCCACCCGCATCGGTGGCGATCAGATCGATGAGGGCTTCGCCCATGCAGACGACGCGCGGAGTGGTCACCACGAGAGGGTACGACGAGCGCGTCGACGGGGCGTGGCACGATGCGGGCCGTGACTGCGCCCCGCAGGCTCCTGGCGATCGCCGTCGTCCTGGCCGCCGTGCTCGCCATCGCGATCGCCATCGGCACCCAGCGGCTGGGAGAGGACGCGACCGAGCCGGTGTACGACCAACTGCACTTCCCGGGGGTGACCGCGGTTCGCGACGAGTTGTGGGTCTACGGCGGCCTGGCCGGTCCCGAGGGAAGCGCCCCGCCGGTGTCGTCTGACTCGCCACCGGGATGGGCTCCCAACCGAACGGTCTCGGTCTACGGAGTCGACGGGACCTTGCGCCGCCAGCTCCGTCTGCCCTCGGGAACGTGGCCCTCGAGCCCGCCCGTCGCGGTCGGTGACGCCACGTTCTTCCTGGCCGGCGAGCAGCTCGTCGAGATCCGCGGCGACGAGATCAGCATCCGTCCACTCGATCTTCCGCCGGCCGAGCTGACGGTGACGAACGTGCTCGACGGACCGATCACCATCGGTGCGTACGGTGACCAGATCCTCGCCACCCAGAGCGACGGCCTGACCTCATCGCCTCCCGTGCAAGAGAGCGACGATCGGTTGCTTCGCATCGACGCGACGACCGGCACGGCGATCGAGATCCCCCTTCCCGAGTTCGTGGCCGAGATCCCGGCGTCACTCTGCATCGACGGCGACCAGCTCTACGCCGGTTCTGCGACGCGGGACGACGTCGGTGGTCTCACCCAGGTCCGCGTGTGGTCGCGACCGATCGAGCCCGCGGTCGCCGAGTGGTCTGAGGTCGCCACGGTGGACTTCGACGGCGAACGCGCCGTGAGAGGCGCCTTGCACTACCTGGAGACCACCAACGAGTTGCTCATCGAGGTCATTGCGTACCCGACGTCGCTCACGACGATCTCGCTCACAGATCCCACAGCGACACCGACGACATTCGTCTTGGGAGACGAGTCCGGCACCTCGATCGGTCGTCTGGGCGAGGTCGGCGGCCACGACGTGTTCGTGAGCGAGGACCACGACACGTTCACCATCCTTCGCCACATGCCAGACGGCCGCATGGAGCCGACGACGTCGACGGTTCCCCGCGCCTTCCACTACGTCGCGGTCGACGGCGTCCTCTACGACGCCACCGGCCTCACCGGATCGACCGACCCGGCGAGGGCTTCGCTGGAGCGGATCGACCTGAACTTCTGATCAGGCGAGGAGCGCTTTGGCGATGTGGGTGATCTGGATCTCGTCGGTGCCGGCGTAGATCTGGAGGACCTTGGCGTCGCGGGCCAACTGCTCGACGTGGAACTCCGACATGTAGCCGTTGCCGCCGAAGATCTGGACGGCTTCGAGGGCCACCTCGGTGGCGGCACGAGCCGAGTAGAGCTTCATGGCCGAGGCCTCGGCGAGGGTCATGCCACCGGTTGCACCGGCGGCCTGCGACTCGATCGAACGGAACACGAGGTTCTGCACGTTGAGGCGGGCGACCTCCATGCGAGCCAGCTTCTCCTGGATCAGCTGGAACTGGCCGATGGGCTGACCGAACTGGACCCGGTCCTTGGCGTACTCGACCGACAGTTCGAGGCAACGCTCGATCATGCCGAGCGCCATGGCAGCGACGCCGGAACGCTCGATCAGGAACGTGGCCTTGGCGCCGTCGCGGCCACCCTTCGACTGGTCCTCGGTCTCGCCGATGAGCCGGTCGATGCCGACGCGGACGTCGGTCAGGAACAGTTCGCCCGTGGGCGAGCTGTGCATGCCCATCTTGCGGAGGGGCGTGCTCTGCTCGAGACCTTCCATGCCGGAGTCGAGGACGAAGTTGAGGATCTTGCGCTCTTCGGGAGGGTTGCCCTCGTCGAGCTTGCAGATGTAGACGATCGTGTCGGCGTACGGGCCGTTGGTGATGAACGTCTTCGAGCCGTTGAGGACGTACTCGTCGCCGTCCTTGCGGGCCGACGCCTTCATCGAGCCGAACGCGTCGGAACCCGAGCCGGGCTCGGTGATCGCCCACGCACCGATCTTGTCGAGCGTCAGCAGGTCCTTGACCCAACGCTCCTTCTGGCGGATCGTGCCCTTCGAGTTGATGGCCGCAGAGGTGAGGCCGGTCGACACGCCGAGCGCGGTGACGAGGCCAGGGCTGTAGCGACACAGCTCGATGATCGGGATCATGGTGATCGAGCCATCGCCGCCACCACTCGACGGCTTCTCGGGCGGGTCCTCGCCCTTCGCGACCGCTTCTTCCACCGACTTCTCGAAGGCGATCTGCTTCTCGAAGCGATCGGCCGCCATCGTGTCCATGCCGAAGGTCTTGTAGAGCTTGCGGAGCACGTCGTAGGGCGGCATGTCGCCGAACTCGAGTTCCTCGCGCAGCGGGGCGACCTCGCTCTCGACGAACTGACGCACCGCGTCACGCACCATCTGCTGTTCTTCAGACCACGTCAACATGGGTCAAATGGTGACACGCCGA
>JBBSLH010000119.1:0-11504 GCA_038255425.1 Acidimicrobiales bacterium
CACGAAGGTCTCTCGCCACTGCGGATCTGCCTGCTCGAGCGAGAGGTCGGGGAAACGCCGTAGGACGGCCGGGATCACGACCTGGCCTTCGAGCCGACCGAGTGCCGCACCGATGCAGAAGTGCACCCCCTTGCCGAACGCGAGATGTCCGAGATCGCTGCGATGGATGTCGAACGTGTCGGGATCGGCGAACACGGCCGGGTCGCGGTTGGCCGACCCGAGCAACAGACGAACCGACGTGCCCGGTTGGATCATCGTGCCAGCGACCTCGACGGGTTCCGCGGGCCAGCGCCCACCGCCCGAGGCCACCTGGAGCGGGCCGAGGTAACGCAGGATCTCCTCGATCGCCGACGGAACCGAGGTCGGATCCTCTCGCACCTCGTCGGCGGCAGAAGGATGCTGCAGGAGTAGCAAGAGACCCGTCGAGATGAGGCTCATGGTGGTGTCGTGGCCCGCGACGAGGAGAAGCACGATCATGGCGAGCAGTTCGTCACGTGTGAGTTGTTCGCCGTCCTCTTCCGCCGCGATGAGCGCCGACACGAGGTCGTCGCCCGGGGTCCCCCGCCGGAGTTCGACGAGGTCGCTCGACCACGCGATGAACTCGTCGGCCGCCACGCCCGCAGACTCGAGCACCTCGAAGTCGATCGGGAGTTCGTCGAACGCAGTGATCGCGACCGTCCACTCGTGCAGCCGTTGACGGTCACCGTCTGGCACTCCGAGGAGTTCGGTGATCGCCATGATCGGGAACGGTCCAGCGACGGCGTCCATCAGATCGAACGATGTCGCCCCGTCCACCTCGTCGAGCACCTCGTCGATCATCGACTCGAGTCGTGGCCGGAGCGCCTCGACCCGGCGGGGCGAGAACGCCTTGGACACGAGACGTCGTACTCGCCCGTGTTGCGGCGAGTCGATGAAGAGCAGCGCGTTCTCGGATATGAGGCGCATCGACGGCGGCGCCATCGTTGCGAACAGTTCACGCCATGGATTCGGAGTGGCGACACCGAACCGGTCGTCGCGGAGGACGCGCTCGATGTCCTCGTGGCGCGACAGGACGACACCGACGTCGGGATGCTCCAGCGCCGGCGCCTGCTCGCGGAGCACTCGGTACCAAGGGAACGGATTGCGCCGGAACGCCGGATCCCGTGGATCCCAGTCCTGCGCGGACAACGACGGTTGGTCAGGCATCGGTGAACTTCTCCTGTAGCCAGGCGACGAGGTGGCCGTTCACCTGGTCGGCAGCCTCCTGTTGGATCCAGTGTCCGACGCCGAGGAGATCGTGACGGGTGAGATCGGGAACGACTCCGGTCATTCGGTCGGCGAACGACGGCCGCAGCCCAGGGTCGCACTCTGCGGTGAACATCAGGCACGGGATGTCGAGCGCTCGCCGACCCACGTCGGGGCATTCAGCAGCGTTGCGATCGACGTTGCGGTACCAGTTGATGCCGCCCCGGAACCCGGCCCGCTCGAACGCTGCCACGTAGTGCGCGAGTTCCGACTCGTCGACGAGCGTCGAACCCAGGATGGGCCACGCCGTCGGATCGTTGAACGGGTTCATGTTCAGCTTGCCGTCGGCGAACGCGAACTCGGCCTGTTCCTCGAGAGGAGTACCGGAGCGGAAGATCCTCGTCAGGATCGCCTCGACGTTCTCGTCCATCGTCGCCTCCGCGACACCCTCTGTCTGGAACCAGGCCACGTACTGCCGCTCGGCCTCACCGTCGACGATCGCGAGGTGGTCCGCCACGGTCGGGAAGCGCATGTACGGCGTGCAGAGTGCGGCGACGCCCCGCACCCGGTCGGGATGCAGGACCGACATCGCCCACACGACGAACCCGCCCCAGTCGTGTCCGACGAACACCGCGTCATCGATGCCCTTGGCGTCGAGCAGTCGCGCCAGGTCTCCAGTGAGTTCTCGGAGGCCGTAGGCCTCGACATCGTGCGGTGCACTGCTCGCCCCGCAGCCGCGCTGGTCCGGTGCCATGGCACGAAAGCCGGCGGCGGCAACGGCGGGCAACTGATTGCGCCATCCGAATGCGATGTCGGGGAAACCGTGGCAGAAGACGACGGCGGGACCCTCCCCCATGTCGTGGGTCGAGAGCACGATCTCGTCGGCCCCGACGGGATCGGCCAGCCTGATCGGTGTCGGATCGGGGAACGTCACGAGGTCGTCCTTCATCGTCGCGTCACTGGGGTGGGGTGAGCGTTGGCGGATCGCATCGTCTCTGGGTCCACCGGTGCGAGCACCGCCGCTTCGAGCATGTCGACGAGGTTGGCGACGAACAGCGGAACGGGCGACATCGGTCGCGAAGAGGTGTCGTCCAGCTGTCGGCGGGCACGGTCAGCGACCGAACCCGTGACGCTCGAGACCGCGACCAACAACCGTTCAGCAGCCACCGGGGCGGGCAGCTCCAGCGGATGGGCCAACCGGATGAGCAGCGCAGGCAGGAGGGGGTCGCTGAACACCGACGGCAGGTCCTCGTACGCATACTGCGGGTCACCCAGCACCTCACGCACGATGACGAGATACGACAGCGCCCCGGGACCGTCGTCGAGGAACTCGCAATAGGGCTCGACGATCGCCTGGCAGAGCGAGCGCGATTCAGCGTCGGTGCCTGCCACCACGAGTTGCTCGAGGAACAGCGCCCGACGCACCCGCAGGGTCTCACCGCGGCGTGCCAACACCGCTCGCACGAGGCCGTCACGTCCGCCGAAGTGATACTGCACGGCTGACTTGCTCCGGACGTGGGCGGCCAGCGTGACCTCTCGCAACGAGACGCCATGGACGCCGCTACGGGCAAAGAGGCGCTCGGCCACGTCGATGAGCGCGTCGCGATCGGAGAGTTCGGGCATGTGCCCGAACACACTGATCCCACACCGTCAGAATGTCAAGCCCGCCGCTGCCACAGGTTGAACGACGAGTCGGTCAGATGACCGTCTGCGTCAGCGCCAGGGCGTCCTCGAGCGTGAAGCGACCCTCGTACAACGCGGTTCCGGCGATCGCCCCTTCGACTCCGAGCGGGACGAGGTCCATCAACGCGGCGATGTCGTCGAGCGTGGTGACACCGCCACTGGCCACGATCGGACGGTCGGTGGCGGCACAGACATCGCTGAGCAGCTCGAGATTGGGACCTGCGAGCATTCCGTCCTTGTGGACATCGGTCACGACATAGCGCGCGCAGCCCACGTCGTCGAGCATGGCGAGCATCTCGAAGAGGTCACCGACGTCGCCGGAGCCGCCCCGCGGAGCGAGCGTTCGGCCACGGACGTCGAGCGCGACGGCAACCCGATCGCCGTAGGTGGCGATCGCCCCGACGCACCACGCGGGGTCCGCCAGCGCAGCGGTGCAGATGGTGGCGCGGCGACAGCCGGTAGCCATTGCTGCGGCGAGCGACGCGTCGTCGCAGATCCCACCGCTCATCTCGACGTCGATGTCGAGACGACCGACGATCTCGGCAAGCAGTCTGCGGTTGTCGCCGTTCCCGAAGGCGGCGTCGAGATCGACCAGGTGGATCCACTCGGCTCCCGCAGACTGCCAGCGCAGTGCGGCCTCGATCGGGTCGCCGAAACGACGCTCGGATCCATCGACCCCCTGGACCAACTGAACGGCCTGACCGTCCTTGACGTCGACTGCGGGGAGCAATTCGAGGTGGTCATCCATCGACACAAGATCCTTCATCGTCGCGGCGAGCATCTAGCCTCGGCCCGACTTCATGGGCGCCGGGGAAGAGGATTCGAAATGAGCACGCAGGCAAGCCTCTATGCAGACAGCGTGCTGCAACAGAGCACTGACATCCCAGAGATCTACGGCGAGGTCGACTTCACGACCGTGCCGGAACGGTTGCATCACGACGCGAGCGTCGACGACGACCGGTTCGCCAAGATCGGTTCAGCCATCACCCGGGTCTTCGACCAGCCCGCCCTCATGGAGACCATTCGCAACGCGACCATGAGCGGCGACCGCGTCGCCGATTCGTACGCGGCACTGATCCCCCAGCGCGGTGCACGTCCCTTGATCGACATGCTCGACATGGCCTGCGAAGACGGCATCGATGCCGTCGAGAACGCTCCGCCCGAGCTGGTCGCCTTCCTCCACGCGATGGAGAACACGCCTGACTGGGTCGACATGGATCTCGTCGAGCAGGGGGCACGTTCCGAGCGGATTCCCATGGCGACCGCGACCCCGTTCGCGATCCGCGGCGTCTTCCTCGCCACGTTCCTGAACAAGTACGCCGCCCTCCCGATGACGATGACAGGAACGCTGTCCGACGAGGCCGCCGCGAAGCGCGTGTTCGAGACGGCGAGCTTCTTCACCGCGACGACGATGCCGGGTGCGCTCGACCGACACGGCAAGGGATTCCACGCCGCCGCGAAGGTGCGCTTCATGCACTCGATGGTGCGATTCCACATCTTGACCTCCGGGCGATGGGACGTCGCGACCTACGGCATCCCGATTCCGCAGGTCGACCAGATGCCGGCCGGCCTCATCGGCGTCTTCCTCCTGTCGGCACAGAAGCTCGCAAAGGGGCAGACGACGTTCACACCCGACGAGCGAGCGTCGGTCGAGCTCTCCCGGTACCGCTGTTTCCTCCTCGGGCTTCCGGAGAATCTGCTCGGGGACACACCGCAGGAGATCGTCGACCTGCTCATAGCTCGCCATGTCTCGCTCCGAGACGCATACGACGACGAGACCTGCGGCACGCTCATCCGCGGCACGATGGATGCGGACCTCTTCGACAGCTCTTCGATCAAGGGTCGCGTGCACGGCTGGCTCGAGGGCGGCTTCTCGCGATTCGTTCTGATCAAGAGCTTCCTCGCCGGCGACGTCGTCCGCGCCGAGTCCATGGGCATCGCGTTCGGGCCGAAGGAGAAGGCGGCTGCGGCGATCGCTGGCGTCGTCGTTGCCGCCAACATGGCGTTCTACCGATTTGGTCTGCGAATCCCGGGGGTGTCGGCGTTTCTCGACAAGCGTCTGAATGCGCGGCTGGCACACCTTCTCGAGATGTACGGCCACGCCGACTTCGTCACCGACGCAGCGCAGTACAACCTCGACACGTCGGGCTAGTCGAGAGAAGCTCGTCCGCGCCGATGACTTCGTGCGTTTCCTCTCGCTCGACGACGTGCGAACGTTCAGGTCGACAAAGACGCCACGACAGCGTCGGCCACGAAGACGGGGACGAGTGTGCGGCGCAGGTAGTTCCGACGCTGCGCTCGGGTCCGGTCGTCGCTGACGCCGAGCGTCACCAGCGACGTGATCGTCCGTACGAGACACTCGACGGCGACCGTCGGTTCCAGGTCGGGGCGGATGCTGTGTCGATGGTCAGCGAAGAGCGGTTCCACGAACTCGTGGAACCGGGCGACGAGCGCCTCGAGCGCGTGATCGGAGACCTCACTCGTCATGAGCTCGGGGCTGGCGACGAGCTGGCGCAACACGACGGTGCCGGTGACCAGGTCGACCGCATGCAACACGCCCTCGACCAGTACTTCGATCACAGATCCGCCGGCGTCGACCCGAGCGACCAGCTCGGTTCGGAGCTGGTCGATCTCGGCCAGGGTGACTGCGAGCAGGAGGTCGTTGCGGTCACCCGCGTGCCGGTACAGCGTCGATCGAGCAACCCCGGACGCCTCGACGATGTCCTCCACGCTGGTCGCAGCGATACCGAGATCGCGGAAGCAGACCGCCGCCCCTGCAACGGCACGCTGCTGGATCTCGTCAGCGGATCGGCGTCCCACGATGCGATCCTACGAGAAAGTGAGACGAATGTCGCTTGACGTCCCACTCCCACTGACGGACACTTGGTGGGACGTTCACGCAAGTTCGTCCCACTGCTCGATTCTCCCCCGCCACGGAAAGCCACCGATGTCCGACGCCGACAACCTCGTCCTGCGGATCCTCCTCGATCCCGACCACCGGAGGAACCCGTATCCCCTCTACGAGGAGCTACGGAACATCGCTCCGGTCCATCAGAGTGCGATCGGCGCAACCTTTCTCACTCGCCATGCCGATTGCCAGCAGGTCCTGCGCGATCCGCGCTGCGGGAAGCCCGACGCGGCATGGGAGGCGGAGTTCCCGCCACCGGCCGGCATGTTCAGCGCGCGACCACCGATGGAACTGGGCGACGACGGAGAGGTCGTTCCAGCCCTTGGTCGCTCGATCCTGACGCTCAACCCACCGGATCACACCCGGGTCCGCGGTCTGGTCTCACGCGCCTTCACGCCAAAGCGCGTCGCTGGTCTCGAACCCGCCATCCTCCGGATGCTCGACGACCTGCTCGACCCGATCGCGGCAGCCGGCGAGTCCGAGATCATGGGCGACCTCGCGTTCCGGCTCCCGGTCGCGGTGATCGGCGAACTCGTTGGCGTCCCCGAGTCCGACCGCGACCAGTTCCGCACACTCGTGCGGCGGGCGTCGGCGCTGGTCGAACCGGTCGCAGCGCCGGAGGTCATCGCCGACGCGCAGGAGGCTGCCGGGGTGATGCTCGAATACTTCACCGAACTCATCGCCGAGCGTCGCAAGCGACCCGAGGACGACCTGCTCTCCGCCCTCATCGCAGCGCGCGACGGCGAGGACCGACTCAGCGAGTTCGAGCTGCAGTCGACCGCGATCATCATCTTCCTCGCCGGCTTCGAGACCACGACGAACCTGATCGGCAACGGGCTCTACGCACTGCTCACTCAACCGGAGGGTATCGACCGCCTTCGTGACGACCAGGCACTCGACACCACCGCGGTCGACGAGATCCTGCGATGGGATTCGCCAGTGCAGCTCGACATGCGGGCAGCGTTCGAAGACGTCGAACTCCCGGGGGGCGAGGTGCTCGAGGCTGGAGCGCGAATCATCACGTTGCTCGGTGCTGCCAATCACGACCCCGACGTCTTCGCCGACCCGGAGCGCATGGATCTGGGACGCCGCGACTCGCCGATCCTGAGCTTCGCCGTGGGCCCGCACTTCTGCCTCGGCGCCAGCCTCGCCCGAGCAGAAGGCCGGCTGGTCCTGCGTGGCCTGCTCGACCGGTTCTCGGACATCGAACTCCTCGACGACGATCCCCCTCGCCGCACCGGCTTCACATTGCGAGGGTTCGACGAGCTGCCGGTCCGGGTCACGACCAGCGGCGGGTGACCTCACCGGTCGTGGAAGACGGCGATCGCCTGCTCGCGAGAACTGACCCGGAGCTTGCGCAGGATGGCGGCGACGTGGCTGCGTACGGTGACCTTGGCGACGAACAGTTGGGCCGCGATCTCCTCGGTCGACCGACCGCTTGCCAACAGGTCGAGGACCTCCCACTCGCGATCCGACAACCGCTCGTTCCCGACTGGGCCAGCCCGGTTGCGCCCGAACTCCTGCGCCACGAGCGAGAGGACCGAGCGGGGCAGCACCGCCTCGCCGGCAAGCACCGCGCGACAGAGCGACGGCACCTGCCGCAGGTCGACACCTTTTTGGATGAAGCCGGCGGCGCCAGCGCGTAGCGCCTGGACCATGTCGCGGTCGTCGCGACTGACCGTCAGCATCATCACCGTCGTGCCCGGGCAGGTTCGCACGATGTCCCCAGCTGCGATGAGACCGCTCCCGGGCATCGCGACGTCGAGCAAGGCGAGGTCCGGAACGAGATCGCGAGCGGCATCCACGGCCGACGGACCGGTGGCTGCCTCACCGGCCACGTCGAACCCGTCGTCCTGAAGCGCCTCGACCAGCGCACGGCGGGTGGGGACATGGTCGTCGGCGACGATCACGGAGGGCTTCACGACCAGATCACCTCGATGACGGTCCCGGACCCCAGGCGCGACACCACCGAGCATGTCGCCCCACGAGCAGCCGCCCGCTCGGTCATGCTCGTGATGCCGAAACCGCTGGACTGCGCCAGGGTGTCGAACCCACACCCGCGGTCACTGATGCGGAGGCGAGGGACCGGCGTGCTGGTCCACTCGACCATCACCCGACTCACCCCTGCATGCTTTGCCGCATTCGTCACCGCTTCTCGCAGGATGCGAACAGCCGCGGTGCAGTCGTCGCTCGCCAGATCGGCGTCTTCGTCGATGGTGATGTCGATGCCGACGCCGGTGCGATCGCCGACCTCCTCGGCGGCGCGCCGGAGTTGCAGGCCGATCGCCAGATCGTCGTCGGGCCGGGCCAACATGTCGATCGCAGCTCGGGCCTCGCCGAGCGCCCGATCCGCTGACGCCTGGATCCTCGAGATGACTCGGTCGGGAGTCCCCGCTGGCGACAGGCGGGCGCCTTCACTGGACAGGAACGCCAACTCCTGGGCGAGCCCGTCGTGGATGTCTCGGGCCAGGCGACGGCGTTCGTCCGTCACCGCCTCGCGACGCCAAGACCCGGCGGTCTCGCTGACCGCTGCGACGAACCACATGAGGTAGCAGCCGATTCGGAACAGGTCACCGGTGTAGAAGCGATCGGTGTAGAGCGACGGATAGAGCAGATAGTGCGCGTTGGCGATCGCCAGGAGACCGGAGCCGGCGGCGAGCCACCCCCACCACGGGTCCGAACCCGCGATGCGGCGGCGTCGGCCGGCACCGATCGAAGCCACGGAGAAGCAGACCATGGAGATCAACGGCGGGCCGATCTCCAGCGGGTCGGTCACGAGCTGCGGGTGCGTCGCCGAGTCCGCCAGCAAACCGACGAGATCGGGCAGTTCACCGGCCAACGCGGCGGCGAGCAGCGTCGCCGCGACGACGGCCAGGCTCGTCGACAGCTGCCGGACCCATGCGCTGGTGTTCTGTGCTTCGTGGTCCTTCGCCCACACCGCCTGCGCCATCGCAACGGCGGCGGCGAGCCGGAGTCCAACTCCGCACCAGATCGCGAGATCCGATGAACCGGGGTCGATGCCCACAGGCAACGCGACGAAGACGAGATTCGCGATCGTGAGTAGGCCGAACGCCACCGCCAGGCGAGCGTCGATCGCGCTGCCACTACGGCGAGCTCGACCGATCGAAGCCAGCAGACAGAGGAACGCGAGCATGCCCACTGCCGTCTCGACCGACGCCCGGAGCGCAGCATTCTGGTAGGCGAACGAGACCGATGCGCTGGACGCGACGAACGTGGTGGAGACGAATCCGAGAGTGGTGAGGCCGGTCACTTGAGCCCGTTCGCAAGGGGGAGGGCGTCGCATCGACCAGGGAACGGCCGAGCGAGCAAGAACTGTCGGTACGCGACTGGAGGGCCGATCGAGCGATCGGCCCTCCAGATCACGAACCCTGGTTCTCAGCCCGCGGGAAGGGCGGGAAGCGCGGGAATGGTCGAGGGGTCCACCGGCAGCGGTGGAGTCTCTGGGACTTCGGGCAGCTGACCCAGGAGGCCGAGTGCCGTGTCGAGGACAGCGCCTGTCGGGAGCTGGGCGAGCACTGCAGCGATCGCAGCGTTCGCGGCTGTGACCACGGGCGGAGCCGGGCTCCACAACGGTGCGAGGTCGTGGTTGAAGTCGACCGGCGAACCGTTGAACACCGCGGTGCCGTCACCGAGCAGCAGGTTGAGGTTCACGCAGGTGAGCGTGTGGATGACGGCGAAGGAACCGATCGGGACGTCGACCGGTACGCACGTGTTGACCACGACGGGGATCCCGAAGCCGAGGAAGTCCATCGACGTGTCGGGCAGCGGCGTTCCGCTGCTGTTCACCAAGGGGAACCAGATCGGGAAGTCGCTTCCTTCTGGTGTCGGTGCGGTGTCGACGTTGGAACCGACCCCGATGTTCCCGGCCAGGTGGCCGTTCTTCGCCCCTGCACCTTGGCTCAGGATGAATGACCCGGCGGGACAGGCGACACCGGAGGTTCCACCACAACGAGCATCCCAGCCTTCGGGCTCCGCACCCTGGACATTGATCAACTTGCCGCCGTAGTGGATGAACGGAAGTGGCGTACGTGCCTCGTCTGGCACCTCGGCGGGGACAGGCACCGGCGAGAGGAGCAGCGGGTTGATCCCGGGGACGAGTGGTGTCGCAGGCACGTAGTCGGATGTCTGGACGGTGTGATACCAGGGCGCGGGCATCGAAGCGACGCCGGCTGTCGGCGACGGCAACGGGTTCGGAGCGCTCTTGAGCATGATCCCCGTTGCTTGCACTCGGGTGAACAGCTGCGTGTGCAGCACGTTGCCGGCACTGATCTCCGGCAGATCGGCGATGCCAGTCCAGGACGGGTCGGTCAACGTTGCGCTGCCGAGACGCTCGGCAAGTTCCTCCAACGTCGTCGTGATCGTGGTGACATTGCCCTCGGGGTCGGTGAGGTCGATGTCGATCGGGAGGTTCTCGAGGTTGGCCGGGTCGGCTGCTGCCTCCGCAATGGCGGCTGCCTGTTCGGTGACCGTCGCGACCAACGCCTCGGGGTCCGCTGGTGGCAACTCAGGAACCTCGGGGGCTGTGGGCGCCCCCGGGAGACCGGGAACAGGACTCTCGGGCAGCGTCGGGACGCCGTCGTCGGCCAGTACGGCGAGCGCCGGTAGCAGGACCAGTCCGGCCGTAGCGGCGATGAGCGCCGCTCGTCGATGAAGTCGCAAGGTGGTGTCCTTCTGTTCAGCGGACGTCGAACGCGCCCTGTTGCCCAGGGAACGCCCATGCCTGACCAAGCAGGCGTTGATCGCGCGAATCAACGCCTCCGGGGCCGCACGTCGATCTGCCAGATTTCTGTGGAGACCGATGAGTTCCGGCTCGCCGGCTCGTCTCCACTCATGAATCTGCAAACAACCACCGGAGGAACCATGTCCCTGCACCCGTACCTGTACTTCACCAACACCACCCGCGACGCGATGACCCGTTACCAGGAGATCCTCGGCGGCCGGCTCGAGATCATGGGCATGGACGACATGCCGACCGAGGACGCCGACCAGATGCCGTTCGAGGTCCCGGATGGATTCGTCATCCACGCGGCGCTCATCCTCGACGACGGCGACATGATCATGGCCTCGGACGACCCCACCGGCGACGGCCAGGGCGTCAAGGGCATGGCGATCAACATCACGCTGACCGACCAGGACGACGCTCGCCTCATCTTCGAGGCGCTGGCCGATGGCGGCGAGATCGGGATGCCGTTGGAGACGACGTTCTGGTCTCCACTGTTCGGCACGTGCACCGACCGGTTCGGCGTCGTCTGGATGGTCAACGTCGACGCCGAAGATGCGGCCTGATGCCGCGCTTCGTCACCAACCTGTGGTTCGATTCCCAGGCGGAAGAGGCCGCCGAGTTCTACTGCTCGGTGTTCCCGAACTCCGAGATCACCAACGTCGTCCGCTACACCGAGGCCGGTCCTGGCGAACCCGGAACTGTCGTGACGGTCGACTTCGTGCTCGACGGGAATCCGTTCACTGGCATCAACGGTGGTCCGCACTTCACCTTCGACGAAGCCGTGTCCGTCCTGATCGAGTGCAAGGACCAGGAGGAGGTCGACCACTACTGGTCGGCGCTCACCCACGACGGCGAGGAGAGCCAGTGCGGGTGGCTCAAGGATCGGTATGGCTTCTCGTGGCAGGTCTGTCCCACCGAACTGGGCGAACTCCTCGGTGACCCCGA
>JBBSLH010000120.1:0-11419 GCA_038255425.1 Acidimicrobiales bacterium
ATGGACGAGGACCTCTGCTGGCAGACCGCCATGCGCGTGTTCCGCGGCTCGACGCCCACCGGCCTGCCGTTCACCAAGGACCTCGGCTACGGCAAGGGACTGGTGCTCACCTACGCATACATGCGCGTCGCGATCCGGACCGGCCGCCTCGACCGCATCCCTGTCCTGTTCTGCGGGAAGGTCGACATCAACAACATGGGCGCGATCAACGACCTGTACGACGAGGGCCTGATCGAGCCACCCGCGTTCCTCCCCGAGGTCTTCCGCGACGTGAATGCACTGGCCGCGCAGGTCGCGTTCAGCCGTTTCCTCCGCGACCTCGACTTCGACCGCCTCGCCGCCGACTATGCGCCGCTGCTCGGCGTGCCACCGACCTCGGACCTCGTCGAAACCTGAGCCGACCGTCTACGGTTTGTGCCAACAACCGAACGGACGGTGATGGAGAGGAACCCGGTGCGATACCGGGACGGTTCCGCCACTGTGACCGGGGAGTGAGTCGACGAAGTCCCACGGCGTGATGCTGGAAGGGGTCGGCGAGCATCGATCCGGGAGTCAGGAGACTCGCCACATCGTCCTTCCAACACCAGCGGGAGCGAGAACTCCCCGGGAGGAATCATGGCAATCACCGACGTCTCATTCGGGCGGTCACTTCGCGTTCGAACCGCCTCGCTCGCGGCTGGCACCGCCATCGCCATCGCCGGTCTCGGCCTCACACCCACGGGTGCCGGGGCGCAGGCCGACGACGCCACACCGACCCAGGCGGCAGGTTCTTGGCTCGCCGATCAACTGGTCGACGGCGAGCGGTTCGAGGCCGAGTTCGACGGCACGATCTACTTCGACTTCGGTCTGACCGCAGACGCCGTGATCGCGCTGAGTGCGGCCGGAGTCGCCGACGAGTTCGCAGCGGCTGCAACCGCGTGGCTCGGCGAGTCCGCCCAGACGGACAGCTACGCCGGCGACGGCACCACGTCGACCTCGTCGGGTGGACTCGCGAAGTTGGCCATCGTGGCCCAGACACGCGGCCTCGATGCTCGCGACTGGGGCGAGGACGGAGTCGATCTCATCCAGCGCCTGCTCGACATCGAGGACGGAGCCGGCCGGTTCACCGACGAACCCGACTACGGCGACGGGTTCAAGACGTTCGGGCACGCGTTCGCGATCCTCGCGCTGGTTCGTCAGAGCGGCGTGTCTCCTTCTGATGCCTCGATCGATCTGCTCCTCGGCAGCCAGTGCGACGACGGCGGCTTCTCCGGCGATCTCAACCCGGGCACCTGCGTCAGCGGCGTCGACTCGACGGCAACGGCACTGATGGCACTGCTCGCTGCCGACCGGGTGGCAGATGCCGACGAGATCGACGACGCGGTGGCGTCGCTCCTCGCGCTCCAGCAGCCCGGAGGCGGCTTCGCGACGTCGGATGGCGGCGACGCCAACGCCAACAGCAGCGGCCTCGCCGCCTACGTGCTCACGTTGGCCGGCGAGACGACGTCCGCCGCCGCCAGGGCGGACTTCCTGCTCGGTCTGCAGCAGGGGTGCGACGATCCAGAGGCCGGGCGCGGCGGCATCGCATTCGCTGCATCGGGGTTCGACGACGCCACTGCCCCGCGTGCCACCGCCCAGGCCATCTTGGGACTGTCCGGAACCGGTTACGTCAACGCTTCGTCGGCAGGCGCGACGGCAGACCGACCTCGATTCGCGTGCTCGACCATCGAGCCGACGACGCCGGGCACACCCAACACACCGGCCGGTCCGATCGCTCCCACCAGCGCAGGCGCAGGACCCAGCCAGGCCGGACCGGCCACACCGGTCCGCGCCAACCCCACGTTCACGGGCTGACGTGGCTCGTCCAGCACGACTCGCAGCCATCATCGGACTCCTCGTCGGGATCGGGGCCGCCGTCGTCGGCGGCCCCGGCTCGGCCGGCGCGACACCGGTCGCGCCCGCTGCGGCATGCAGCGGGACCAGCGGCGTGACCGTTGTGGTCGAGTTCGGTTCCTTGGGCGGTGGCACCCGGGTCGCCTGCGCTCCCGGCGATCCATCGAGCGGACTCGCGGCCCTCAGCGGCGCAGGCTTCACGTACGGGTTCCCGGCGAACCAGCCGGGACTGGTATGCACGATCCAGGGAGCCCCGAACCCCTGCAACGGGCCCCAACCCGACGCGTACTGGGCGTACTACCAGGCTCCCCCCGGCGGGTCCTGGAGGTACAGCACCAGCGGCGCGGGCAATCACGATCCCGCTCCAGGGTCGAGCGAGGGATGGGTGTTCGGCGACGGCAGTCGCTCGCCCTCGGTCGCTCCACCAGCCACCACCACGACGACCACGACGCGATCACCGTCGCCGACCACACGTCCCCCGCAGCCTTCCTCCTCGTCGTCCCCGACGACCAGGGGTTCCGACACAGCACCAGCGTCCTCGCCCACGGGACCTGCGGGCACCATCGCTGATACCGCCGGCGACGTCCCAGAAGACACCGACGACGACGCGACGACGACCGAGCCCGACGACGGATCGACGACGACCACCGTCGAGGCCGCGACATCGAACGACGAGGACATCGAGAAACCCGCGCCGTCATCGGACGACGAGGACGGCGAGGAACTCGCCGTCGACCGATCGAGCAGCACACAGGACGAGGCTGGCAACAGCGCCGGCGCGTTCATCGGCGTCCTGGTCGTGATCGCCATCGCTGGCGGCGCGGCGCGAGAGTTCTGGCGGCGGCGGACACCGACGTGACCCGTGCGGTGCAGACCCGTCGCATCCACGCCGGAGCCTGGTGGCTCTGGGCGCTGGCGCTCGGGACCGCCGCGACACGGACCACCAACCCGATCCTGCTGCTGCTCATCGCGGCCGTCACCGGCTACGTCACGATCGCCTGCCGATCCGAGGCGCCGTGGGCGCGCTCGTACGGCACGTTCCTGCGGTTGGCCGCCGCGGTCCTCGTCATCCGCGTCCTGTTCCATGCCCTCCTCGGCGGCGTCACCGGCCCCACAGTCCTCGTCGACCTCCCGGAAGTGCCGCTGCCCGACTGGGCGGCCGGAATACGGCTCGGCGGTCCGGTCTCCACCGAAGGACTGCTCAACGCTGCGTACGACGGACTCCGTCTGGGGGTGCTGCTGATCTGCGTCGGCGCCGCCAACTCGCTCGCCGATCCTCGGCGTCTGCTCCAGTCGCTTCCCGGCGCGCTCTACGAGGTCAGCGTCGCCGTGGTGGTCGCGCTGACCACCGCTCCGCAACTCGTCGTCAGCGCAGGACGCATCCGGCGGGCGCGTCAACTCCGCGGACACACCGTGCACGGTCTTCGCCGGCTCACGTCGCTGCTGGTACCCGTGATCGAGGACGCGATCGAGCGGTCGCTGGCGATGGCCTCGACGATGGACTCACGCGGCTACGGGCGAACCGGCACACAGTCGCGTCGCCTCCGCCACGTCACGAGCGTCTGTGTGGTCGGCGGCCTCGGCGGTCTCGCGCTCGGTTCCTATGGCGTGCTCGACACGACCGCCCCCGGCGCGTTCGGGCTCCCGGTGATGCTCGCCGGCGGCGTGTTGGGCGTCGTGGGGCTCGTGCTCGGATCTCAGCGCGTGACGAGAAGCCACTACCGACCCGACCACTGGGGTCTCGTGGAGACGATCATCGGAGCGAGCGGGCTGGCATCGCTCGTCGGCGTCCTGGTCGCCGAACGAACCGGCGCTGGCGACCTCATCCCCGACTTCGCACCGATCGCCGTACCCCAACTCCCGTTGCCCGCAGCAGTCGGGGTGCTCGTGGCGTTGGTGCCGTTGGTCGTCGCCCGCGCCCCCGGCGCACGCGCCCCGGTCTCCGTCACCCGTGAGTTGACGGCATGATCCGGTTCGACCACGTCAGTCTTCGCTACGACGGTGCCGAGCAGTCGACGCTGCGCGACATCGACCTCACCGTGGACGAGGGGGAACTCTGCGTGGTCGTCGGCGCCACCGGGTCGGGCAAGACCACGATGCTGCGCAGTGTCAACGGTCTCGTGCCCCACTTCAGCGGCGGCACGCTCACCGGACGGGTACTGGTCGACGGGCGCTCCACCGCAGACCACCATCCACGCGACCTCGCCGACGTCGTGGGGTTCGTGGTGCAGGACCCGAAGTCGGGGTTCGTGGCCGGCACCGTCGAGGACGAGTTGGCGTTCTCCATGGAGTCCCTCGGGATCGAGCCCGCAACCATGCGCCGTCGCGTCGAGGAGACGCTCGACCTCCTCGGCCTGGAACCACTGCGGAGCAGGGACGTCGGCTCCCTCTCGGGAGGCGAGGCCCAGCGCACGGCGATCGGTGCGGCGCTCACCGCCGCACCGCGGATCCTCGTCCTCGACGAGCCCACGTCGGCGCTCGATCCCGGTGCCGCTGAGGACGTGCTCGCGGCCATCAACCGGCTCGTCCACGACCTCGGCGTCACCGTTCTCATGGCCGAGCACCGACTCGAGCGCGTGGTGTCGTTCGCCGACCGAGTCGTCCTCCTCGACGAGGGCATCGCCCGCGTCGGCACGCCCAGCATGATGCTGGCCGAGTCGCCGCTCGCGCCGCCGATCGTCAAGCTCGGCCGCCTCGCCGGTTGGGACCCGTTGCCCGTGGACATCCGCGGTGCTCGACGGCTCGCCTCCGACCTCCGGGACCGAGTCGAGCCGGCGCCACCGGTGCAAGACCCTGCGTCTGGCGAAGTGGTCCTCGAGGCCGAGAACATCGTCGTGGTCCATGGTTCGACACCGGCGGTCCGAGGCGCATCGCTGAGCGTCCGCTCCGGAGAACGCATCGCCCTCATGGGACGCAACGGGTCCGGCAAGTCGAGTCTGTTGTGGGCTCTGCAGGGAACCGGCCGCCGCGACGACGGTGCGGTCGACGTCCTCCACCGCGACCCGGCGACGCTTCCGGCGGCCGAGCGACGACGCCTCGTCGGACTGGTGCCCCAGGACCCCGAAGACCTGCTCTACCACCCGACCGTCGGCGAGGAGTGCGCGCAGGGCGACCTCGACGCAGACGTTGCGTCGGGCACATGCCGACGGATACTCGACCGCCTCGTCGACGAAGTGCCCGACGACCGGCACCCCCGCGACCTGTCGGAGGGGCAGCGGCTCTCGCTGGTGCTGGCGATCACTCTGGCCGCCGCGCCACCAGTGGTGCTGCTCGACGAACCGACGCGCGGTCTCGACCAGGTCGCGAAGGATCACCTCGTCGCGGTGCTCGGTGAGTTGGCCGACGAAGGACGCTCCGTCGTCGTCGCCACCCACGACGTCGAGTTCGTCGCCCACTTCGCCCATCGGGTCGTCGTGCTGGCCGCGGGCGACATCGTCTCCGACGGACCGGCCCGCAACGTGATCGGTTCGTCGCCGATGTTCGCTCCCCAGGTCGCCAAGATCCTCGCACCGGTCAGCGCGCTGACGGTCGACGACGTGCGGGAGCGGCTGCGGTGAGCGCGATCGTCATCCGTCCGAGGGCCGCCGTCGCTCTGGTCCTCGCATCATGCGCCGGACTCGTCGCGTTCGGTTGGCCGCTTCTGGCCGACGCGAACTGGACCCTGGAGCGGAGTCGGAACGCACCCATCTACTTCGCGGGTCTGTTGCTGGTCGTCCTTGCCGTGGTGCTCGCCGAGCTGTCCGACGACGGCCTCGATGCTCGAGCCGTTGCGATGCTGGGTGTGCTGTCGGCCATGGGTGCTGCGGTGCGACCGCTCGGCGCTGGCACGGCGGGCATCGAGACCGTGTTCTTCCTCCTGATCATCTCGGGTCGCGTGTTCGGACCGGGCTTCGGCTTCGTCCTCGGCAACACTGCACTGTTCGCCTCGGCGATCCTGACCGGCGGCGTCGGGCCATGGCTGCCATATCAGATGTTGGGCGCGGCGTGGGTCGCGGCGGGCGCAGGGTTCCTTCCCGCGTGGCGAGGACGCGCCGAGGTCGCGCTCCTGGCTGCCTACAGCGCGTTGGCCGCACTGCTGTACGGGCTCGCCCTCAACCTGTCGTTCTGGCCGTTCGCCCTCGGGGGCGACACCGACCTCTCCTTCCAGGCCGGCGACGGCGTGGTCGACAACCTCACCCGCCTCGTCGTCTTCAGCCTCACGACATCGCTCGGCTGGGACATCGGGCGCGCGGTCACCACCGCGCTGCTCGTCGTGCTGGCGGGGCCGGTGCTGCTGCGGACGTTCCGTCGAGCGTCCCGGCGCGCCCGCTTCGACACCAGCGGAATCGCATCCACCTAGCGTGCGGCGCGTGCATCCGTCGCAGCCCACTCGACGCGAGTTCCTCGGGCTCGCCGGCGGTGCAGCACTCGTGCTCGCGGCCTGCAACCGCGACAGCGACGGCGGGGGGTCGCCGTCGACGACGACCCCTCCCCAGATCGACACCATCGAGCCGATCGACTTCGGTGCGCCGGTGGGCGGGGACCCGTTCGGGCTCGGCGTCGCCTCGGGCGATCCCGACGAATCGTCCGTCGTGTTGTGGACGTGGGTCGACCGGTTTCCGGAACGAGAACTGCTGGTCGAGGTCGCGGCCGACGAGGCGTTCGGCGCGATCGTCCAGCGGGCGACGGTCGATGCCACCGCCGACACCGGGATGACCGGTCGGGCGCTGGCCACTGCGCTCCGCCCCGACACCGTCTACTGGTACCGGTTCGCCATGGACGGCCACGTCACGACTCCCGCCCGCACCCGCACGGCGCCGGCTGCCGGCGCCATCCCGGTCGAGCCCCTCGTCGTCGGCCACCTGTCCTGCATGCGCCGATCCTCCGGCTACTGGATGGCGCTCGACGACGTGGCGGGCCAGGCACCAGACCTGATCGTGCACTGCGGCGACTACGTGTACGAGTCGGACGGTGGGTTGGTCCGGCCCGACGACACCGCGCCGCCAGTGACGCTCGACGAGTACCGGGCGTTGTGGCGGCGTTACAAGGTGGACCCGTCCCTCCAGTCAGCGCACGCAGTCGCCCCCTGGCTCATGGTCTGGGACGACCACGAGGTCGCGAACAACTACCAGGGGAACGACCCCAACGACGGTCCCCCGTCGACGGAGTTCGATGCACAACGGGCTGCCGCGTACCGCGCGTGGTGGGAGTTCACCCCGACCAGGCTCGCGGCGCCCGACGGCCCGGGACTGGCGATCCACCGCACCGTCGACTGGGGTGGGCTGACTCGGTTCGTGCTGCTCGACACCCGCCAGTACCGCGACGACCAACCCTGCGGCCGCGATCCCGGGGGCACGGACCTGGGTCCACGCTGCGACGAGACCGCGACCATCTCGATGCTCGGGTCGGAGCAGGAGGCGTGGCTCGCCGACGTCGCACCCGGCCACGACGCCGTCTGGACGACGGTCGTACAGCAGGTCGTCGTGCACCAGTGGCGCTTCCTCGGCGGCAACTCGCTCTGGAACCTCGACCAGTGGGATGGCTACACGGGCGCCCGGCGACAGCTCCTCGACACGCTCGCCGAGGCGCCGACCCCCGTGGTGCTCACCGGCGACGTCCATTCGTCGTGGGTGTCCGACCTCCGAGCCGACTTCGACGACGAAACTTCGGCCGAGGTCGGTGTGGAGTTCGTCGGTCCCGGCGTCTCGTCCGACGTCCCGAACCAGTTGCGAGGCGCAGGATCGCTCGTCGAACTGTCATCACCGCACATCCAGTGGTCCGAGACGACCCAACGCGGCTGGGTCCTCCACACGATCGGTCCCGACGAATGGACCGCCGAGTACCGACTGGTCGATGACGCGTCGGTCGAAGGATCCCCCGTCGCCACCACCGAGACCTTCCGTGTGGAGGCGGGCCAGCGTCACCTCGCCTGACAGACTCCGGCCCGTGAGCATCCGTGGGGCAGCACACATCGCCGGGGTCTACGAGCATCCGGGGCGAACCATTCCCGACAGGACGACGCCGCAGATCCACGCCGAGGTGGCCGTCGGCGCACTCACCGACGCCGGACTCACGATGGACGACGTCGATGCCTACTTCTCGTCCGGCGACGCTCCCGGATTCGGGCCGATCTCGATGGCCGAGTACCTCGGACTCACCGGCCTGTCGTACGTCGACAGCACCGAGATCGGCGGGTCGTCCTACGTCGCCCAGGTCGGGCACGCCGCGGCGGCGATCGATGCGGGGAAGTGCTCGGTGGCGTTGATCACATTGGCCGGCAAGCCACGAACGGGTGGCGCTCCCCCGGGTGGTGCCGGACGGATGCAGGCGGCGCCCGAGTTCAGCTTCGAAGCGCTCTTCGGCACGTCGGTCCTGACCAACTACGCCATGGCCGCGACCCGCCACATGCACGAGTTCGGCACGACGAGCGCGCAGCTCGCCGAGATCAAGGTCGCTGCGAGCACGCATGCCCAACACAACCCGAACGCCTTTCTCCGCGACGTGGTGACGGTCGAAGAGGTGCTCGACTCGCCGATGGTCTGCGATCCGCTCCACCGTCTCGACTCGTGTGTGATCACCGACGGCGGCGGTGCGCTGGTCGTCGTGTCTCCCGAGGTCGCCCGCAGTCTCGATCGCCACTCGCCGGTACTGCTCGGGCACGGCGAGGCACCGAAACACACCGACAACGGGCGCATCGACCTCACGCACACCGGTGCGCTGTGGAGCGGACCTCGAGCGTTCGACGAAGCCGGCGTCACCCCCGACGACATCGACTACGCATCCATCTACGACAGCTTCACGATCACGGTGCTCCAGACCATCGAGGATCTCGGCTTCTGCGCCAAGGGCGAGGGCGGACGGTTCGTCGAGGACGGAGCGCTCCAAGCACCCCACGGGCGACTGCCGTTCAACACCGACGGCGGCGGCCTCTGCAACAACCATCCGACCAACCGGGGCGGCATGACCAAGGTGATCGAGGCGGTCCGCCAACTCCGAGGCGAGGCGCATCCCGCCGTGCAGGTGCCCGACTGCGACATCGCACTCGCGCACGGGACCGGTGGCTCGATCGGGACACGACACGCATCGGCAACTGTGATCCTCGGGAGGCAGACATGAGCGAACTGCCCGCACTCGACCCGACGGTCCAGGACGATGCCGCACCGTTCTGGGAGGCGACGGCCGAGCATCGACTCGTCGTCCCACGCTGCGAACGGTGTGCATCGGTCATCTGGTACCCACGCGGGTTCTGCCCATCATGCTCGTCGTTCGACGTCGAATGGATCGAGCTCGCCGGAACCGGGTCGATCTACAGCTTCTCGATCCCGCGTCGCGGGCAGGGCGCGTACCGAGATGCGGCGCCCTACGTCGTCGCGTATGTCGAACTCGACATCCCGGATGAACTCCCCGGGCCACGCATCATCACCAACATCGTCGGCTGCGACCCGGCGTCGATCTCGGTGGGACAGCGAGTGTCTGCGGTGTTCGACGACACGTCGTCCGGGCATGCACTCGTCCGGTTCCGGCCCGCTTGACCGGTCACGGCGCGAAACCGCGTCGATGTGCGCCATGATCGTGGGATGAAGAAGGCAAAGAACGCTCCAGAGATCAGCGAGATCGTCGACGACGACGCCGGCGACACCGCGAAGAAGAGCGGCTTGTTCCACTCGCTCTTCCGCTTGCTGACCGCCCCGTTCCGTCTGGTTGCGGCCATCGTGCGGCTCCTCCTGCGCATCGTTGGCGTCGTGATCGCGACGCTGCTGCTCCCCGTCCGTGTGGCGGTTGCGCTGATCCGCCGCATCGTGTCGCTGGCGTCCGACATCACATTCGCCATCTGGCGGTTGATCATGAAGGTCGTCGGCCTGGTGCTCGGCATCGTCAAGTTCTTCTTCGCCGTGCTCAACGCCACGATCGGCGGTGCGATCCGCCTCGTCCTTCGCACCATTCGCCGGTCGATCAAGCTCGTGCTGGGCACGTTCCTCTTCGCCACGGGCATCGGTCGCAAGCGCCGCAAGGCCAACAAGGTCAAGGTGAAGGCGAAGGCCAAAGCCGCGAAGGCCAAGGACAAGACCCTCGATCTCGTCGCGTGAGCGCAGCGCTGACCGACACCACCGGCGCCGAGGACGTCGCCTGGGACGTCGACACCTTGCTCGGCGGCGATGACGTCGACACGCTCGTCGACCGGGCACTGACCGGCGCTCGTCAGATCACGGCCGACGCCAAGGGCACGATCGGCAGTTGCGACGCAGCCGGTCTCGCGGCGCTGCTCGAACGGCTTGCCGAGGTCTACGAGACCGCCCACCGCGCCGGGAACTACACCCAGCTGCGATTCTCGACCGACACCGCCGACCCCGAACGTGGCGCTCAGATGCAACGCGTCGGCGAACAGCTCTCCGTGCTGTCGGCCGAGCTCGTGTGGTTCGACCTCGAGTGGATCGCCGTCGACGACGACACCGCCGAGTCCATGCTCGCCACCGACGAACTCGCGCCGTTCCGCCACCACCTCGAGACCGTGCGCGCCGGCAAGCCGCACGTGCTCTCCGAGATCGAGGAACGACTCCTCGCGAACACCTCGCCCACCGGCAGGTCGGCGTGGGTGCGGCTGTTCACCGAGCAGACCTCGTCGATCGAGGTCGACCTCGACGACGAGTCGATGAGCCTCGATGCGGCGCTGGCAAGGCTCCATCACCCCGACCGAGAGACGCGTCGTCTCGCGGCAGAAGCGGTGAGCGCAGGACTGCGGCCGGGCCTTCGTACTCGTGCGTACGTGTTCAACACGCTCCTCGCCGACCGACGGATCCAGGACGACCTGCGCGGCCATCCGTCGTGGATCAGCTCGTGGAACCTGTCGAACGAGGCGAGCGACGAGTCGGTTCAGGCACTGGTCGAAGCCGTCGTCGGGCGCTACGACATCCCGCAGCGTTGGTACCGGCTCAAGGCCGGTGTTCTCGGCATCGACAAGCTCGCCGACTACGACCGCAACGCCTCCGTCGCCGAAGCCGACCGTCACATCGCGTGGGACGAAGCGAAGACGATCGTGCGCGATGCATATGCCTCCTTCTCGGACGAGTTGGCGACCGTCGTCGACCGCTTCCTCACCGAGGGGTGGATCGATGCTCCGACGCGTCCGGGCAAACGTGGCGGCGCCTTCTGTGCGTACACGGTTCCCAGCCATCACCCCTACGTCTTCCTCAACTACACGGCGACCGCCAACGACGTGATGACGCTGGCCCACGAACTCGGCCACGGCCTCCACGGCTACCTGGCCCGAGACCAGGGGGTGTTCGAGCAGATGACCCCGCTCACGCTCGCGGAGACGGCCTCGGTCTTCGGCGAGACGGTGACCTTCAACCGGCTCCTGTCCGAGATCACTGATCCTGCCGACCGGTTCGCGCTCCTGGCCCAGAACGTCGAAGGCTCGATCGCAACGGTCTTCCGACAGGTCTCGATGAACCGGTTCGAAGACGCGGTCCACACCCACCGTCGCGACGTCGGTGAGCTGTCGACCACCGACTTCGGTGATCACTGGGAGCGAACGCAACGCGACCTGTTCGGCGATGCCATGGACGTG
>JBBSLH010000121.1:0-11371 GCA_038255425.1 Acidimicrobiales bacterium
CCATGGCCGTACCCGCGCCCGGTGATGACGATCGGGTCGGATCCTCCAGCGAGCGCTGCGTCGGCGCGCACGACGACCAAGCTGGACACCAGTGCGAGCGTCATCCCGACGATTCCGACGAGACGGGTGAGGTGCACCGAGCCTCGCATCATCATGGACCGTCCGTCACGCACTGTCGCCAACGCTTGTTCCTCCGAGTCCGACGGCCGACCCGCCCGGGGCGATCACCGTACCGAACGACCTCCTCCCCGTCGGGGCACGGCAGCGACGTCGATCACGCCCTCGCGAGATCTTGGGGCTGTCAGGGCCAGCGCTACGATCGACGAATGCCATTTGCCAGATCTCGATCGCACCGCAGGATTCTCTTCGGGTCCCTGGCGGGCGTGTTCCTCCTCGTGTCGTGCGGGGATGCGACGGACTCGGCCAACGTCGGACCGACCACATCCCGTGCACCGGTGACCACCAACGCAGAAGGGCAGTTGCCTCCGGGCGCCGGCATCTTCGATCCGGTCGAGTTGGCCACGCTCGAGTGGCCCACGGCGCTCACCACCCGAGCCGGGGACGACCGTCTGTTCGTGTCCGAACAACTCGGTCGGATCCGCACTCTCGTCCCCGACGGCAACGGGAGCTACGAGCTCGCCGACGACGTCTTCCTCGACCTCACCGAGGAGATGGGTGGACCCGCCCCCGGCAGCGAGGCGGGGATCCACGGCATCGTGTTCTCGCCCGACGGCGCGACGATGTACCTCAGTGACACCCAGTTCTTTCCCGAAGATCCCGGACCACAGCAGTTCCTCAAGCGAGTCATGAGCTTCGACGTCTCGAGCGGATCAGTCGACGTGGACTCGCGCAAGACGTTGATCGCGCTCGAGAAGGAGAAGTCGAACCACAACGGCGGCGACCTGCACTTCGGACCCGATGGCTATCTCTACATCAGCATCGGTGACGGCTCGGATGGCGGTGCCCGCGATCTCCGGAACACGGGACAGGACCCGAGTGACCTGTTCGGCAACATCCTGCGCATCGATCCCGACGGCACGCCGCTCCCTGGCAAGCAGTACGGCGTGCCGGATGACAATCCCTTCGTCGGAACTGCGAACGCGCCGGAAGTCTTCGTCTACGGGCTCCGCAATCCCTACCGGTTCTCCTTCGATCGAGCGAACGGCGACCTGTGGATCGCCGACGTCGGCGAGCTGACGTACGAGGAGATCAACCGCCTCGAGCCCGACGAGGCTCCCGGGGCAAACCTCGGGTGGAGCTCGATGGAGGGCCCGGAGCCGTTCGACGGTCGGGCGGAACCGGACAACCACGTCCTCCCGACCTTCTCGTACACCCACGAGGGCACCTGCGCCGTGACCGGTGGCGTCCGGTATCGGGGCGAGGAGATCGAGGCGCTCCGCGACAAGTACGTCTTCAGCGACTACTGCGGTCGAGAGTTCCGGACGCTCGAGGACAACGGCGACGGCGCGTTCGTCGAGGGTGAGTCCTTCGGCGTGTTCCCGAAGCCGGTGCTGTCCTTCGCCGAAGACCAGACGGGCGAGCTGTTCGTTCTCACGGCGGAAAAGGTCTACGCGATCCGTCCCCTGTGACGGCCGAGCAGGAGCTCAAGAAGCGGCGGCACCACACCGATGTCGTTGGAATGGGATTCGCCTCGATGTTCGACCAGCGCTTCCGCGGCTCCATCGTGGCGGCGATCGCAGCAACACTCGCCATCGCTGCGACTCTGCTGGTGCCCGCCGCCGCCGCCTCTGCCGCGCCAGCAGCGAGCTGCACGAAATCGATCGGAGGAACGCTCCGTGGCGAGGACGAGCGTTTCGTCTCGGCCATGGTGGGGATCGACTTCTACGACTCTCAGGGCACCAAGCTCGCCCCGCAACCGTGCAGCAATCCGTCTGGAGCCGACATCGGTGGCTACGCCGGTCGAGCACGGCTGAATCCCTCGAGTTCATGCTGCTACGCGCTCGACCACAACGGTTCGACCAGCTCGCAGTACAGCGACGACTGGTCGATCCCCGCGCCACAGAACGCAGCGAGCGCATGGATCGAGGTGTACCCGAAGACGAAGAACGGCAGTGTGACGTCGTATCTCCGCTACGGCGGAGCGATGCGCCGCTTCGTGCCGGTGGGGACGTCGATCGATCTCCGACTCCCACTCGGATGTGGACTCGGGTCCGGTGGTGACAACGGGGCGATCGAGGGTCGGGTCATCCACAACGGCAAACCCGTACCGGTGTCACGGGTCGCAGCCTGGTCACGAGCGGCGGACTCGACGAGTCCGATCATGGGCTTCACCGTCCAGGGCCAGGCCAACGAGTCGGACGGCTCGTTCCGAGTCGAGCAACTGTCGCCGGATCAAGGCTACGCACTGATCTTCACGACATCTGTCGGGTCGTTCTGGTACCAGAACACCTGGGGTTCCGGCCTGCCGGTGGCCCCGTGCGCCACCACGCCTGCCACCATCGACGTGACACCGACGCGACCAGTGCTCGTCGAAGGCGGCGGCCCGGACAGCCTCGGGGTGCTGCGGGCTGAGACGTTGTACCTCTCGAATGCTCCCGCTGGCGGCTCCACCCAGGCCGACGTCACTGTCCAGATCGACATGGACGGCGCGAGCCTCGTTCACGGTGACTGGAACGGTGACGGACGGGACACGCCCGGGTTCCGGAGAGGCAACGAATTCCAGCTCTCCAACGACGTCAGCGGCGGAGGTCCGCTCACGACCATCGCCTACGGCATCCCGTCGGACACCCCTGTCGTCGGCGACTGGAACGGCGACGGAAGAGACACGATCGGCGTGCGCCGCGGTCACCAGTTCTACCTCCGCAACACGCTCAGCAGCGGGCCGGCACATGTCACCCTCGCCTACGGCATCCCCTCCGACACCCCTGTCGTCGGCGACTGGAACGGCAACGGCCAGGACACCTTCGGCGTGCGCCGCGGTCACCAGTTCTACCTTCGCAACACGCTTCGGAGCGGGCCGGCACATGTCACCCTCGCCTACGGCATCCCCTCCGACACCCCTGTCGTCGGCGACTGGAACGGCAACAGCGAGGACACCTTCGGCGTCCGACGCGGAAACCAGTTCTACCTCCGCAACACGCTTCGCAGCGGGCCCGCCGACGTCACCATCGCCTTCGGCAGGAGCACCGACTCGCCGATCGTGGGTGACTGGGACGGTCTCTGATCCCTACCGTGCCATCGATGCACGATGACCGAGCGATGCGAGTGTTGTTCTTCGGCACCTACGACGAACTCGCACACCCACGCGTCCGTGTGCTGCGTGAGGGACTCGAAACCCGAGGCGCGCTGGTCGAGGTCTGCAACGTGCCGCTGGGCTTCGACACCGCCGCCAGAGTCCGCCTCGCAGCCGAGCCGTGGCGCGCCGCGCCCTTCCTGCTCCGACTGCTCGTCACATGGATCCGGTTGCTGTGGAGGTCGAGGAAGTCACGCACCCCCGACGTCGTCGTGGTGGGGTACCTCGGAGCGTTCGACGTCCACGTGGCTCGACTCCGGTTCCGTCACGCGCTGATCGTGCTCGACGAGATGGTCTCCCTCGCGGAGACGGTCGCCGATCGCGGGCTCGATGGGCCCACATCACGACTCGGACGCCTTCTCCACGCACTCGACCGTCGTGCCGAACACACCGCTGACCTCATCGTCGTCGACACCGATGCGCAAGCCGATCGACTCGACAGTGACCAGGACCGCGTGGTGGTGCGGGTCGGCGCCCCTGCCGTTTGGATGGAGACCACACCATCGGCGATACCGAGCGGCGACGAGCCGGTCCGCGCCGTGTTCTTCGGTCTCTACACGCCACTGCAGGGTGCGCCGGTGATCGGTGAGGCCCTCAGCCTCCTGGGGACCGACGTCGGTCTCGAGGTCACGATGATCGGGGACGGGCAGGACCGTACGGCGACGGAAGCCGCTGCCGCCGGATCCGGGGTTCGAACGGAGTGGATCGACTGGATCGATGCCGTGGACCTCCCCACCGTCGTGGCGGACCACCAGATCTGTCTCGGCATCTTCGCCACGAGCGCCAAAGCCAATCGCGTCGTCCCGAACAAGATCTTCCAGGGCGCGGCTGCCGGCGCGGCACTCGTCACCGCGGACACGCCGACGCAGCGCGCCATGCTCGGAGATGCCGCGGTCTACGTACCGGCGGGCGACGCCAGCGCCCTGGCAGCCGTGCTTCGCGATCTCGCGTCAGACGCAGACGCGCTGGACGCTGCCCGCCACCGCGCTCGAGCATGGGCAGATGAAGCGTGCAATCCGGAGCAGGTGGTCGAGGAACTCCAGCACCGCCTTCAGGAGATCAGGCATGGAGCCTGAGCAGTCGCCACTCTGATCGCCTGAGAGGCGTCGTTCATGAGTCAGGTCGGGGAGTTGGAGGAGGTCGCGGGGTGGTCACCCGATCCACGTCGCACAACGGCATTTGCCGTCGTGACAGCGATCTCTGCGCCCAGTGTGACTACGCGGTGAGCAAGCGACGCTGCGACGACGGTGGCTGCGCCGAGTCCCGGGACCGCAGCGACCAGGACAGCCTCGCGGACGACGAGTCCCGACGGTATGGGGACCACGAGGAATCCGATCACCCAGGCAGCGGCGAATGCACTTGCGCTCGTCAATAGTGCGACGTCGGGATCCAGACTGCGGAGCAGCACGACGTACGCGATCGTCGTCGCGGTCATGTTCAGGAGCGCCCAACCCAGTGATCGAGCCACGGTCGTGGACGGGGGCAGGTCGCTGGCATCGGGCACGCGCTTGGAGACCCGATGGGCTAGGTGCAACACATACCGGAGGACACGCGGTTGGAGAACGAAAATCGAGGCTGGACCCACCCCCGCAAGCGCCCGCGCCCACAGGGGAAGTCCAGCCTCGAAGGTGAGGCCCGAGGACAACAGAGACCCGGCGACCACGATCTCGAGCACGGCTATTGGGTACGCGACGGCGGCGCGACGAACCGGGATCGTCGACGTCGATGACATCGATACCTGCCCTGCGGCCTGCACCAATCCGCCGGCGGGGAGGTACTTGCTGAGCTGAGAGAGATACAGCGCACCGAGCACCTCACGACGTTCCGTTCCTGCTTGTAGCAGTGCTGCCCAGGACCGGCCGGCCGCGAGCAACGAGACCGCAGCCGCGATGGCACCGACCGCGAGCGCCAGTGCTCCTGGACGTGCAGCACCGTCGATCTCGCTCCTGGTGGCAACGACAGCTACCACAAGTCCGGCGACGCCGAGGATGAGGCCTGCGACTCGAATCCGACGGCGCGTCACGCCGTGGTTCGACCGGTCGCGACGAGTCCGGTCCCTCGATCAGGGAACCGGCGCTGAAGTCTCCGAAACGGCGCGGTGGCGACCTCCGTGAACACTGCGCCGCGGTTTGGTTGGTACAGTCGCCCGCTACCGGCGGTGCGAGAGTCCATCGAATCGGCCTCCCTGCCTCCTGAGACCCGCGCTATGACATTTCGCACCCCCTCGAGCAGGTGACCCAGCGGGAATCCGACCGCCGTCACGACCACGTCGGCGAGTCCGGCGTCGGAGAGCATGCTGGCCATGGTGTCTGGGTCATAGCGGCGGTGATGCCCGACCCGTCGATCCCACGGCCCCATCTTCGCGGCAAACGCGGGTGTCGACAGCACGAGGTGACCGCCGGGGGCGATCCGGGACACCCAGTCGTCCAACGCTGCCTTGTCATCCGAAATGTGCTCAATCACCTCAAATGCACAGACCATGGCGAACTTCTCGCCAGCGACTGCATCGAGGTCAGCGATGACCGTCGCCTGCGCTGGGAGCCGAGACGAGGCCAACGCCCGGGAGTCCTCGTCGGGCTCATAGCCGACGTACTGGCCGGTCATGGCAGCGAGCCGAGCGCCGACCGCTCCCCCACCGATGCCCATCTCCAGTATCGACGATGGTTGCCGGGCAGCCACGAAATTGGCGATGGGATCCCAACGGAGCCACGCGTTCAATGGAAGTGGGACGTCGTTCACAAGCGGGCCAGCGTAGGCGCGTCAGCCTGCGAGCGGCGCCAGTATGCAGAGACCGTCGAGTTCGACCACCTGGACTTGTCGCGGTTCTCACCCGTGATCTCGTTGGCCGGTCGCTCACGGACCTCGTGCTCTGCATCAGCGTCCTCGAGCACACTCCCGACGTCGCTGCCGCGATCGAGGGTCTGATGACCTGGACCAGGGTCCAGGCGTCTGTCAGACGGAGTCGACAGCCGGTCCATCGACACCATCGGCACCTCGTCGAGCGCCGAGGACCAGCCCGAACAGGGCCGCTCCCGACGACCATGAGCACCGAGCGGGCGCAGAGCGCCGCGGCGGCCGCCGCGATCCCACCCGGCATCGAGGCAGCGGCGGCCGGGAATACCTGCCCGGCAGTCGGGGCCCGCCCTCGGTCAGCCGAGCGGGGCTGGCATGCACAGACCGTCGAGCTCGACCACTTGGATCTTGTCGCGGTTCTCCCACGTGATCTCGTTGGCTGGATCCTTGCGGACCTTGTACTCGCGGAAGCTCTGCTCCATCGAGTCATATGCCAACAGCCGTCCGCTGAGCGAGTCACCGAGGTCGAGGATCAATTTGATGGCCTCGATCGCCTGGAGCGACCCGATGATGCCTGGCAGGACGCCGAGCACACCGGCCTCGGCGCAACTCGGGGCCATTTCGGCGGGCGGTGGCTCGGGCACCATGTCGCGGTACGTCGGACCGTTCTTCGGATCGAAGACGGTGACCATGCCCTCGAAGCGGAAGATCGACCCGTGCACGACGGGGATGCCGAGCTTGACGGAGGCGTCGTTGACCATGAACCGGGTCGGGAAGTTGTCGGTGCCGTCGACGATGATGTCGTAGTCCTTGAGCACGTCGAGGACGTTGGAGGCGTCGAGCCGGAAGTCGTGGGTGATGACGTCGACGTCGGGGTTGAGTGCCGTGAGCGTCTTCTTGGCCGAGTCGACCTTGCGATCGCCGATGCGGTCCATGTTGTGCAGGATCTGACGCTGCAGGTTCGACGCGTCGACCACGTCCATGTCGATGATGCCGATCGTTCCGACACCAGCCGCCGCGAGGTAGAGCGCCGCGGGTGAGCCGAGGCCACCGGCACCGAGCATCAGGACCCTGGCCTCGAGGAGCTTGATCTGACCCTCGATGTCGACCTCAGGCAGGAGCAGGTGGCGTTGGTAGCGATTGCGCTGCTCGGCCGTGAGGTTCTTCGGGACGCTCCAGTCGCGATCTTCGTCCTTCCACTTGTTGAAGCCGCCGGCGATCGAGGCGACGTCGGAGTAACCGAGCTCGGTCAGGGTTTTCGCCGCAAACGCCGACCGGACACCGGAGGCGCAGTGGATGAGGACCTTGACGTCCTTGTTCGGGATCTTGTTCTCGATGTTCGACTCGAGCTGACCACGGGGGATGAAGACCGCCCCGGGGATGGAGCCCTGCGCGTTCTCGTCGGGCTCGCGTACGTCGAGGATGACGACGTCGTCACTCCCCTGGTCACGGGCCGCATCGCGCAGCTCTGCTGCCTCGGCGGTCTCGATCTCACTGATCTCTGCTTTGGTGGCGGAGAGGAGTTCACGGAAGTTGGCCATTGGTGTCGCTCTCGTTGACGGTGTGGAATCCCTACTCAGGAGGTCAACAATCGTAGCGGCCAGTCATTCCCGCGGGTCGAGGAGGATCTTCATGACACCGTCGTCGCGGCTGTCGAAGATGCGGTAGGCCTCGGCGGCCTCGGAGAGTCCCATGTGGTGTGTGAACACGTCCTCGGGATGCAGTCGTCCGTTCTCGACGAGGGGGATGAGGTTGTCCCACGTCGACGGGATGTCGGCGACGCAGATCCGGAACGTGATGCCCTTGAACATGGCGATGGCCATCGGGAACGGGTGCGCGAGGTTGGTCGAGACCCCCACGACCGAGACAGTGCCACCGTTCTTCACGCTCATGATCGCGTCGTTGATCGTCTGGTCGTGACCGACTGCCTCGATGACCGAGTCGGCACCTCGACCGCCGGTGGCCTCGAGGATCTGTGCCACCGCTCCCCCGTCGGACGGGTCGATCGCCTGGGCACCGAGCCGCTCGGCATGGGCACGACGATGCGCCACCGGATCGATGGCGAGGACGCGCGCCGGCGAGTACAACATCGCCGAACGGAGCGCGCAGATCCCGACCGGGCCGAGACCGATCACTGCGACCGTCGACCCCGGTTCGATGTCCGCCCGTCTGGCGCCGATGAAGCCGGTCGGCAAGATGTCGGTGAGCAGGACTGCTTGCTCGACGCTCACCGCCTCCGGGATGACCCGCACCGACGTGTCGGCGGCGGGCACGGCGACGAACTCTGATTGACCACCGGGGAGTTCTGCCGACGTGCCGAACACCTGCGAACCGGCGTTCAGGCAGCGCATCGGCCAGCCGTTGCGGCACTCGGCGCAGGTCCCGCAGCCGATGACACCGCTCACCAACACACGGTCACCCGTGGCCACCGTCTGCACCTCGGCGCCGGTCTCGACGATCGAACCGATGAACTCGTGCCCGAGGTGCACCCCGGGCTGCGCCATGTCGCCGTGATAGAGGTGGAGATCGGATCCACAGATGGCGGTCCGCTCGACCTCGACGATGATGGCGTCAGGCCCGCTGAGGACCGGGTCGTCGACGGTCTCGACCGAGACGTCGTGGGCTCCGTTCAGGACAACTGCGCGCATGGGTGGAGACCCTACGACGCTGTCCAGAGAATCGGCGACGGACGAGTCACGATGCGGTACCTTTCGCGTCGCTACGACGGTGCCCGTGTCCTCACGGCGGAACGCATCATCGGGGCATCGCGTTTGCCGTGTCCACGGCGAACTCTCGACAAGGAGCACCACACCAATGACAGACCACGAGCAGGAATCTGACGGCCAGCCATCACGTCGGCGTTTCTTCAAGTACGGGGCGGCAGCGGCAGCGGCGACTGCGGCCGCGACCGTCTCGACCGCCCTGCCTGCGGGCGCCGCAAACGGGGGCAACCTCGTCATCGGGGTGGCCAACAACGGCACATTGACGACCTCCCTCGCAGGCTCGCAGCTGCGAGTCCTCAACGGCAACAACAACGTCAGCGTCTACGGCGATTCGGTCGGCTCGGCCGTGAACACGGCAGCCGTCGGCGTGCTCGGTCGGTCTGGCACCGGCGGCACGGGCGTCTACGGCGAGGGCGGCACCTCCACGGTCAGCGGTATCGGCGTTCGCGCTGTTTCCGAACGGGGAACGCCGCTGAAGATCGACGAGGGCTCGGTTCCCTTCCCACCCACCTCCGGCACGTGGAGCGCCGGCTCCTTCGGCGTGGAGGGAGGCCACCTCTTCTACTGCTACGGAAGCGGAACCGGTACCGGCTCGAAGTGGGCTCGTCTGTCTGCAGCACCCGTGCCGCTCACCGGCAACTTCCGCGTGTACGACTCACGAGCGGGTAAGGCGCCGCTCGGCGTGACGAAGGGCAGGATCGGCAACGGTCAGACGCGCAACATCTCGATCGCCACCAACGGAAACATCCCTACCAACGCGAGCCTTGTCATGGGCAACCTGACCGTGACCGAGACATCAGGCACTGGCTACCTGTCGATGTACCCGACCGGCGTCGCTTGGCCGGGCAACTCCAACATCAACTGGACCAGTGCCAATGCGACCGTGGCGAATTCGTTCGTCGCGAAGCCCGGTACGGGCGGTCAGATCACGATGCGCGCCGCGACCCCTGGCGGGTCGTGTCACTTCCTCCTCGACATCGTCGCCTACTTCACCTGATCGGAGGGCTGGGAGTCGACGGGTTCGTCCGCCGACTCCCGGATCGATGACCAGATCAGTCGGTCGACGGCCTCGGTCACCCCGTATGCGGGGAGATCGGGGTCGTCGTCGTTTTTCCGGTGGGACGCCACGGGACGGTGTCGGGCCAGCAACCCCGCACCGACAAGATCCTCGAGCGACCGGAGCAGCGACGTCAGATCTGCTCGCAGGATCGCATCGCCCAGTTCTCCCGGGCGAACTCGCCCGCGAAGCCAGACCGCGAGCACCAGAGCGAACGTGTCGTCCTCGACGTCGAAGACGTCGCGCGCTGTTGCCACCGACCTGATCCGACGTTCGAACAACATCGCGCCCTCGACGCTCCACCTGACCATCGCCTCGACGAACGGGCGGGGTTCGAGGGTCCGGCCGTCGTACTGAGCGTCGACAGGCGGCGCCTGACCGGCGATCAGGCGTTCGCGATATTCGGTGCGTCGGAAGACCACGATCTCGCCGAGACCCAGATCGAGGCCGAGCGGGAGTTCGGGGCCGCTGATCAGGAGATGGAGCAAACGCGAGGTACGTCCGTTCCCGTCACGGAACGGATGGATCGACAACCAGCCGAAGAGCACCCAGAGCCCGACCGCGACAGGCGATGCATCGAGCGTTCGCGCCGTTGCCAACAGCGAGTCGCTGAGCTCGCGTGCCCGCTCGCCCGGTGCGTAGCCGTACGCGGCGATCGGCCCACCGACGGCGGTCCCACGCGCCCGCACGAGGCCAGCATGGGTGTCCACGTCAGAGCGATCCTCACGACCCTCCGTGAGCGCGTTCAACACGTACGGCGTCTCCGCTTGCAACAACGGCTCGCTCGCATCATTCAAGACGCGGGAGATGCGGTGCTCGACATGGCGGAGTCCGACTTCCACACCTCTGGCCCGACGGGTGAGAGGTGCGTCGAGGAACCGGCGCCGTTCGGGAAACAACGCCGGACCAGTACCGCCGTATCGGGTGGGGCGAATACTGGCGAGGCTCAGGACCTGCTGTTCCCGCTGCCAGAGCACGAGCGCGTCCCGTACCGCCGGCGACAGCGAGTGCAGAGACAGGTGGACTGATTCATGCGCATCGACGTAGGCGCTATGCAGGTCGTCAGCGACATCGGGGGGTCGCGGCGGACCCCACTGCGTGGTCCCGGGAGCGCTCATCCGTCCTCGGTCACGTCGGCGGCTTCGACCGCAGCGAACACGAACGCCGGCGTCTCGCCGAGCGCTGCCTGCCGGAACTGCTCGACGAGGTGGAACATCGACGGCGACGCCGTCGCCACCGGGAGACCGGCGGCGGCCATCGCCTCGTGCAGCTCGGCGTGTTCGTCTGGTGTCGACGCGAAGATGAGCTGGGCGAGCCGCGGGCCAGGTTCCGGGAACGGCGGAGAATCTGCCATCGAGGTGGGCTGCAACAACGTGACCGTCAGCTGCCCGTCGCCCAGCACGTAGAAGTCGGCGTCGAACTGTTCGTGTCTTCGCTGCTCCACCACTTGGTACCCGAGTACGTCGACGAAGAACTCCATCGCCACCGCGGCATCCACCACCACGAATTCCAGGCCGATGAGCGTCGGCGGCATCCGATCCACGA
>JBBSLH010000122.1:0-11309 GCA_038255425.1 Acidimicrobiales bacterium
CTGGAACACCACATTCCCGAACAAGTCGAACGCCACGGTCCCCACCCCGCGGGCCGCGGACCGAAGCGGAGGAATCGACATCGCGGCCCGTCCGACGGCGCCGATCTCCGGATCCAGCTTCGGGGCCACCCAGATCGGCGTCCGCTGATAGACGTCCAGCTGGCTGACCTGCGTCGCGATCTCCGGAATCAATTGCAACGCGCTGGCTCCGGTTCCGATGCATGCGACGCGCTTTCCGGCCAGGTCGACGTCGTGGTCCCAGCGCGCGGTGTGGAGGATCTCCCCCTTGAAAGAGTCGATGCCCTTGATGTCGGGGAGCACGGGACGCTCGAGCGCTCCGATGCCACTGATCACGTATCGGCCCGTCAGCTCGTGGTCACCGTCCTCATCGGAGATGGAGATCCGCCAGAGGTCGGCCGCCTCGTCGAACACCATCTCGTTGACCGTGGTGTTGAATCGCATCCGCCGGCGCAAGCCGTTGCGGTCGACCACGTCCTCGGCGTAGGACAGCAGCTCGGCACCGGGGGCGAACAGACGCGACCAATTGGCGCGCTGCTCGTAGCTGAAGCTGTAGATGAACGACGGGATGTCGACGGCGACACCCGGATAGGTGTTGGCGCGCCACGTTCCGCCCGGGCCGTCCCACTTCTCCAGGATCACGTAGTCATCGATTCCGGCGCGATCGAGCTCGATCGCCGCTCCGATGCCACCGAATCCTGACCCGATCACCACCACGTGGTGATCGGGTGTCGTGGCGTCGGCAGCATCACGGGGCATGTCGGTCACGGCCATCGGTAACAGCTCCTCCTGAAGACAATGCAACGATCTGGTCACTCTGTAACAACCATAGCGGTCGCTCGACCCGCGAGACACCTTCCGTCTCGTGTCGACTGACGGTCACATCGCAAGCGGAAAGCCGACGACGTGGCGCTCAGAGCTTGATGCGGCTCCCGAGCCGGATCAGGTTCTGGTAGATGCCAGGCGGCAGCATCGAGAGCGCCTTGAACAACTGCGCGTCGGGACCGATGAAGGCGCGGCGTCGATCGTTCTCGACCGCCCGCAGGATCACCCTGGCGGCCTTGTCGGCAGTGGTCAGGAACGCCTTCTCGGACGCGTCGACGATGCGGTCGGGGTCCTGACCCATCGCCCGCACCGAGTCTGGATCGAACCGACCGTTGCGAGCAATGTTGGTCTTGATGCCCCCGGGATGGATCGTCGTGCACGAGACGTTCGACGCCTTGTCCATGTCCAACTCGATGCGGAGCGCCTCGGTGAACCCGCGCACGGCGAACTTGGCCGCGTTGTACGCCGCTTGCGACGGAATCCCCATGAGACCGAAGACGCTGGACACGTTCACGATGTGACCATCGCCGCTGGCCTTGAGATGCGGGAGAAAGGCCTTCGTGCCGTGGACCACGCCCCAGAAGTTGATGTCCATCAACCATTCGAAGTCCTCGTACGACATCGATTCCACCGATGCCCCGAGAGCGACGCCGGCGTTGTTGAAGATGAGGTTCACCCGGCCATGATCGGCAGCGACCTTCCCCGCCCACTCCTCGACCGCCGACCGGTCGGCGACGTCGACTGTGTGGGTCGTGACTCGGGAGCCGAGACGCTCGATCTCGGCCGCGGCCCCCGAGAGGCCCGTCTCATCGATGTCGGACAATGCGACATCAGCGCCTCGCCGAGCCAGTTCGATGGCCAACGAACGTCCGATACCGCTGCCTGCTCCGGTGACGGCCGCGACGCGGCCAGTGAGTTTCTTCACGCCTTCTCCTGTTGGTTCTGGGGACGGACCCGCAACTCAGGCGGGAATCGGGCCGAGCGAGTCGAACTCCTCGAGGAGCGCGTCGCCGTCGGCGAACGTCATGAGCTCCTCGCGCACCTGGCTGTACCGGTAGGCGAGGATCCGCTCGAATCGGTCGCCCGTTTGTGCACTGACGGCCGCCGCACACGCGGCATGCACCAGCGACGCTCCCGAGAGCGTGGTGCCATCCGTACGACGGACGGTGCGGACCGCCACCTCGGCGAGCGCGGTCTGGAGGTAGGCGACGTGGATCTCCTCGTCGGCCCGGATGTGACCGATGATCCTTGTGGCGAAGGCCGGGTCGACCGCGCAGGATGCGTCGCCGAGGACCGTCCCCGCCCATGCGAACGTCCGGAATGCCATGAGTTCGATGACGAGGATGGTGGCCATGCCCCGGATGGTCAACTCGAACATCGGGTCGACACCCTCGACGAGCGGCTCCATCATCGACCCGATGTTGAGCGCTTCCGGGCCTGCCTCGGCCGGGCCGTCGTATCCAGGCGGTGGCGCAATGGGCAGGTTGGTGAAGTAGTCCGGGAGGATCTCGGGACGATCGAGCGCTGCGTCCCGCACTGCAAACCACATCTGATCGTGACCACACTCGTCACCTCGGCCCGCTTCGTCGTTCCCGTGTGCCTCGAAGAGACCCTCGTGGAGGTGCGCCAGGCAGGTGCCGGTGATCGGCTCGACGATGTGGTCCCGCATGTCGATCGGCGGCATGAGCCTGATCCCGTCGTTCCCGAATCCTTCCACGACGCCGATCAGCGTGAGGATGCGCGCCATCGCTCCACGAGCACCATTGCGCAGCAGCAGCTTCGCCTGATCCTCGCTGGGGAAGAACTCCTCGGGGATGACGTCGGGACCGAGGACGTCGGCAGCATGGCCATCGGATCGCAACTGCTCGCGCCAGCCCTCGATCGCGGCAAGGCGATGCAGAGACCGGGGGGGAAGGTACGTCCCATCAGAATCGACTCCGCCGTGGAGCAGGCGACCATCGTGGCGGATCCGTTCCGCGAAGTCTGGGTCGGCCATCAGTTGCTCGTGGGTGTAGGTGTTCGGCATCGCAGGTCCCCTCGGTCCGTGACGGCAGCGCCTCAGCGCTGCGGATGTAACAACTCTACGTAGTTGTCACATTGTTGTCTACCGCAGCGTCGGTCGTGCACCATCGTTCGGGCGCGACCTCAACGTTCGATGGTCACAGGGATGCTCGAGAAGCCGCGCAACACCGGGTTGGCGGTGGGAACCGGTGCACCTGCCGGGGCAAGCATCAGCCCCCGCGATGCCAGGGCCTCGAGCACGATTCGGGTCTCGAGACGAGCCAACTGGGCACCGAGGCAGTAGTGGATGCCGTGTCCGAATGCCAGTTGCTCCGTCGACTCTCGACCGATGTCGAATCGATCGCCGTCCGGGAACACGTCCTCGTCCCGGTTCGCCGCAGCGAAACCCAGATAGACGTTTGCGTGCTCCGGGATCACGACGCCTCCGATCTCATACGCCTCTGTCGTGCGACGGAACAACCCTTGCACCGGGCCGCCGTGACGCAAACCCTCTTCGACGGCTGCCGACGCGAGCGACGGATCGTCGACCAGGCGCTGCCACTGATCGGGCTGTGCCCAGAACGCGTGCTGCACGTTGCCCAGCAGATTGGTGGTGGTCTCGTTGCCGGCCACGAGGAGCAGGATGCAGAACATCACGACTTCGATCGTCGACAGTTCGTCGCCGTCTGGCGTCGCCATCGCGATCTGACTGATCAGGTCGTCGCCTGGCGCAACACGGCGTTCTTCGACGATCTCCCAGAAGTACTGCGACATCTCGCCCATGTCCGTTCCGACAGCAGCGAGGTCGACTTCGGCAGCGAGACTCCCGACGAGCGCTTCGGACCAACGGCGGAAGTCACGCATCCGCTCCGCGGGGATGCCGAGGATCTCGGCGATCAGCGTCACCGGCAGCGGAATCGCGAGATCCTGGGTGAAGTCCGCGGAGCCCTCGACGTCGATCTGGTGGACGAGATCATCGACCAGACGATCGGTGAGCGTGCGAGCCATCGATTCCCAGGACGAGATCGTCCGCTTCGTGAACGGGCGACTCACGACGCGCCGCAGCATCGTGTGGTCGGGCGGATCGCTGGCAATGAGGACTCGACTCCCCGCTGCTTGACTGAACCCGACCGCAGCTGAGCGCTCGCTACTGGCGGACGGGCCGATCCGGCCTGACATGAACTCGCCGTAGCCACCCGCGGACGAAAAGACCGACGGCGTGTGCAGCGCCTCGAGGACATGCGGGTGGCGAGTCAGCACCCACAGGTCATTGCTCTCGTCCCGTGCCACGCCGATGGAGCGCAACGCCGCGTAGGCCGGGAAGGGATCGGCGATCACGGACTCGGAGAAGATGTTCGGAACTGTGGTGGTCAGCCGGAGCGGCATCGACCCTCCAAGGTCGTTGGCGGACACGGGACCGATGCTACGGTCCCGTCATGCGACGTACAACGCTGTGCGTCTCTCGCATCATCGTAGCGCGAGAGCAGGGTCCGGGAGGAGTCGAGTGAACGCCAAGGCAATGGTGCTCGAAGCGCCCCGAGTGCTCCGTCCCCGCACCTTCGACCTTCCCGTGATCGGGCGTGACGACGCGTTGCTACGCGTCGAGGCGTGTGGGCTCTGTGGCACCGACCACGAGCAGTACAGCGGTCAACTGCATCCCGGCCATCCATTCATCCCGGGCCACGAGACCGTCGGCGTCGTCGAGGAGATCGGCCCGGAGGCCGAAGCCCGTTGGGGTGTGACCAAGGGTCAGCGGGTGGCGGTCGAGGTCTTCCAGTCGTGCCGATCGTGTGATCCCTGCCGGCGAGGCGACTATCGGCGCTGCGATCGCCATGGCCTTGCCACGATGTACGGCTTCGTCTCGGTCGACGAAGGTCCCGGCCTGTGGGGCGGCTACGCAACTCACCAGTACCTCGGCCCGGATTCGATGCTGCTCCCGGTGCCCGAAGGGCTCGATCCGACGTTGGCGACGTTGTTCAACCCGCTCGGCGCCGGCATCCGCTGGGGCGTGACCGTGCCCGATACCAAGCCAGGGGATGCGGTCGCGGTCCTCGGATGTGGGATCCGAGGACTGTGCGCCGCGGTCGCAGCCAAGGACGCAGGAGCCGACTTCGTCATGGTGACCGGCGCCGGCGAACGCGACCGGCCCCGCCTCGACGCGGCGCAGCGCTTCGGCGCCGATCTGGTCGTGGACGTCACTGAAGACGACCCCGTCGCAGCGTTCCGCGATGCCTCGGGTCGCATGGGCGCTGATGTTGTCGTCGACGTCACGGCCAAGGCCCCCGATGTGGTGGCCCAAGCCATGCAGATCGCCGCCCCACGCGCGCGGATCATCATCGCTGGCACTCGTGGCGGTGGCGGTGCACCGGGCTTCGAACCAGACATCGTGGTGTACAAGGAGTTGCGGATCGAGGGCGCATTGGGAGTCGATGTCACGGCGTACCGCGCCGCACTCGAGCTGCTCGCCTCGGGTCGACACCCGTTCGCAGGCATCGACCGACGCGTCGTCGAACTGGATGCAGTGGAAGACCTGCTCCTCACCATGGCGGGGGAGGGCGACACGCCTCCGATCCACGGGGTGGTCACGCCGAATGGCTGACGCCCGGACGAGGGACGACCCGCACGAGCCGCACTTGACATCAGACGTCCGGCGTCTCACGCTCGGACAACCACGACCGAGGAACGATTGATGACAGCCTGCATCTCCGCCGACTCACACATCACCGAGCCACCCGAGACGTACATCGACAACATCGACCCTTCGTTCCGCGATCGAGCACCTCGGCTCGAACACCTCGAGGGTGTCGGCGACAGCTTCGTGATCGAGGGCATGTCGAAGCCGATTCCGATGGGCCTCGTCGCCGCTGCAGGCAAGCCGGCCGACGAGATCCGCGTCATGGGTGTGCGGTTCGAGGAGATGCACCGAGGGGGCTGGGACCCCGCCGCCCGACTCGACGACCAGGACCGTGACGGCGTGGTCGCGGAGATCATCTACCCAACCGTCGGCATGGTCCTGTGCAACCACCCCGACCCGGAGTTCAAACGAGCGTGCTTCCAGGCCTACAACCGATGGCTCGAGGGCTACTGCGGCCACTCCCCCGCGCGGTTGCTCGGGATCGGTCAAACGGCGCTGCGCTCACCGTCCGAGGGAGCAGACGACTTACGAGACATCGCCGCCGCGGGCTTCCATGGAGCAATGCTCCCGGGCGACTCACCCTACGAGCACGACTACGAACATCCGGACTGGGCGCCGTTGTGGGAGGCAGCGATCGAGTTGGAACTGCCGCTGTCGTTCCACATCCTCACCGGCCAGTCAGACTCGCTGGGCAACCATCGGCCTCGCGGCCCGAAGCTGAACTCGTTCATGTCGATCATCCGCGGATGCCAGGACATCATGGGAACGCTGGTGTTCGGTGGCGTGTTCGAACGACACCCCGAGCTCCGCGTGGTGTGCGTCGAGGCCGATGCCGGTTGGGTTCCCCACTACATGTACCGGATGGATCACGCCTTCGACCGCCACCGTCACTGGCTCACTGGCACCGAGCTCAGCCGCCGACCCAGCGAGTACTTCGCGGAGAACATCTATGTGACCTTCCAGGACGATTGGGCTGCGTTCAAGGTGACCGACCTGATGAACGTCGAGCGCCTCATGTGGGCGAACGACTTCCCGCACTCCGATTCAACCTGGCCATGGAGCCAAGAGCTGCTCGCCGAACACACGGCGCATCTCTCTCACGATGACCGGACACGCATTCTGCAAGGAAACGTGACAGCGCTCTACGGCCTGGACCGACTCGTCGAATAGCACGTAAGACAGTCTGCATGTTATGTTCCGTGGACTGCGTGCAACGCACCGGCCATGGACTGAGACGGGGAGACAAGAATCGTGATCACATCACTTCGCGGCGCTGCTGCCATCGTCGGCGCAGTCGATGCGGTGTCATCGACCGGCGCGCTCGACCGCACCGTCGAGCAACTCGAGGTCGACATGATCCGGGGTGCGCTCGCTGACGCCGGCTTGTCCATCCACGATGTCGACTGTGTGATGTCGACGAACGGCATGATGGCCTCACTCGATCTCGCCGAGCGACTCGGCGTGCGCGGCCGGTTCACCGATTCCACGATGACAGGCGGGTCCAGCTTCGAGGTCCATGTCGAACACGCAGCAGCTGCCATCGCCGCCGGGCTGTGCGAAGTCGCGGTCATCGTGTACGCGGCGACACCGCGGAGCGGGAAGAATCCGTTCGCCAGCGGCGGACCGCCGATGGCGAAGGACTCGGCCCTCTTCCAGTGGGATCTGCCGTACGGGCTCGGTCTCCCAGCTGCCAGCTACAGCCTCGCAGCGCGCCGCCACATGCACGACTACGGAACCACGAGCGAGCATCTGGCGCAGATCGCCGTCTCGTTCCGTGAGTGGGCGGCGAAGAACCCGAACGCGTATCACCAGACCCCGATGACGATCGACGACGTGCTCGCATCGCCGATGGTTGCCGAGCCGCTGCACAAGCTCGACTGTTGCCTCGTGACCGACGGAGCCGGTGCGTTGGTCGTCACATCCGCCGAACGAGCCAAGGACCTCCGCGCCGCACCGGTATACGTGCTCGGCGCGGGCACGGCACACACGCACGGCATGTCCCTCAGCCAGATGGGCGACGTCACCACCACGGGGGCGGCCGTCTCGGGACCGCAGGCAATGGCCATGGCGCAGATCGATCATTCCGACATCGACGTGGTCGAGTTGTACGACAGCTTCACGATCACTGCGCTGATGACCCTCGAGGACCTCGGCTTCTGCGCGAAGGGCGAGGGGGGCGACTTCGTCTCCGATGGCCGCCTCGGTCCCGGTGGCGCGCTACCGACCAACACCAACGGCGGCGGGCTCTCCTACACCCATCCCGGGATGTACGGGATGTTCGTTCTCGTCGAAGCCGTGCGCCAGCTCCGGGGCGAGGGCGGCGACCGACAGGTCACCGGAGCACAGGTCGCCATCGCCAACGGTTGCGGTGGCGTCCTGTCGTGTACCTCGACGATCGTCCTCGGAACCGATTCAACGCTCTAGGAGTCCTGATGCCTCGAATCGAACCCGCCACCACCCCACTGTCCGAACCCTTCTGGGAAGCAACGCGAGCTGACACGTTGACCGCGCAACGCTGCGACTCGTGCCAGATGTTCATCTGGTACCCGCGCGACTTCTGCCCTGAATGCCTGGGCGCCGCACTCACGTGGGTGCCGCTCCAGGGAACCGGGTCCATCTATTCGTTCAACGTCATGCGAAAGCCGGGCAACCCGATGATGAGCGACGAGGTTCCGTACGTCATCGCGCTGGTCGACCTCGATGAAGGAGTTCGGATGACCACGAACATCGTCGGCGTCGACCCCGAATCAGTCACCTGCGACCAGCGAGTGGTCGTCGACTGGAGCGTCGAACTCGAGGACGGTCGAAAGCTGCCGGTGTTCACACCGCTTCCGACCTGATCACCCGCCGCCACCACAACCACCACACCGACCACAGGGGGAACCGTGTACCCGGGAGTCCACGCCATCAGCACGCCGGACAAGCCTGCCCTCGTCATGGGCAGCACTGGCGAGATCGTCACGTATGCCCAGCTCGACGAGCGCTCGAACCGGCTGGCTCGGCTCTGGCGGGACCACGGTCTCGTTCCCGGCGACCACGTCGCCATCTTCAGCGAGAACACCCCGGAGTTCCTCGAGGTGATGTGGGCCGCGCTCCGGTCGGGCCTGTACATCACCACGATCAACAGCTACCTGTCGCCCGAGGAGGTCGCGTACATCCTCGATGACTCCGGGTCGCGTTCGCTCGTGACCACGGCTGCCAAGGCCGACACCGCGGCCGCTGCCCTCGATGACGCTTCCGGGGTGACCCTGCCATTGCTCATCGGCGACACCGACAAGCGCTTTGAGTCCTACCGCGACGCGACAGCAACGATGTCCGGCGAGCGCCTCGAAGAGGAGCCTGCAGGCGAGATGATGCTGTACTCGTCGGGGACCACCGGACGTCCGAAGGGCATCAAGCGTCCGCTGTCAGGCCAGTCCGTGGCAGACGGCATGATGATCTCGGCGTTGCTCGGCGGCGTCTTCGGGATGACCGAGGACACGACCTACCTCTCCCCCGCGCCGCTCTACCACTCTGCGCCGATCGGCTTCAACCTCGGCGTCCAGGCGCTCGGCGGAACCACGATCGTCATGGAGAAGTACGACCCCATCGAGGCACTCCGACTGATCGAGTCGCACCAGGCGACTCATTCGCAGTGGGTGCCCACCATGTTCATCCGGATGTTGAAGCTCCCCGAGGACCAGCGCAGCGGGTTCGACGTTTCGTCGATGCAGGTCGCTGTGCATGCTGCGGCACCGTGCCCGGTGGAGGTCAAGAAGCAGATGATGGACTGGTGGGGACCGGTCCTGTGGGAGTACTACGCCGGCACCGAGCTCAACGGATTCTGTCTGGTGAAGCCGGACGAGTGGCTGGAACGCCCCGGTACGGTCGGCAAGCCGCTCATCGGGGAGATCCACATCGTCGACGAGAACGGAGACGCCGCTGCGCCCGGGGATGCGGGGACGATCTACTTCGGTGGCGGGCCCGACTACGAGTACCACAACGCCCCCGACAAGACCGAGGACGCCAAGGATCCCGGCGGCCACGGCTGGACGACACTCGGCGACGTCGGCTACCTCGACGACGACGGCTGGCTGTTCCTGACCGACCGGAAGGCATTCATGATCATCTCCGGAGGGGTCAACATCTATCCCCAGGAGATCGAGGACTGCCTGGTGATGCATCCCAAGGTCGCCGATGTCGCCGTCTTCGGGATCCCCGACGAGGAGATGGGCGAGTCGGTGATGGCCGCCATCCAACCCGCTGACGACAGTGCAGGCGGCGCAGATCTGGAGGCCGAGCTTCGCGCCTTCGCTCGTGAACACATCGCCGGCTACAAGTGCCCGAAGCGATACGAGTTCCTCGACGAGCTTCCGCGGCTGCCCACCGGCAAGCTCTACAAGCGCAAGCTCCGCGACCAGTACTGGGACCGCGACGTCAAGATCTGAGCTTCGCCGACGCGCGACCCCACCAGTATCCACACACGAGGAGCACACATGCCGGGTTGGAACTTCGCCGAGATCTGGGAGGCCGCGGCCGACCAACTTCCCCACGCCCCCTTCGCGAAACAAGGCGATCGGACCATCACCTGGGCCCACGCCGACCGCCGGGCAGACGGCGTTGCACGGGCGCTACTCGACGCCGGAGCGACCAAGCAGGACAAGGTCGCGCAGTACCTCTACAACTGCCCCGAGTACCTCGAGTCTGTCTTCGCGTGCTTCAAGGCATCGCTCGTGCCGGTCAACACCAACTACCGCTACGCCGAGGACGAACTCGTCTACCTGTGGGACAACGCCGACGCTGTCGCCGTGATCTTCCACGGAACGTTCGCCGAGACGATCGAGTCGATCCGGTCGCGGGTGCCCACGGTGTCGACATGGCTATGGGTCGATGACGGCACCGGGCCATGCCCGGACTGGGCCACCCCGTACGAGGACGCGGCGAACTCCGAGACGGACCGGGTCATGCCCGACCACGGGCGGGACGGTGACGACCTGTACATGCTGTACACCGGCGGCACCACGGGTATGCCCAAGGGCGTCATGTGGCGCCAGGACGATCTCGCGGTGATCATGGGCGCCGGGCTCGGTCTGGCAGTGCCCGAGCAGTACGACCCGTCATTCCTCGACACGGCCTACGAGAACCCGGGCCCCGTCGGGATGCCGGCGTGCCCGTTGATGCACGGCACTGGTGCATTCACGTCGTTCGGCACCCTGTCCTCTGGCGGCTGCGTCGTCACCCTGCCCAGCCGGCACTTCGATTCCGAGGAGCTCCTCGACGAGATCGACGCCAAGTCGGTCAATGCGATCGCGATCGTCGGCGACGCCTTCGCCAAGCCGATCCTGGGCGCGCTGAACGCGAACCCCGGAAGGTGGACGCTGTCGTCCGTGCTCGCCTTCGTCTCGTCGGGTGTGATGTGGAGCGAGGAGACGAAGAGGGGGATGCTTGAACACCGACCCGAGATGCTCCTCATGGACGCGTTCTCGTCGTCAGAAGCGTTGGGAATGGGACAGTCGATATCCGGTGGCGGCGCCGCGGCGAAGACCGCTCGGTTCGAGCCCGGACTCAACACGGTCGTGGTCGGCGACGATGGCGGACGGGTGTCCGAACCAGGCGTGGTCGGCCGACTCGCGGTCGGTGGTCGCCAACCGATCGGTTACTACAAGGACGAGGAGAAGTCGGCTCGCACGTTCATCGTCGTCGATGGCAAGCGGTACTCGTGCCCAGGTGACTACGCGACCCTCGACGAGGACGGTGCGATCGTCGTGCTCGGCCGCGGATCGGTGTGCATCAACACCGGTGGCGAGAAGGTGTTCCCCGAGGAGGTGGAGGAGGCAGTGAAGACCCACGA
>JBBSLH010000123.1:0-11296 GCA_038255425.1 Acidimicrobiales bacterium
GCAGAACGCACCGACGTCGACGCGATCGTGTCGGCACATCGCGATGCTGGCATCGAGATCCTGTCGCCCGATTCGGTCGAGTGGCCCGACGCATTCCACACCGACCCGGAGCCGCCACCGCTCCTCTTCGTACGGGGCGACCCAGCGTTACTGGCGTCGGTGTCGGTGGCGATCGTCGGGACTCGACGGTGCACGGCGGCGGGGAGCGCCACGTCCCGAGACCTCGGCGAGGGTCTCGGTGCTGCTGGCGTGGGGGTCGTCTCCGGTCTCGCGCTGGGCATCGACGGCGCGGCCCACCGTGGCGCACTCCGGTCGGGTGGTCCGGTCGTCGGCGTGGTGGCCACGGGACTCGATGTCGTGTATCCCCGTCGACATCGCGAGCTCTGGGCCGAGGTCGCCCTGGCCGGCGTGCTGATCTCGGAGGCGCCGTTGGGCACCGCGGCAGAGCGTTGGCGGTTCCCGGCGCGCAATCGACTGATCGCCGCGCTGTCTCGGCTCGTGGTCGTGGTCGAGTCCGGGCTGACCGGCGGGTCGATGTTGACGGTCGAGTCGGCCATCGAGCGCCAGGTCGACGTCGGTGCCGTGCCTGGCCCGGTACGTGCACCTGCGTCGGCGGGCCCGAACCAGCTGTTGGCAGATGGCTGTTGTCTCGTCCGGGACGCTGCCGACGTGATGGCGGCGATCGGCGTCCACCTCCCGTTGCCGGCCAGCCGCAAGCAGCAGGACGAACCCGCTCCACTCGTCGACGACCCCGTCACCAATGCCGTGGCGTGGACGCCGACCCCGCTCGATGACATCGTGGCCGCCACCGGGCTCCCGTTCACCGAGGTGGCGTCGCAGCTCATGGTTCTCGAACTCGCCGGCGTCGTGGAGCGCGACACCGACGGCTACCGGCGGACCACGAGGTGACGGGTGTCGACCAACTGGGCGCAATGCTCGGTACGGTGACCATGTGGGCTGGTACGTCGAAGACTTCACGCGATCGCTCACCGACGCCGCCCCGGCGACGATCGACGCCTATCGCCACGATGTCGAGGCGTTCGTCTCCTTCGGCGAACGGCACGGCCTCGATGATGTCGAGCAGGTCGATCGACGCCATCTTCGGCGGTACGTGGCGTACCTCGGCACGCGCGACTACGCCCGCGCCACGATCGCCCGCAGGGTGGCGGCTCTCCGGCGGTATTTCCGCTGGCTGGTGCGTCGCGGCCACGTCGTCGTCGATCCGACGCTCGGCCTCCGACCGCCGGCCGGTTCGAGCCGGCTCCCGCGCGTGCTCCGTCAGGACGAGATCGACGGCCTGCTCGACCACCCTCGTCCCGAGGTCGACGACGACCCGCCCCACCGGCGTCTGCGCGACGACGCAGTGCTCGAGCTCCTGTACGGGAGCGGTCTTCGCGTTGCCGAGGTCTGCGGTCTCCTGCGATCCGAGGTCGACCTGGGATCGCACACCATCCGGGTCCTCGGCAAGCGCAGCAACTGGCGCCAGCTCCCCATCACGCCAGCAGCGGCCGAGGCGCTCGGAGCATGGCTCGAGACCGGTCGAGGTCACCTCGAGACGGCCGGATCGCCGGTCGACGTCGTGTTCCTCAACCTCCGAGGACACGCGCTGGGTCCCCGGGACTGTCGCCGAATCCTCGACCGTCGTTCGGTCGAGCCGACCCACCCGCACGCGCTGCGTCACACCTTCGCCACCCACCTCCTCGACGGTGGCGCCGACCTCCGCGTGGTGCAGGAGCTGTTGGGTCACAGCGACCTCCAGACCACACAGCGGTACACTCACGTCAGCGCTGGCCGCCTTCGCGCGGTTCTGGCGGCAACACATCCCCGTGCCAAGGGACACTCGTGACCGACTCCGCAGTACATGCCAGAGCCACTGCCGACGTCGATCGTCTGTGGACGACGTACAAGGCCGACGGATCACGGCGCGCCCGAGACCAGCTGATCGTCCACTACTCGCCGTTGGTGAAGTACGTCGCCGGTCGTGTCGGCGTCGGGCTCCCGCAGAGCGTCGAACAGTCCGATCTGGTCTCCTACGGCTTGTTCGGGTTGATCGACGCCATCGACAAGTTCGAACCCGAGCGCGGGTTCAAGTTCGAGACCTACGCCATCTCCCGGATCAAGGGCAACATCCTCGACGAGCTGCGTTCGATCGACTGGGTGCCACGATCGGTCCGTGCCAAGGCCCGCCAGATCGAGAACGCCTACGCCACGCTCGAGGCCAAGCACCACCGTGCACCCACCGAGGACGAGGTCGCCGACGAGCTCGACATGAGCGTCGACCAACTCCAGACCTCGCTGTCGAAGATCTCCTTCGTCGGCGTGATCGCCCTCGACGAGTTCGTCGGTTCGTCGGACCGCGACAGCGGTGCCACGCTCGGCGACACCATCGCAACCGACGACGAAGGCCCCGGCGACATCTTCGAGGTCGCGGAGATGCGAGGCTTGCTCAGCGAGGCCGTCGAACGGCTACCCGAGCGCGAGAAGGTCGTGCTGACCCTCTACTACTACGAGGGTCTGACCCTGGCGCAGATCGGCGACGTCATCGGAGTCACCGAGAGCCGTGTCTGCCAGATCCACACCAAGGCGATCCTGCAGCTGCGGTCCCGCATGGCCGCCGCCGATCGCGAACCGGTCTAGCAACATCGTCGTGCACAGAAGTTGTGAGGCTCTGCCGAACAACTTCAGAAGTGAGAACCTCCCGCAGGGAGCGACGAACGACCTTCCCCCTGAGATCTCAGAGCAGGGGAGGCCCCGATGGGCATCCGGATCGGCGCGATCGCGCTCGTCCTCGTCGTGGCGTTCGGCGCCACCGTCCACCAGGCCGGCGCGGCCGGAGCTGACGAAGCTGTCGTCTACGAACCGCCGGTCGACGCGCCGGTCATCGACCCGTTCCGGGCACCGAAGTCGACGTACGGGCCGGGCAACCGTGGGCTGACCCACGACCTCGAATCCGGTACGCCAGTGCGAGCTGCAGCACCGGGACAGGTGGTGTTCGCAGGCTGGGTCGCCGGCACCCAGCACGTCACTGTCCTCCACGCCGACGGCCTGCGCACGAGCTATTCGTTCCTCGAGTCGGTCGTCGTCCGGCGGGGCGAGACGGTGCAGTCCGGAGCGATCGTCGGGCTCGGTGGACGCGGGTTCCACTTCGGTGTGCGCGACGGCGACGTGTATCTCGACCCGGCCTCGCTCTTCGGGGTCGCCGAGGTCCAGGTCCGGTTGGTGCCCCACGATGAGCCTGGTCCGCCCACCCACGAGGGGCTGATGCGAGAGCGCATCGCGCTGCAGCAGACGGTCCGCGAGAAGGGTTTGCTCCGCCGGGCGGTCGACTGGGGTGCCGACCGCGCGTCGCGCCAGGTCGAGCGGTACCTGGCGACGATCCACGTCCTGCGCGAGCTCGAGCCGGTCGAGGCCGTGACCGACGGGATGAGCACACTCGCCGACCGGTTGACCCAGGACTGCACGGTGGATTCCACCGCTGCCCCGACCCGCCCGGCGTCCGGACACGTCGGACTGCTCGTCGCCGGATACGGCTCGACCTCCGACGAGGCTGCGATCGACGACATCGCCGCCGACACGCTCGGATACGAACGCAGCGACGTGCTGCGCTACAGCTACACCGGTGGTCGCACGTCAGACGACGGTGCCGCGCCCGGCCCCGGTCTCGGCGCCATCGCCGCCAGCTCCTACTCGGCCGCCGACACCTTCACCGACCTCCGCGCGCACGGGACCGCGCTCGCTGATCTCGTCGAGGCGGTGGCAAGTGCCCGCCCGGACGCGCCGATCGATCTGCTGGCACACAGCCAGGGAGGCATCGTCGTGCGTCTGGCGCTGGTGGAGCTCGCACGTCGCCGTCGGCTCGACCTCGTCGGCACCGTGGTCACGATCGGGTCGCCCCATCGTGGTGTCGATCTCGGGACGGGCGCTCTCCTCGCCGGCCCGATCGGCCATCGGCTGCTCGATCCCGTCACGGATCTCACCGATGGGGGCGTCGACAGCGACGCGGACTCGGTCCTCCAGATGGCGGAGACGTCGACGCTCATGCTCGAACTCCGACGCGACGGGGTGCCCGACGGGGTCGACTTCCGCACGATCGGGGCCGCGGGCGACCTGGTGGTGACGGGAGACAAGACCACCGTGGCGGGGCACCCGTCTGCGATGGTCGGCCTGGTGGGGCCGACGGCGCACGACGCACTGCCCGGGGCGCAGGCCACGACACGCGAACTGGCGCTGGCGATCGGTGGTCTGCCGCCCGGGTGTCGGGGCGTGGGCGGAGCGATCGTCGACTCGATCCTCCCGCAGGCGATCTCGTACGTCGAGAACGCTGCGCTCGCTGGACTCGTGGCCGTGATTCCCCTCTGAGCGCCGCCGAGCGCGAGGGTCCGGCACGAGGGCGGGTTTCCCCCGCATCGACCGGGTCCATACAATGGCCCGTCGGCCCGGACGTCCGTCCGATGCTGAAGCGAGCAACCAATCCTCCCGTCGGGTCACCCCACGGTCGCAGCGTCCCTCCGGGGCCGATGCGCCGGCCTGGCGGCAGTTCAACCGAGGGGCAACAAGAGGAGTACCCGTGGCCGTCGTCACGATGAAGCAACTGTTGGAGGCCGGAGTCCACTTCGGTCACCAGACCCGGCGCTGGAACCCGAAGATGAAGCGTTTCATCTTCGGCGAGCGCAACGGCATCTACATCATCGACCTCGATCAGACCCTCGATCGGATCGAGACCGCGTACACATTCGTGCGCGACCTCGTCGCCGACGGCGGCACGATCATGTTCGTGGGCACGAAGCGCCAGGCGCAGGACGCAGTGCAGTCCTATGCCGAGAAGTGCGGCATGCCCTACGTCAACCACCGTTGGCTCGGCGGCATGCTCACCAACTACCAGACCATGTCGAAGCGCGTCGCCAAGATGCAGGAATACCGGCGCATGCGGGTCTCCGGCGAATTCGAGGCCATGCCCAAGCGTGAAGCCCTCCAGAAGAGCCGTGAGCTCGAGAAGCTCGAGAAGTACCTCTCGGGCATCGCCAACATGGAGCGCCAGCCCGATGCAGTGTTCATCCTCGACACGAAGAAGGAACACATCGGTGTCACCGAGGCGAACAAGCTCGGCATCCCGATCGTGGCCGTGGTCGACACCAACTGCGATCCGGACACGGTGCAGTTCGTGATCCCCGGCAACGACGACGCCATCCGCTCGGGCACGCTCATGTGCCGCGTGATCGCTGATGCCGTGGCCGAGGGTCGCTACATGGCGTCCCGCAAGGTCGAAGCGGACCAGGCACGCAGTCTCCTCGACGAGGACAAGGTCGCAGCCGAGCAGGCCGAGGCCCGCCGTCTCGCCCTGGCCGAGGCCAAGGCTCGCGAAGCCCGCCTCGCCGGCGCCTCGACCGCGCCGTCGGTGGCCAACGCCGCCCCGGAGGAGGTCGCCGCCGCCGCTGCCGACCAGCAGGCAGCTGCCACCGAGGCCGCCGCCGCTGCGGAGACCCCCGCCGCCGAAGCCCCGGCTCCAGAAGTTGAAGCCCCGGCAGCCGAGGCCCCAGCGGCCGAGGCAGAGACCACCGAGACCACCGAGACCACGGAGGCCTAGCCACGATGGCTGAGTTCACCGCGAAGGACGTCCAGGCGCTTCGACAGGCCACGGGCGCCGGCATGATGGATGCGAAGAAGGCGCTCGTCGAAGCCGAAGGCGACTTCGATGCTGCGGCGAAGAAGCTGCGCGAGAAGGGTCTGGCCAAGGCCGCGACCCGTGCCGACCGCGACAACGTCGAAGGCGTCGTCGCGGTCGCCGACAGCGATGCCGGCGCAGCGATCATCCAGCTCAAGTCCGAGACCGACTTCTCGGCCAAGTCCGACGACTTCGTCGCCTTGGCCCAGGCCATCGCCGACGGCGTCGCCGCCGACGGTCCGTCCGCGGCAGACGGATTCCAGTCCCGGATCGACGACCTCAAGGTCACCCTCAAGGAGAACATCGAACTCGGCTCGGTGACCCATGTGGCCAAGTCGGGTGGGCAGGTCATCGACACCTACGTCCACGTGCAGGACGGCCGCGGCGTCAACGGTGTCATCACCGTCCTCGATGGCGGGAATGCCGAACTGGCCCACGACATCTCGATCCACATCGCGTTCACCAAGCCGGCGTACCTCACTCGTGACCAGGTCCCGCAGGCCGCGATCGACGAGGAGCGCGACACGCTCACCGAGATCACCCGCAAGGAAGGCAAGCCCGAGGCTGCGCTCGACAAGATCGTCGACGGCAAGCTCGGCGGCTGGTTCCGCGATCAGGTGCTGATGGAGCAGAAGTTCGTCCGCGACGAGAAGCAGACGATCGAGAAGCTCCTGGGAGACGCCACGCTCGTACAGTTCGAACAGGTCGTCATCGGCACCTGATCGTGTCCTCGACCGATCCGCTCTCTGCGCCCACGCCCGACGAACCTGTGCCCGAGACCCGCTGGAAGCGGGTCCTGCTCAAGTTGTCGGGCGAGGCATTCGCTGGTGATGCCGGGTTCGGCATCGACGGTGACACCGTCGGACAGATCGCCGAAGAGGTCCTCGACTGTCGTCGTATGGGCGTCGACGTGGCCGTCGTCGTCGGGGGCGGCAACCTGTGGCGCGGGATGAACGGCGCCGGCAAGGGCATGGATCGGGCCCAGGCCGACTACATGGGCATGCTCGGAACGGTGATGAACGCCCTCGCCCTCCAGGACATCCTGGAGCGCAAGGGGCAGCCGACCCGGGTCCAGACCGCCATCCACATGGCCCAGATCGCCGAGCCCTACATCCGCCGCAAGGCGATCCGGCACCTCGAGAAGGGCCGGGTCGTGATCTTCGGTGCCGGCAACGGCAACCCGTTCTTCACGACCGACACCACGGCCGCGCTGCGAGCCGTCGAGATCGATGCCGAAGCCGTGCTCAAGGGCTCACACTCGGGCGTCGACGGCATCTACACCGACGATCCGCAGAAGAATCCCGATGCCACCAAGATCGACCACCTGTCCTATCTCGACGTCCTCAACCAGGGCCTCACGGTGATGGACAGCACGGCGATCACGCTGTGCATGGACAATCACCTCCCGATTCTCGTCTTCGACCTGATGACGGCCGGCAACGTGCGGTCCATCTTGTCCGGTGAGGCGATCGGTACGCTGGTTTCGTGATCCGAAGCCGCCTGTTGCCAGCCGTGAGGCGGGCACATGTCTGACGAGATGGTGGAGCTGATCCTCGACGACGCGCGGGACAAGATGTCGGCGACGGTCTCGCACACGCGCGAGGACTTCTCGAGCATCCGGACCGGCCGTGCTTCGCCGACGCTGGTCGAGAAGATGCCCGTCGAGTACTACGGCTCCGAGGTCCCGATGCAACAGCTCGCCGGGTTCAGCGTCCCCGAGGCCCGCACGCTCGTGATCACCCCGTTCGACAAGACGGCGATGGCCGACATCGAGCGGGCGATCCAGCAGTCCGATCTCGGGCTCAACCCCGCCAACGACGGTGCGGTGATCCGGCTGCTCTTCCCGCAACTCACCGAGGAACGTCGGCGCGACTTCGTTCGGGTCGTGAAGCAGAAGGCCGAGGACGGGCGGGTGCAGATCCGCAATCAGCGTCGGGCGGCGCGCCAGGAACTCGAGGCACTCCAGAAGGACGGCGACCTCTCCGAGGACGACCTGCGCCGGGCCGAGGCAGTGCTCGACAAGGTCACACAGTCACGAGAGGCCGAGATCGACAAGGCACTCGACCAGAAGGAGCAGGAGCTCCTCGAGGTCTGAGTCGCCGGAGGTGAACACCCCATGACTGACGACGAAACCCCCGACAAGGCCCGCCGCCCCGATCCAGAGGGCGTACGGATCATCGGCGCGGACGAGGCCGAGGCTGCGCTCGAGCGCGACGACATCGCTCGACGGCGCGGTCCCGACGACCCGCGTCCCGGCGACCGTCCGGGCCGACCGCCGGCCGACGCCCCGGAACCCGTGCTGCGGTTCCCGCTGTCGTCGACGGCTGGGGAACCAGAGGAACAGGCACCGGAACTCCCGCATTGGTCCGATCCGCCCACGGGCGAGTTCGGCGCGGTGGGTGGCACCCTCTTCGAGGACGATCGCGCTCCGGCAGCCGACGGCGAGTGGTCGGCGTTCTCGTCCGGCGCGCCGCGGTGGCGCGATGGCGGCGACGAGACCTGGTCAGAGGACGAGGACGTGCGCGCCTTCGGTGACGACGAGACCCGTATCGGCGCTCTCGACGAGTCCGACCGACCGGACCCCGAGGACTTCTTCAGCTTCGACGAGATCGCTGATCCGGCACCTGGCCGGTCGGTCTTCGACGAAGGTGTACCGGAGGAGTTCCTCGAGCAGGAGCCCGAGGTCGAGTACTACGACGACGATGCCGGCGATGAAGACGACGGCGATCCCCGCAAGATCGTGGTCGGTGGTGGCCGGGTGAGTCCCGGAGCACCGGCCCGGAGCCGGGCGGCAACCGCAGCCGGCGTCGGAGGCGACCGCGACATCAGACAGGCCGCCATCGTGGGCGTCGGGTTCATCGCCGTCGCCGCCATCTTGTTCATCCTCGGGCCGGCATGGGCGAGCATCCTCGTGGTCGCGGTCGTCACGCTGGCTGCGGCCGAGTTCTTCACCAAGGTCACCGAGATCGGCTACCGGCCGGCCACGCTCCTCGGCGTCGTCGCCACCGCTGGCGTCGTGATCGGCGCCTACCACCGAGGCGAGGCGGCCATCCCGGTCGCCATGTTCCTCGTGCTTGCATTCTCGATGCTCTGGTTCCTCCTCGGCGCTGGGCAGGAACAGTCCACGCTCAACATCGGCGTCACGCTGTTCGGCTTCGTCTGGGTCGGCGTGTTCGGGTCGTTCGCCGCTGCCCTGCTCAGCGTGCAGGGCGGGGCAGGCATCGGTGACGCAGGCAAGGGCATTCTCTTCGGGGCCATCCTCGCGACCGTCGGCTACGACGTCGGCGGCTACTTCGTCGGCAGGAGCGTCGGCACGTCGACGTTCTCGGACGCCAGCCCGAACAAGACCATCGAGGGCCTGGTCGGCGGGTGCATCGCCGCCATCACGATCGCCCTCATCTACGGCTTCTTGTCCGAGCCGTTCGGCTCGCTCACCGACGGCCTCGTCCTCGGCGTCTCCGTGGCCATCGCCGCGCAGCTCGGCGACCTGTGCCAGTCGATGATCAAGCGGGACCTCGGGATCAAGGACATGGGGTCGGTCCTCCCCGGCCACGGCGGCTTCCTCGACCGCTTCGACGCCCTCCTCTTCGTCCTCCCAGCCGTCTACTACAGCGCCAAACTCTCCGACTTCTTCCTGTAGAAACGAGATCTGGCGTGAGTTGTGGCGACCTGTCCACAACAATCATCGCCAGATCCGGTCGATAGCCTGGGCTGTCGTGACGACGACTGTCTCCATCGCCGGGTCGACCGGGTCCATCGGGACCCAGACGCTCGATGTCGTGGCCGCAGAACCGGACCGGTTCGAGGTCGTCGCCATCGGTGCCAACAGCTCGGTCGAACTCCTGGCCCAGCAGGCGCATGCCCTGCGCCCCAAGGTCGTGGCCATCGCCGACGACACGAGAGCATCCGAGCTCGAAGCCACCGTGCCGCCGGGGACCGAGGTCATCGCCGGGGCGGACGCGCTGGCCGCGATCAGCGGGCTGGCCGACGTATGTGTCAACGGCGTCGTCGGCTTCGCTGGCCTCCCGGTCACGCTCGGGACGCTCTACGCCGGCAAACGACTGGCGCTGGCCAACAAGGAGTCGCTGATCGCCGCCGCACCCGTGGTGCAACAGGCCCGCGAGACGCCCGGCGCCGAGCTGGTCCCGGTCGACTCCGAGCACTGCGCCGTCCACATGTGCCTGCGGGCCAACGACAACGACGAGCGGATCGGTCGGGTCGTCCTCACGGCATCCGGCGGCCCGTTCCGCGGTCGGACCCGGGCAGAGCTCTCGGAGGTGTCGATCGAGGATGCCCTCGCCCACCCGACGTGGAGCATGGGCCCCAAGATCACGATCGACTCGTCGACGCTGATGAACAAGGGCCTCGAGGTCATCGAGGCCCACGAACTCTTCGGCGTGTCATACGACGACATCGACGTGGTCGTCCACCCCCAGTCGATCGTCCACTCGATGGTCGAGTACACCGACGGCGCCACGATCGCCCAGCTCTCGATGCCGGACATGTGCCTCCCGATCGCCTACGCCCTCGCCTACCCCGATCGAATCGGCACCGCGTTCGGAGCCATGGACTGGACGAAGGCGAGCCGCCTCGACTTCGAGGAACCGGACCACGAGGCATTCCCCTGCCTCGGCCTCGCGTACCGAGCCGGGCGCGCTGGCGGGTCGGCACCGGCCACGCTCAATGCCGCCAACGAGGTCGCCGTCGAGGCATTCCTTCAGGAACGGATCCGTTGGGTCGACATCCCTGACGTACTCAACGCGGTCCTGGACCGGCATGATGGTGGGAGCGCCGACACCCTCGACGAGGTCCTGGACGCTGACGCAACTGCCCGACGGGTCGCCGACGAGATCATCGACGCTCGCTTCACAGACACAGGCACCGCCCCGTGACCGACATACACGAGCCACGTCAGACACCACCGACGCCGGACATTCCCCCCGCGGCCCATCCCCACGACGTCGACGACGGCGGCCATGCCGTGCGTCTGATGATCCTCGCCGCCGTCGTCGGCATCCTCGGGGTGCTCGGTGGCTGGCCCACGCTCGTCGTCGTCCTCGGCGTCGTCGTCATGATCTTCCTGCACGAGCTGGGTCACTACATGGCCGCCAAGTGGGGCGGGATGAAGGTGACCGAGTTCTTCATCGGGTTCGGTCCCAAGATCTGGTCGTTCCGGCGCGGTGACACCGAGTACGGACTCAAGGCGATCCCGGCCGGCGCCTACGTGAAGATCATCGGGATGAACAATCTCGACGAGATCGATCCGGCCGACGAAGACCTCGCCTACCGCAACAAGAGCTACCCCAAGCGTCTGCTCGTCGCCGTCGCCGGGTCGGCCATGCACTTCACGCAGGCACTGGTCCTGTTGTTCGTGCTCTTCGCGTTCGTGGGAATCCCCGGCGGCAGCCTCACCGAACTCGAGGCATGGAACGTCGACGAGATCAGCCCCGACAGCGCGGCCGATGACTTCGGCCTCGAGTTGGGCGACGAGATCCTGACGGTCGACGGCCGCAGCGTGGGGAATTACGACGACTTCCGCGAGATGATCGCCGAGCTTCCCGACGCCGACGTGATCATGGAGATCGATCGAGAAGGTGAGGTCATCGACCTGCCTGTCACCATCGGTGTCCGAGA
>JBBSLH010000124.1:0-11230 GCA_038255425.1 Acidimicrobiales bacterium
GCGACGGCGAGGCAGCGGCGGGAGATCGACCTCGAGGGACTCGTCGGCGTCGTCCTCGTCCCAGACCAGTTCGTAGTCATCGATGTCATCGGGTGGCGCCTCGGACACGCCGGTGGCCACTGCCGACATCGCCTGGAAGAGCGACAGTTGGTCGTCGTCGCCCAGGTCGGCGGGCTCGTCGAGCTCGCCGTTCGGGTCGTCGAATCCGCTGTCGTCATCGTCTCGGGCTCGCTTGTAGAGCGAGTGTCGGCGCTGCTCGGCCACGCCCTCGGCCAGCTTTCGAAGCCGCAGGTCATCGGGTATGTAGAGCCAGGCTCGCTGGGTGCGCAGTCCTCGCGTCCAACGAACCAGGCGGCCCACCGCCTGTCGGAAGAACAATTCGGTCGTGGTGTTGGTGGCGAAGACACCGACCCGGAGGCGCGGGATGTCGACGCCCTCGGACACCATGCGAACCGCCACGATCCACGGATCACTCGACGCAGCGAACCGAGCGATGCGAGCCGACGCCATCGGGTCGTCAGAGGTCGCCACGGTCACCCGGACCCGCCACCGCTGTTCGAGCAGGTCGGCGATGGCACGCGCGTGCTCGACATCCATGGCGATGACGAGTCCTGCAGCCTCGGGCTGGACCCGGCGCACCTCGAGGAGTCGTCGATGCGCATCGCCGAGCACGGCGGCGAGCCACTCACCGTCGGGCGACAGCGCCGTGCGGAGCCGCTGGTTGGCGCGCACGCGGTCGAGTTCGTCGTCGAAGTCGTGGGCATGGAAGGTGCCGTCGGGAGCGACCCACTCCATCTGACCCTGTGTCCGTGGAAAGTGCACCGGGCGCACCACGCCGCCGTCGGTCAGAGCGTCGCCATAGCCATATTCGAAGTCCGGGACGGCTTCTTCCCATTCGTAGGTGACAAAGGGAATCGGGGTGGTGTCCGAACGGAAGGGCGTCCCGGACAGCGACAGTCGCTGCGCAGCGTCGCCGAAGGCGAGCCGGAGGCCGTCGCCCCACGCCCGCTCGTCGCCCGCGTGGTGGATCTCGTCGATGATGGCGAACGAACCGGCCGCGAGTCGCGCGACCGCCAGCGGATTCGAGGCCACCTGTTGGTACGTGGTGACCAGGCCGTCCATGTCGGACGGGAGTGGGTCACCGGCCTTCCAGAACGGCTCGAGGTCGAGATCGAACGCCGACGCCGCCTGCGCCCACTGTCGCTTGAGGTGCTGCGTGGGAGCGACGACGATGAGGCGAGCATCGGGGTTCTCGGCCAACCAGTGCCGCGCCGCAGTCAGGGCGAACGTGGTCTTTCCGGCGCCGGGCGTGGCGACCGCGAGGAAGTCCCGTCGTCCTTCCGGGCCGTCGGCGGTCCGGAAGCGTTCGAGCGCGTCCTTCTGCCATCGTCGGAGTCGGATCGTGCGCGCCATGGGGCGTCCGAGCATACGAGCAGCACCCGCCAGTTCCGGACACCCTGATTCTGGCAACGGTTGTAGCCACTTCTGCCCGGCCTGGGGTACGGTCGCCGCGATGATCACCGTGGAGGCGTTCCGGGCAGATGCCGCATCATGGTTGGAGCACCAAGGCCCCACCGCCCCACCGGACTGGGGCGCGATCATGCCGCCTGAGCGACGCGACCAGGGCATGGAGTGGCAGCGGCGGATGCACGCGGCGGGGTTCGCGAGCGTGCACTGGCCCGAGGCGCACGGCGGACGCGGACTCACTCTCGAGCACCACCAGGCCTGGTCCGAGCTGTGCGTCGATGCCGGCGTTCCGGCCATCCTCAACATGGTCGGGCTCATCCTGACCGGTAGCGCCCTCCAGCTGTTCGGCACCGACGAGCAGAAGGCGGCGCACCTCCCACCCACCGTCAAGGGCGAGCGGGTCTGGTGCCAGCTGTTCTCCGAGCCTGGCGCGGACTCCGACCTCGCGTCGCTCAGTACCAAGGCAGAACTCGACGGCGACGAGTGGGTCGTGAACGGCCAGAAGGTCTGGTGTTCCGGCGGGCGGGCGTCCGACTGGGGAATCCTCCTCGCTCGCACCGAAGCGGACGCCGGACCTTCAGGAACACGGAAGCACAAGGGCATCTCGTTCTTCGTGATCGACATGTCTGCGCCCGGCGTCGAGACCCGACCGCTCCGGCAGATGACCGGCGACGCCGAGTTCGACGAGGTGTTCTTCACCGACGTCCGACTTCCCGCTGACGCGCTCATCGGCGAACGCGGCCAGGGCTGGCACATCGCAATGGCAGCGCTCACGAACGAACGGGGCTTCATCGGCGGAATGGCTCGGGCGATCGCGAAGCGCCTCGACTCGATCCGCTCGATGGCGTCGGCGAATGGGCGCGATCTCGACGCCGTGCAGCGTGACCGACTCGTGCAGCTCTACATCCGGGGGCGGGCATACCTGGCGATGACGCAGATGCAGGGACCGACCGCATCGGTGAACTCATCCCTCGGCAAGTTGGCGATGACCGGCTACCTGTACGACCTGGCGGAGTTCCGTGCCGACATGGCCGGCGCGCACGGCACCCTCAGCGGCCCCGACAGCAACGCGTTGCTCGCCGCCCCGGCGGCTGGTTCGGTGGCGGCACCTCGCAGGTCCAGCGCAACATCATCGGCGAACGGATCCTGGGACTGCCGCGAGAACCGCGCTGAACGTGATTCCGGAGTCGCGGCTCAGGTGTCCCGATCGGTGACTCGCTGGATGACCGGTGAGCCGTGGTGGTGGACGAGGCGCCATCCGTCCTCGAGGCGAGCGAACACGTTGGTCGCAGCGACAGCCTGAGTCGTGCCGCCGTCGATGAGGTTCTCGTTGCAGGTGACCCACGCAAAGTCACCGGCGACGGAGACCCGCTCGTCGGTGACGATGAACTGGAGTCGCTGCGGGCCATCGAACAACGCGAACCACGAGGCCGAGACCGATCCCCAGCCCGTGAGGATCGCCCACCCCGGGTGGACGCAGGCGACCCGATCGCTGTGCTCCCAGATGTCGGACATGGCGTCGAGGTCGCGTCGTTCGAACGCGTCGTAGAACGCAGCGTTGGCAGAACTCACGTCGAGCACGTCGGTGTCGCTCATGTTCGGTCGACCGTACCTCCCCCTGACAGGATGACTCGATGCCTGCCGTGCCCTCGACCGATGGCGTCGAACTCGCCGTTCACGAACTGTCGGACGATCGTTCCGGTCGACCTCTGCTGCTCTGCCATGCCACCGGCTTCCACGGTCGCGTGTGGCGTGCCCTTGCCGACGAGCTCCCGGACCGACGATGCATCGCACTCGACTTCCGTGGCTACGGCGACTCGACGGAGCAGATCGGCGAGCTTCGCTGGGATGGATTCGGCGAAGACGTCCTCGCAGTCGTCGAGCACCTGGGCCTCACCGACGTCCAGGCCGTCGGCCACTCGAAGGGCGGCGCGGCCCTGCTGCTGGCCGAGATCGCTCGTCCCGCGACGTTCGATCGGATGGTGTGCTTCGAACCGATCGTGTTTCCTCCGCGCCCGCCGGGCATGCTGCCACCGGGCGAGAACCCGCTGGCAACAGTCACTCGGCGACGTCGAGAACACTTCGACTCGTACGAGGACGCCATCGATCGGTTCGGGTCGAAGCCACCGCTCGATTCGCTTCGTCCGGACGTCCTCGACGACTACGTCCGCCACGGGTTCCGTCCGGTCGAGACCGGTGGGATCACGCTCAACGCCCGCCGCGAGCACGAGGCCAGCACTTACGACGCGGGACCAGGACACAACGCGTTCGAACATCTGTCGGAGGTCGCATGTCCCGTGCTCGTCGCCCATGGGGGCGACGGTGGATTTCCCGCACTCGCCGCGCCGATGATCGCCGATGCCCTCCCCCTCGGCTCGTTGGCCGACATGTCCGAACTCGGGCACTTCGGCCCCCTGGAAGATCCTGTGGCGTTCGGCGACGTGGTGCGCGGGTTCCTCGACGACCCGGCGGACGGTGCGTACTGACTGTCGTACCTCGGGCGTACGCTCGCCCCATGCCGTTGACGGTCCCCACCGCCTTGTCGCCCTCGAAGCTCTCCAGCTTCACCACGTGCGCGTTGCAGTTCCGGTTCGCCAACATCGACCGGATCCCCGAACCGCCGACACGAGCGACCTCGCGCGGCACCCTCGTGCACGCGGCGCTCGAGCATCTCTTCATGCTCCCTCCCGAGGAGCGCGTTCCGGCAGTCGCAGACAGCTGCGTCGACGTCGCCTACGAGGCCTACCGCACCGATCCCGAGTGGACCGACCTGGAACTCGACGCGGCGACCGAGGCCGAGATGATCGCCGAGGCCCGGCAATTGGTCGCCAACTACTTCCTCCTCGAAGATCCGTCGACCGTCACCCCGATGGGCATCGAACTCAAGCTCGAGGTCGACGTCGGAGGACTCAAGCTCCGTGGGATCATCGATCGGCTCGATCTGGTCGACGGCGAGCTCGTCGTGACCGATTACAAGACGGGCCGGTCGCCCAGCGACTTCAGCGCACGCTCCCGGATGCAAGGTGTCCACGTGTACTCGTTGATGTGCGAGCGCTTCTTCGGACGGCGACCGATCCGAGTGCAGCTCCTCCATCTCGCCGAGCCGGTCGCAGTGATCGCTGAACCCACCGAGCAGTCGACCGCAGCGCTCGAGCGTCGCCTCCACGCCGTCTGGTGCGCCGTCGAGTCGGCGTGCGAGCACGAGGACTTCCGACCCCGACCGTCCCCGTTGTGTGACTGGTGCTCGTTCCAGCAGTGGTGTCCCTCGTTCGGCGGCGACCCGGCGCGCGCAGCGATCGACGTCGGGATCTCGCAGCGAGCCGAAGCCGGCCAGGAGCCCCTTCTCCATGTCTGAACTCTCCATCGAGCCGGAACCGACGGCGACCGCAGAGGTCGCGGAGCGTCAACATCCCGTCCAGGCCGCCATCGTCCATTTCGATGCTGCGGTCGACACCGCGCTCGATCGGTGGCGCGGCAACCCCACCATCGACCGCGTCTTCTACACCGCGTCCGAACTGGGTGACTTCAGCCTGATCTGGCACTGGGTGGCCATGACCAAAGGTCTGCGCCGCGGAGACGACCTCGAAGGAACGGTGCGTCTGATCGCAGCGCTCGGCCTCGAGTCGTTGATCGTCAACGGCGGCGTGAAGTCGATCTTCCGCCGCAAGCGCCCCGTCACCGACGTGCCTCGACCACACCGACTGCGAAAGCCGCGGTCATCGAGCTTCCCCTCAGGCCATGCCTCTGCGGCGACGGTCTTCGTGGTCATGGCATCAGAGGACGATCCGCTCGCGCCGCTCTACGTCGCCGCCGCGGCAACCGTCGCCATGTCGCGGATCTACGTGCGCATCCACCACGCATCCGACGTGGTCGGAGGTGTCGTCGTCGGCACCGCACTCGGTGTCGCGATGCGACGTTGGCTCCCGGGCGGGCGCTGACCCGCTCGATTCAGTTCTCAGGTCTCAGCTCGGGACGTTCAGGTCGGGACGGGGTCAGACGCCTCGGCCTGGACGGGCACGAGGAGTGTCCGAACGTCGAGCAACAGATCTGCCACCTCGTCGGTCGAGATGAGTTCACGCTTGAGCAGCGTGACGAGTTCGGTGTCGATGCGAGCGACCACGGAGTCGATCGCGAAGTCCAGCTGGTCCAGATCACGCGTGTCGGTCATCAACGCGATCGTACTCCTGTGTCGCGGCGAGGGGATGCAGCCCCCGGGCGCCTCTAGCCTTGCCCCGTGGAGTACGAGATCGTCCGGCGCCTGGCCCGGGGCGGGATGGGTGTCGTCGATCTGGCTCGACGGGCGGACGGCACCCTCGTCGCGCTCAAACGGCTCGGCCTGCACGGCACGGCGTCGGAGATGCAGGACGCCCACGCTCGCTTCGACCGTGAACTCGCCGTCCTGCGCTCGCTCCGTCACGACGCCATCGTCCCGCTGCTCGACGTGGTCGACGACGACGGCGACATCGTCCTCGTCATGCCGTATCTCGCCGGCGGCAACCTCGTCGAGGTGGTGCGCGACGACGGACCCATGTCCGCCGATCGCGTGCACGCCATCGCCGCTCGACTCCTGCCCGCGCTCGCCACGGCGCATCGCGCCGGCGTGGTTCATCGCGACATCAAGCCGGCCAACGTCCTCTTCGACGACGACGGCCGTGCGCACCTCGCCGACTTCGGGGTCGCGACGACGCGTGACGACACGGGAGGCCTGACCAGGACAGGCATGGTCGTCGGCACCCCGGGATTCCTCGCACCGGAGCAGGCGCGCGGCGAATTGGTCACCGCGAGCGCAGACATCGCGTCGCTCGGCGCGACGCTCCACTACGCGGCGACGGGACGCAGTCCCTACGAGGGGGGCGACTCGCCGGCGGTGCTGCTGCGGACGTCCAGGGGCAAGTCGACGGTCGACCGCGGCCTCGACCGAGACCTGCGTCGGATGCTCGTGACGATGCTCGACGTCCGACCAGAGCGACGCCCCACCGCGGCATCACTCGCCGGTGGTCCGGCCGACACCGATCCGATCCCGAGGGTCGACACCCGCCAGCGACCGTGGCTGATCGTCGGCGCGGTGCTCGCTGCGCTGCTCGTCGGGTTGGGCGTGCGAGCCGCGGCAGACGGCGGAGAACAGGCGGCGTCCGCTCCGACCACGACGACGTCGACCACCACGACCGAGCCGCCGTGCGAACCGCTCGCCTTCCGGCCGTGTGGAGGCACCAATGCGCCGAACACCGACGGGCGGCGCTGCATCACCGATCACGCGGACTACGACGGACTCGCGTCCAGTGGCTGCGAGGCCGCACCCGACGAGCTCGACGGCACGCCGCTCGAGGATCGCCTCGAGGCGACGATCGTGCCGAGCGACGACACCGATCGGTATCCGATGCGGGTCGGCGACGAGGGTGACCTCCTCTGCAACAACACGCTCCGCCTGCGGATCACTGCGCCGGAGGGCACCACACTGCGGCTCCTCCTCGTCGACGACCGGGACCGGATCTTCGGCGAGGCGATCTCGGCCGATGGCGTCCCCGGCGACATCGCCGTATCCGATCCACGCTGTTTCCAGAGCGACAGCGGCGACTACACAGCCATCGTGGCGCCGACCGGAAGCGATCGCAGCGCCGACGTCTACGTCCTCGAACGATCGGGGAGCTTCTGATGCGACAGGATGCCCCGGTGCTCCGCCGCCTCCTTCTCGTCGCTGTGCTCTGCCTCGGAGCTTGTGGGCTCGACGAGGCCGAGCTCTTCCGGGCCGGTGCACCCCAGGTCAGCGCCGAGGTCGGTCAGCTCCGGGTGCTCAGCTACGACGACGATCCCAGCGACGACTGGGTCGACGTCGTCGGTGCCGATCCGACGGTTTTCGAAGAAGGCGACTCGTTCCGCGAGGCCAACTCGCGCACAGCCGACAACGACCAACCGGCCGAGGAGCGACGGTTGTTCACCGGTCTCGCCCCCGGTCGAACGCTGCTGGTGCAGCTGAACGAGGCCGACGACGAGGTGCTGGTGTGGGATCTCGTCGTGGGCGAGCCAGATCAGCCGTTCTCCGACGGCACCATCATCGCCCGCGTCGGACGATCGACGTCGGTCGAGGTCGGCGACCACCTCGCCGTGGTCCGCAACGCGTCGGCCGGGCCCGAGGATGCGGTGTTCACCACCGGCGAGGACCCGATCGTCCAACTGGTCTCCCGACACCGGCCCGACGACGGCGCGGATCTCTACGTCGACGTCTTCATGACCTTGGCGGCCGGAAACGTCGACCTCGTGTACGGGGACGAGACGTTTCCGATCGCCGTCGGCTGATCAACCGGCGAGCGCCGCGACGACCTGGTTGGCGCTCGGATTGACCATGTACTTGTCGCCGATGACGACCGTCGGCACGGTCTCGTTGCCGTTCGCCAGCGATCGCACTGTCGCTGCAGCCTCGGGGTCGTCCCAGATGTTGCGCTTGTCCATCGGAATCCCGAGCTTGGAGAGCTTGCGGTCGAGCATCATGCAGAAGCCGCAGCCGGGGCGCCAGTAGAAGGTGATCGCGTCTGTGGTGGTCTCGGTCACGTCCCCTACAACCGCTGGGTGGCTCGCGGCATTCCACCTGGTTGCGGCGGACCGGTACCGTCGCCGCCCATGGGAATGGACCAAGCCGGATTCACCTTCGCCAGCATCATGGGCCTCGGTCCGCAACTCGCCGTCGAGACCGCGAAAGAGGCCGAGCAACTCGGCTATGGATCGTTCTGGACGGCCGAGACGACGGGGCCGGAGGCGTTCTCGCTCCTCGGTGCGGCGGGCGGCGCGGCACCGTCGCTCGACTTGGGCACCGGCGTCCTCGCACTCCAACTCCGGACACCGATGATCGTTGCGATGGCCGCCGCCACGCTGCAAGCACTGCAGCCAGAGCGCGACGTCTATGTCGGCATCGGGATCTCGTCGCCCGTGGTCACCGAGCGTTGGCACGGCGCCGACTACGGCGACAGGCCTCTGGCCCGCTGCCGCGAGTACATGACCCTCCTGAAGGAGATCTGGGCCGGCGATGCCGTCACGTTCGACGGCGACTTCTACTCGTTGAAGCGCAGTCGCCTCGGCGTTCGACTCGGCGACAAGAAGCCGAAGGTCGTCCTTGGCGCTCTCAACCCGAAGATGCTCGCGCTGGGCGGCGAGGTCGCCGACGGCGTGCTCCTGAACTACCTCCCCGCCTCGCACGTCCCCTGGTCGATCGAGCAGATCCGAGCCGGCGAAGGCGACCGCACCGACGGCGTCACCCCGACCGTGTTCGCGTACGTGCACGCTGGCGTCACCCAACGTGAGCACGGCGAGGACGCCGCCAGGAAGGACCTCTTCTCCTACGCCGTGGTCGACGCCTACGCCCGGAACTTCGAGCGGGCAGGGTTCGGCGCCGACATCGCCGAGATCCGCGAGCGCCATGCTGCGCGTGACCGCGAAGGAGCCGTCGCCGCGGTCAGCGACGAGTTCGTCGATTCCATCGACTTCATGGGCAACCCGGACGAGGTCCGCGACTTCGCCCACTCCTACGTCGACGCCGGCGTCGACGTCCCCGTCCTGATGCCGCTCCCCTGGGGACCCGACCGACGCCAGGTCATCACCGACACCATGGGCGCGTTCGTCTCCTAGCACCCCCACCCCGAAAATCCCTGTGAGAAAGGTCCGGTTTCCGAACGCGATCCACAGCGATTTTTCTCCGATACGTTCCGGCGTATGGAACTGAACGACAAGCTCGTGGTGGTCACCGGCGGGGGCGGTGGCATCGGGGGCGCGATGGCCCGCCGATTCGCCGAGGAGGGCGCTCGACTGGTGGTCGTCGCCGACGTCGCTGGCGATGCCGCGCAGGCAGTCGCTGATGAGATCGGTCCGCAGGCGATCGCCGTGGCTGCCGATCTGTCGACCGAGGCGGGGAACATCGAGGTCGTGCGTGCGGCCGAGGAACGCGGGCCCATCGACCTGCTCTGCCTCAACGCTGGCATCGCCGTCGGCGGCGGTGTCGAGGCTCCGGACGAGGACTGGTACCGGATCTGGGACATCAACGTCATGGCCCACGTCTGGGCTGTCCGCGCCGCTCTCCCCGCAATGCTCGCCCGGGGCGAGGGGTATCTCCTGCACACCGCATCTGCCGCCGGACTGCTGACCAACATCGGCGCCGCGCCCTACTCGGTCACCAAGCACGCAACCGTGGCGCTGGCCGAGTGGTTGGCGATCACCCACGGCGATGACGGAATCAAGGTGTCGTGTCTGTGCCCGCAGGGGGTGCGCACCAAGATGCTCTTCCCCGACGGCGACGACGGGCCCGACGTCGGCGCCGACACCGTGCGCTCGCAGGGGGTCATCGAGCCAGCCGACGTCGCGGCTGCAGTCGTCGACGCGTTGGCCGACGAGCGGTTCCTCGTCCTCCCCCATCCCGAGGTGCTCGACTACTGGGGCAAGAAGGTCGAGAACTACGACCGCTGGTTGGGTGGCATGCGCAAGCTCCAAGCGCGCACGGCGACGTGAACGAGCAACGCGGATGAGCGACCCCTGGCTCCGTGCCTTGGGCATCCGACCGGGCGCCGAGATCCGGTTCCGGCGACTGGACGGCGAGCGGTGGATGCCCGGCAAGGTCATGGGCCGAGAGGCTGACGGCTCGATCGACCTGCGCGACGGACGCGGCCGTTCACGCGCCATCCCGGTCGAGTTGATCGAGGTCGCAGAGCGAGGACCGCGCGGCGGCAAGATCTGGACTCCGCTCAGCGAGGTCGTCGAGCGGACCGAACAGCTCGATCTGTTCGGCGACGCGTGACCGTCGACCCTGAGACGCTCGAGGTCTACGAACGAGCCGCCGCGGTCTACGAGTCCAACCGTCCACCGATCTTCGTCGAGCAGGCGACGGCGTTGGCCGAGTCCGTCGACGGACCAGTGTTGGACGCCGGCTGCGGGACGGGTGCGTACCTCCCGTCGCTGGGCGACGGTGTCGTGGGCCTCGACGCGTCGATGGCGATGCTCGACCTCGCTCGCGGGACCACGCGCCCCGTCGTGTGTGCCGATCTCGGTCGGCTGCCGTTCGCTCCGGGATCACTCGGCGCGACGTGGGCACGGAACAGTTACCTCCACATCCCACACGCCGAACTCCCGCTCGTGCTCGCCGACCTGCACCGGTCTCTTCCCGTCGGTGCGCCGGTCGTGGCTTCGTTCATCAGCGGCCCTGACGACATCTACATCGCTGACGACGACCTTCCCGGGCGCAAGTTCTGGCGATGGTCCGACGAGAACCTGATCGACGTGTTCATCGGCGCGGGGTTCACCGACGTGACGCTGATCGGTGAGCGCCCTCGATTCGTCCACGCCACGCGTGACCGTTCGCTGCCCGACACCGTCGGCTCGGACATGCGTCTGCTGGTGTGCGGACTGAATCCGTCACTCCACGCGGCCGACGCAGGCATCGGGTTCGTCACACCGGGGAACCGCTTCTGGCCGGCCGCGCTCGAGGTCGGGCTGGCGTCGATCGACCGCGACCCCGCACATGCGATGCGGAACCACGGCATGGGCATGACCGACCTCGCCAAACGGGCCACGACCAAGGCCGACGAGCTCGCGCCGGACGAGTACCGGGACGGACTCTCCCGCCTCGAGCGCATGTGCGAGCGGCTCCAGCCCGCCGCCGTCTGCATGGTCGGACTGGCCGGATGGCGTACCTCAGTCGAGCGCAAGGCCGTTGCCGGCTGGCAGGAGCGAACGCTCGGCGGCCGTCCCGTCTACGTGATGCCCTCGACGTCAGGCCTCAACGCCC
>JBBSLH010000125.1:0-11198 GCA_038255425.1 Acidimicrobiales bacterium
CGGGTCGCGCGTGGGACGATCGGGGCTCGTCGTGATCCTGGAGGTCTCATGAAGGCAGTCGTGTGTACGGAGTTCGGCCCACCCGAGCAACTGCTCGTCGAGGAGCGTCCGGACCCCGCGCCCGGACCGGGTCAGGTACTGGTCGAGGTGAAGGCCGCTGCGGTCACGTTCCCCGACACCTTGATGCTGGAGGACAAGTACCAGTTCAAGGCGGAGCCGCCCTACGTCCCGGGAGGCGAGGTGGCCGGTGTGGTCGCGGCGCTCGGCGACGGAGTCGACTCGCTCTCGATCGGCGATCGGATCGTCGGCGGACTCGGTGTGACCGGCGGCTTCGCCGAGCTGGCCATCGTCCACGCCGGCGGTGCCCGAAGGTTGCCCGATGCCGTCGGGTTCGGCGAGTCGACCGGGCTCAACTACGCGTATGGCACGAGCCTCTATGGCTTGAAGTATCGCGGTGAGCTCCAGGAGGGGGAGACGCTGTTGGTGTTGGGCGCCGGCGGTCAGGTCGGTCTGTCGGCAGTCGAGCTCGGCGTGCTCATGGGCGCCCGTGTCATCGCCGCGGCATCGAGCGCCGAAAAGCTCGAGTTGTGTCGTGAGCGTGGCGCGGCCGAGACGATCGACTACTCGACCGAGGACCTCAAGGTCCGGGCCAAGGAGTTGACCGATGGTGCCGGCGTCGACGTCGTCTACGACTGCGTCGGCGGCGACTACGCCGAGTCAGCACTCCGAGCGATCGGCTGGGGCGGCCGCTTTCTGGTCATCGGCTTCACCGCCGGTATCCCCTCGTTCCCTCTCAATCTCATGCTGCTCAAGAGCTGCCAGGTGGTCGGCGTGTTCTACGGGGCGATGGTCGCCAAGGAGCCGGACCTGGCGCGCGCGGTCAGTGACGAACTGATCGGTCTCGTCGCCGACGGCAAGCTCAGCCCCTACGTGTCCAAGCGCTATCCGCTCGAACGGGCCGGCGAAGCGCTCCGGTCGCTCATGGATCGCAAGGCGTTGGGCAAGGTCGTCATCGAACCCTGAGTGCACCAGTCCGACAGGTCAGCCGGTGGAGGTGACCACGGCCGACGAGTGTGACGATCGGCGCGTTCGTCGCCTCAGGGCCGACCAACGTGCCGATCCTTCCCACCGCTCACCGTCTTTCTGCCGGTCAGGAGCGAACCCCTGGCGGGGCATCGCCGGTGGCGCGTTCCCATCCGGCCGCGGCGAGTCGCTGACTGACGAGACGCCCGAGGGCAGCGCCGACGCCTGCTGCGACCGCCCATTGGAGGGCCTCGGGCCAGGAGACGCGGCGGTCGGCCGGGTTCAGCGGCGGTTCGGTCGACCCCGACGAGAACTGTGCCCAGAGGACATTCGTCAGCTTCCTCGTTGCGATCGCACCACCCATGCCGGCGACGGTCGAGATCGCCTTCCACTCCAGTTTCGATGTCCGCGAGTCGTTGGGCATGGAGCGTCGATACCCGGCGGTCGCGCGGGGGAGACCTCGTTCTCGAATCAGGGCACGGTGATGTGCGGGTGGCGGTGGCATCGGGACCGACGGCGGTCAGGGCGAAGTCGGCCTCGGTGCGATGGCAGGCGATCGACGACATCTTCGTGTTCCCGCGTCCGCCCCTGCCCGAGGGCGTTCCGTACTCCGGTGTGTCGGCCCCGCCGATCTCCTCCGATCCGCCCATGCACCAGTGGGCACGCAAGCTGATCCTGCCGTTCTTCGCACCCGGCGCAGTTCGCCCCTACGAGGCGGGCACGCGGGAACTGTGTCACGGGCTCATCGACGAGTTCGTCGGTTGGGTCCGCGCGATCCTCGAGCAGGGCCACAGTGATGAGTGATTGCCGGCCGCTTCGCTGCGCGTGAGCAGTTGCTCGATTTCTTCAGTGAGCAGATCGCCGACCGTCGCGCCAGGCCGACGAGTCGCGCGACGTGATCGGGATCATCGTGCGTGGCGAGGGTGACGGCCGCCCGCCTGGGAGGTTCACCGAGCGGATCGAGCAGGTCCTGATCGCCGACCTCGAGCGCGACGGAATCCGGCCCGTGGTCGACCCGACGCTCGTCGTCCGACTGCGTGCCGCGCACATCGTGGCGGCGGCCGCCTGGTTCATCGAAGAGGACGGCGCCGATCCCGCGGCGGTGGCGTAGATCGTGAACCAGTTCGCCGAGAACGGCTGGGCGTCGATTCTCGCGGGCTGACGCCTGGAGTCAGTCAGCGCTTGGCGGCACGCTTCTTCGTCGCCTTCTTCTTGGAGGCGGTCTTCTTCTTGGCAGCGGGCTTCTTCTTCGGAGCGGTCTTCTTGGTCACGGCCGAGCGTGCGGCGATCGGCTGCACGTGGGCGCTGCCCTTTCGCATCGCCGGAGCGCGTGGCGGCTCGGCCCACTCGGCGCCGGTGGCTTCCATGAGGACCGCGATCTCGTCAGCGTGCAGATCGACCAGGTCCCACAGGTCGGGAACCAGTTCCCGGTCGGCGACCAGGCCGAAGTCGAGTCGGTCGAGGTAGCTGTGGACGGTGATGTTCAGACCCATCCCGTCGGTCACGATCGACACGGGGATGTAGTTGTCCAGCTTCGCTCCGGAGAAGAAGAGCGGCTGGCGCGGTCCGGGAACGTTCGAGATGGTGACGTTGGCCGGGAGGTTGACCCGGTCGGCCAGACGGAGGCGAGAGGCGAGTCGAGTCGCCGCCGTGGCGACGACCGGGCTCATGGTCTGCGCGGCGTCGATCATCGTCTCGGCCGGCACGAGGTCGAACTGCTTCTTGGCCTCGGACATGGCTTTGCTGCAGCGCGCCATGCGCTCGAGCGGATCGGCGAGGTTCGTCGGGAGCTCGGCGATGATGCCGGACACGCGGTTGGTCCACGGATCCTCCTCGTCACCCGTCCGGACCGAGACCGGGACCATCGCCCGCAACGGCTTGTCGGGGAGGGCGTCGTGGTTGATCAAGTACTGGCGGAGAGCGCCGGTGCATATGGCCATCACGACGTCGTTGAGCGTGCCGCCAGACGCGTCCTTGATCGCCTTGATGTTGGCCAACGCGGTCGTGCGCATGGCGAAGCGCCGGTGCGGCGAGATCGTGGCGTTCCACGGGGTCGGCGGAGCAGGGGACAGCGGGATGCGCACCCGCTCCTCGCTGTCGCCCGGGACTGCCTGGCCGCTCAGTCGACGGACACCCTTCTGGGCTTGGGAGAGAGCGCCACTCACGCTGTCGATCCCGGCACCGTCGGCGACGTTGCGAGCAAGCTTCAGTCCGAGCCGTACGCCCTTGACCGGGTTGGTCACGAACGACTGGACCGACCGGGCGAGCAGGTCGCTGCTGGAGGGGATCGCCTCCCCCGTCCATGCGACCGGTTCGAGGACCGGTGCCTCGGGCTCGAGGTCGGTGAACATGTTGAGCAACAGGACGCCAGCCGCCCCGTCGATCGCTGCGTGGTGCGTCTTCCACAGGAGTGCCCAACGATCGTCACCGAGACCCTCGATGACATAGGCCTCCCACAGCGGACGCGACCGGTCGAGATGTCGGCCGATGATCCGAGCCACCTGGTCGGCGAGCTGGTCGGCTGCCCCCGGCGGGGCGAGCGCGAGCTCGCGGATGTGGTACTCGAGATCGAAGTCGGGATCCTCGATCCAATAGGGGTGATCGATGTTGAACGGGACCTGGACGAGACGCCGCCGCAGCGGCTCGAGGCGACCGACCATCGCGTTGATCCGCTCGAACACCGCCGCGTACGGGTCGAAGTCGGGGCTCGGCCGTTGGTAGATGGCCAATCCCGCCACGTGGCCGACCGTGGTCGGTCCCTCCATCGAGAGAAAGCTGGCGTCGAGACCGGTGAGCTTCTTCATCGCCTCCGACCGTACGCCGCGGCGATCAGGCGTGCGGCCCCGTGCCCATGTGCATGTGGTTGCGACCGCTCAGGCGGGCCGCCGGTCGAGACGGACGAATCGGTACAAGCCGAACAAGACGAGCGCAGCAGCGAGAGCGATCGTCGCTCGGAGGCTGTTCTCGGTGACCAGATCGGTGATCCGGGACAACTGGTCGTCGAGTGCTTCAGCTGCGGCCACGCTCAGCGCAACCCACGCCGCCGTCGTGGCCACCATCACGACGACGTAGCGACGATGCGGGATCCTCTGGCTGGCGCACAGCATCGCCGCCCACATGCCCGGGAGGAAGAAGACGCCGAGCGCCCACGACCGACGTGCGATGCGCCCGTCGACGATCCGGGCCGCCCGGTGGAGTCCGACGCGACGCATCTCGTCGAGGCCGTCCCCGGCCATCCGGAACGTGATGTAGTACTTCGACGTGCGCGCCGTCAGAGCAAGCGCGAAGAGCGCCGCCCAGTTCGCGTAGCGAGCGAGCGCGATGTTGTGGTCGCCGGGGCTGATCGCCACGACGAACAACGGCGCGGTGTCGATGAGGGTGGGGGCGAGGAGCGTGCCCACGATCTCGATCGCGAAGAACGCCAGCATGAGCCGGGCGATGCGCGCGCTGAAGATCAGTCGCAGGCGCTCGACGCGGCTGATCGGTTGTGGCCCAGTTTCCACGCCCCGCATCGTACGGGCAGCGCTTCCTGACTCACGGACCGGGCGAGACCGGGGCAGTCGTGGCAGAAGACCCTGTTCGCCTGAAGCGATTTCGGTTGTTCGGCCCACTCGGTTCAGATGGGGGAGTCGGGTGGCGCAGGGATGCCGGGCAGGATGGCGTCGCGTCGGGGGAGTCCCTTCGGCCAGACAGCGTCCAGGAGGATGTCCTTGATCGCGGTCATGCCACCGAGGTTGGGGTGGACCGGCGCTGCCGCGTGGACGGGGACGATGGGCTCGACCCACCGGATGGCGGGAAGGTCGCAGGCACTGTGGCCGGCGCTGGGTGCATAGACGTCGACATACGTCGTCACCTCGCTGTGGGCGAGGTCGGCCTCCTCGGCCACCAACTGGATCATGCCGTTGAGTGCCTCCTGGATGCCGCGTAGGTACTGCGCGTCCTCTTCTCCGACCGCCATGGCCTCGCACCGTGCCGTCGGTCCGATCTTGAAGATCGCCGAGTAGCCCAACACGTAGATGTCGGCCTTGGGTGACCGTCTGTGGATCTCTTCGAGGACGGCCCGAATCCTCGGGGCAGTGGCAGCGATCCGTTCGAACGGTTGCTCTGCTTCGACTGCAGCGCGACATCCAGGACCGCGGATGGCGCCTTCGCCGCATGTCGTCGCGAGACCGCCGAAGCCGATGTCATTGCCACCGATCTGCAGGGTCACGATGTCGGCGCCGTCGGTGAGGGCGTCGAGCTGCGGCGGATTGCCGGGGTGCCCTTCGTGCCCGAAGCCGTTGCCGTACCCGGCCAGCTCCTCCTCGGGCGACACGCCGTGCGTCTCCCACATGTGCTTGGTGCTCGCGCCGCTGCAGGTCACGTCGGTCAGTGCCAGCCGGAGTTCGCTGGCCAGCTGGTGGGCGTAGTTGTTGCTCGACCGCAGACAGCCCCACGGCTGCTCGACCTGGATGGGGATGAGCGGGCCCGATGCATACGAATCGCCGAGTGCAACGAGAGTCTTCGGACCGGCCTTCGCGTTGGGCGCTGCATCAGCGGCAGGTACCAGGGCGGTGAACGCCAGCGAGAGCACACCGACGGTCGCAGCGATGAGCGAACGATTTCGGAGGCGCGCTTTCACGGTGCAGGACTTCGACAGCCGACGAGCGTCTCCCTGCGTGTCAGATGGTGGGGCCCGGCCGTCCGGGACCGTGCGCGTCGTTGCCTGCCATGTCGGCGTTCGGCCGAGCGTCGGCCATGAGCCTCGCCACGACGTCGGTCATGCCCGCCGGGTCGTCCGGGTTCTCCGTCGTCGGGCCGCGGTGCCAGGACTCGGCAATCGAGATCTGGTCGCCGTGGACCTGGAAGACCCGGCCGGTCACGTTCTTCGACAACGGTGACGCCAACCAGGTACAGATCGGTGCGATCCACCGAGGTGACGCAGCCTCTCGTTCGGCCTCGCTCGGTGGCTCGGAGCGGAGGGCTTCGGTGAGACGAGTGAGCGCGCCGGGCGAGATGGCGTTGACGGTGATGCCGTAGCGGGCGAGTTCGAGCGCGGCGATGATCGTGAAGCCGGCGATGCCCATCTTGGCGGCGCCGTAGTTGGTCTGGCCCGGGTTGCCGTAGATGCCCGACACCGAGGTTGTGTTGATGATGCGTGCGTCGACCTCGTCGCCCTTCTTGGCCAACTCACGCCAGTGCGCGGCGGCGTGGCGCGCCGGTGCGAACGTGCCCTTGAGGTGGACGCGGACCACGGCGTCCCACTCGTCCTCGGTCATGTTGACCATCATCCGGTCGCGCAGGATGCCCGCGTTGCTCACCAGCACGTCGAGCCGACCGAACGTGTCGACGGCCTCGTCGACCATGGCCTTCGACTGCTCCCAGTCGGCCACGTCGGCACCGTTGACGATCGCCCGACCGCCCATCTCCTCGATCTCGGCCACCACCTGCTGGGCCGGTGACAGATCGTTGCCGGTCCCCTCCGGTGTCCCGCCGACATCGTTGACGACGACGGCCGCGCCGTGTTCCGCCAGCATCAGCGCGTGCTCGCGGCCGATGCCGCGCCCCGCTCCGGTCACGATCGCGACTCGTCCTTCGCACAGCGTCATGTCTGGTTCTCCCGGTCGGTTCGTCAGGTCGATTGCGGTCGTCCGACCAGCGCACGTCACCGGCGCCGGCGATGCCGAGTCGACCGCTGGCGCTGACGCTACGCCGGTGGAGGCCGGGCTGCGCTCCGATGACTCGACCGACCACTCCCGTTAAGCGAGCATGCGTGGTCGGCAGCTCCGGATTGCTGGCAGGCTGACGGCGATGCATTACGAAGCGACCACCACGATCGACGCCACTCCTGACGAGGTCTGGACGGTCCTCGTCGATGCTCCGGGTTGGGCCAGCTGGGAGTCGAGCGTCATCAATGTCGACGGCGAACTCGTCGAGGGCAACAAGATCGCCCTCACCTCCGAGGCGAATCCCAAGCGGGCGTTCAAGCTGAAGGTGAGCGACGTGGAGCCGGGCTCACATTTCGAGCTGTCTCAGGGCATGCCCTTCGGCCTGTTCAATGGCCGGCGCACCTACGACCTCGTGCCGGAAGGCGGGGCCACGCGCTTCACGATGCGCGAGGAATACTCGGGGCCGATGGCCGGCCTCATCACCAAGTCGATCCCCGATCTCCAGCCCTCGTTCGAGAAGTTCACTGCCGGTCTCAAGGCCGAGGTCGAGTCGAGCTGAACGGACCATCGCGCCGCGACCGGGGTAGAGAAGCGTCACGCCCCAACCGGAAGGCACGAACATGACCTACACCGAGACAGTCACCACTCCGCTCGACTTCGCTGACACCGTCGAGGCAGTACGCGTCGCACTCGCCGACCAGGGGTTCGGCGTCCTCACCGAGATCGACATCGCTGCCACCCTCCGCGAGAAGGTCGACGCCGACCTCGAGCCCTACGTGATCCTCGGAGCATGCAACCCCGGGCTCGCTCAGCGGGCCATCGCCATCGACGCCAGCATCGGAGCGTTCCTGCCGTGCAACGTGGTCGTGCGCGTCGCGGACGAAGGCACCGTTGTCGACGCGCTCGACCCGGGCATGATGTCCACGCTCACCGAGAACGCCGCCCTCGAGCCGATCGCGACCGAAGCGAGGGAACGCATCCTGGCCGTTCTCGCAGCGTTGCCCACCTCGTGACGAAGGCGGCTGGACACGGAGAAGGCCGCCAGCAGTGTCATATGACTTGGAGAAAAGCAACTTGACGCCGTGGCAGTTGGAAGTTACCTTTGAGACAAGCTATTTCGACTCAAGGGGCTTCCCTCATGGAACCGACCACGATCACCCGCTCGCCCGTTTACATCGACGTCGCCGATCCGCAGCTCGACCCTCGCCCCGGACCGCAGCCGCTGACGACCCGGCCGAACCCGTCGCTGGCGTTCCCACACCAGCAGCTGACCCAGACGGGCCCCACCGAGTTCAGTGACGTGCTCGTGGGCCGTGGTGCGCTGCTTCCTGGGGTCGACGTGGCCGACAGTTGCGTCTCGGTACCAGGAGCGCGTGCGTTCAGCGTCTCTGCCGATCTCGCCGCCGGCCCTGCGCAGGCGTTCCAGTGCAGTACCGAGTTCGCGCACGTCCATCCGGCCGGGGACGGCAGCCTCCACATGACGCTGCCGCCACTCGTCTACGACGACGTGATCGCCAAGGGCTGGGGTGAGCCCCACCCGATCAGCGGGACGATGCTCGTCTTCGGCCCTCGCGACCGGCGCGAGCTCGAGGTCGTGTGGCAACTCGTCATCACGAGCTACCGATTCGCCATCGGCTACGTCGAGACCGACGCTGACCTCGAGCTCGAAGCAAGCGACGGTGTGATGGAGTCGGCGTCCTGAAGCGCGTCGGATCGGTCGACCGCAAAGGAGCGAGCGGGCCTCCGGTACGCCACACTCAGAGCCATGGCCAACAAGGATCTCGTACCCACCGTCGGCGCATGGATGCTCGAGAACGGGCATCGAGCCCTCCTCATGCTCACCGGCGGGCGGTGGCCGAACCGACTCGCAGGAATGCCCACGCTCGAGCTCCACGCCATCGGACGCACCAGCGGCGAGCGCCGCTCGACGCTCCTGACCGCCCCGATCATCGACGGCGAGACCATCGTCCTCGTTGCATCGAAGGGAGGCCACTCGAAGCATCCTCAGTGGTACAACAACCTGGTAGCCAATCCCGACGTCGAGATCACGATCGACGGCGAGACCAGACACCTCGTGGCGCGCACCGCCACGGGCGACGAGCGCGACGCCCTCTGGCAACGCATCACCAAGGATTTCAAGAACTACGCCGACTACCAGACGGGCACCGACCGCGAGATCCCGGTCGTGGTCTGCGAGCCCGCCAGCGTCTGAGCGAGTTCAGACCAGCTTCGCACGACCCCCGGTCGCGTTGTCTGCGTCGGGATCAGGCAGCCTGGGGCCGTGGACGACAGCAACGAGCCCGTGGACCTCGAGGTCAAGCGTGACGAGGGCGTGACGATTCGGTTCGCTGATGACCACGTCGCCCGGATCGGTCTGATGGAGCTACGACTCGGATGTCCGTGCGCGACGTGTCGTTCGCTGCGCGAGCGCGGAGAACGAGGGTGGCCACGGCCTGGCGCTCCGGATCCGCTGCGGATCACCGACGCGCAGTTCCATGGCGCGTATGCCCTACAGATCACCTGGAATGACGGCCACCGGACCGGGCTCTATCCGTTCGAGGCATTGCGCCGGTGGAACGATTCGGGGCCACCCCGCTGATCCCGTGCGCCTCCCGTCGTTGGTCGCCGGCGTCTCGGGCACGGGTGGAATGTCCAGGCCGCGTTGCGCTCTATTGCGCGATGGCGATGCGATAGCCGGCGTCGAAGACATCCTGTTGCCGCAGGTGTCCATGCGCTCGGTCCCATGCCCCGGAGTCGATGTCGTCGCGCAATCGAGCCGTCCCGCGTCGCCGGTCGTCCGCAGAGAGCATCGCAAGCCAAGACGTCCCAGCTTGGACCTCCGGGTCGAGGTAAGCCTCGGGCCGAGCCCAGAAGGCTGCGCCGAATCCGTCGATGCAGTCGCGAGGTACGAGCACCGTCTGGATCTCCTGCACGTCGAGATGCTGTTCGAGCATCCGCTCGCCCGGCGGGTCCCTCTCGGTGGGCAGCGACAGCGCAGTAGGGAAGTAGTCGAGCGCCCAGAAGTCGTGGGTCTTCAGCGACTCGAAGAAGAACACGACCTGGCGGGTGGCGACCCGCGCCATCTCCGAGAGCCCTGCGGTCGGGTCTGTCCAGTGGTGCACGGTGAGGACCGCCATCGCGACATCGAACGAGTCGTCGGCGAACGGCAGGGACTCGGCGACCCCGCGCACGACGGGAGCACGCTGGACGCGTTGCGCGACCATCTGTCCCGAGGGCTCGACCGCAATGACAACTCGGTCGGTCGGCTCGTAGTTGCCCGAGCCGGCACCGACATTGATCACCGTGCCCACACCGAGGGCTGCGTGGATCTGGGCCGAGATGCGTGGATCTTCCCGTCGAGTCCTGGCGTACGAGCGACCGATCTCGTCGTAGCGATCCCCGGCACCGGTCACTCGAGGTCGGCCCGCGTGAACAACGATCGAAGGTGCAACGAGGCCTCGTCGAGAGGAGCGTGATCGCCCCCGCTGCGGTCGATCACGCACAACACATCGGTCACGAGGGCCCCACGCTCCCGCAGATCGGTCGTCGAGAGCACCACCTGACCGCCGGTGGTGATGACGTCCTCGACCACGAGGACCCGCTTCCCGTCGATGGGCGCACCCTCGGCCAACTTCGCCGTGCCGTAGGCCTTTGCCTCCTTGCGGACGAACGCTGTTGGCAGACCGGTGGCCAAAGACAGCGCGGTGGCCACCGGGACGCCGCCGAGTTCGAGTCCAGCAAGCACCTCGGTGTCCTCCGGGATCAGCGGCACCATGTGCTGCGCCACATCGCGCAGGATCGCCGGGTCACCCTCGAACAAGTACTTGTCGAAGTACGTCGTCGCCGTCTGTCCCGAGCGAAGGGTGAAGGACCCGCTGAGGCCACAACTCTCGGCCACCCGGCGAGCGAGTAGGTCGAACGAGCTGGACACGACGGTGATCCTGGCACGCCGCCGAGACGGGGTCGCCGGATCCGCGTGTCGGGTCTCGTCTCCGCCCGTGAGCGGAGCGAACGGCGTGCGCCCGAAGGGACTCGAACCCCTAACCTTCTGATCCGTAATCAGATGCTCTATCCAATTGAGCTACGGGCGCCGGAGTGCGACAGCGTAGCGGAGGGTCCCTCCGTGCTTACAACGCATCTGGCCCGTGGTTCACGAATCCAGGCCGTTTCGCACCGCGTAGGCGGCGGCCTCGGCCCGGTTGGCGCATCCGGTCTTCTGCAGGATCGAGCGGACGTGGTTGGCGGCCGTGTTCGGGCTGATCAGGAGGGCCTCGGCGATCTCTCGATTGGACGATCCGCGCGCAACATGGACGAGGACATCACGCTCGCGGGGTGAGAGTCCATCGGGAAGGGCCGGCGTCGCCACGACTGTCGCATCGGCCGCCGATCCCGGAGGATGGTCGGTGATCGACCGCATGCCGATCGGCTCTGCGATGGCACATGCTCGGGCGAAGTGGTCCTCGCACCCAGCGCTGTCGCCACGCCGCCCACAGATCCACGCATGTGTGTGCTCGACGCGTGCGATCC
>JBBSLH010000126.1:0-11160 GCA_038255425.1 Acidimicrobiales bacterium
CTCGCGTGGCTCGTCTCCGCCTACCGCTTCCCCGGCTCTCGTCAGTTCGGGTGGATGCTGATCCTGCCGCTCGCGATGCCCACCTACATCCTCGGCTTCCTCACCCTGGCTACTGTGGGGCGCACGGGACCGATCCAGGACTGGTGGCGATCCACCTTTGGGCAGGATGCGTGGTTCCCGCCGGTCGAATCGCTCTGGGGGGCCGTCATCACCTTCGGTCTGGTGCTCTATCCATACGTGTATCTGCTGACCCGTGCCGCGCTGCGCGACCAGGCGGCCGGCGCGTACCAAGCGGCCCGGACGCTGGGAGCATCACCGGGCGAGGCGGCCCGACGGATCGTGTTCCCGTTGGTGCGGCCTGCGATCGCAGCGGGCGCCGCCGTCGTGATGATGGAGACACTCACCGACTTCGCCACCGTGCAGTACTTCGGCGTCGACACGGTCACGGTGGGTGTGTTCCGGATCTGGCGTGGGACGTACGACCGTGATGCCGCCAGCGAGATTGCGACGCTCGTGCTGGCGTTCGCCCTGCTCGCGATCTCACTCGAACGGATCGGGCGGGGACGCGCTCGGTACGGCGAAGCCGGCGGGGCCGGCGCGGGCATCGAGCGTCGCCAACTCCGCGGATGGCGCGCCGCAGCTGCGACGGCGACCTGCGGGTTCGTGGTCATGGTGGCGTTCATCGGGCCGGTGATCCAGCTGGTCGTCTGGGCTGTCCGCGAACAGACCGGCAATCGAGGCACTCCGCTGCTCGACGACTATCCGGGGTACCTCTGGAACAGCATCCAGCTGGTCGTCGTCACCGTCATCGTCTGCACCATGGTCGCCCTCGTCCTGGCGAACGCGCAGCGCTTCGGTCGATCGGTCGTCACCAGATGGGCCACGCGTGCCTCGTCCGTCGGGTACGCAGTTCCGGGGCCTGTGGTCGGGATCGGTGTGATCCTCACGGTCGTGGCGCTCGACGCGATCTTGGAGTCGATCGGTTTGGACCTCCCCGGCGCAGTCGCAACCGGGTCGGTCCTCGTGCTGGTGTACGCCTACGTTGTCCGGTTCCTGGCACCCGGCATCGCTGCAGTCGAGTCCGGCGTCGGCCAGATCCCGGAGGAGATGACCGCATCGGCGCGCACGCTGGGCGCATCCCCCGTCCAGACGGCGAGGCGAATTCATCTTCCGCTGGCGACAGCTTCGCTCGCAACGGCTGCCCTGCTCGTCGGCGTCGACGCCCTCAAGGAACTACCGATCGTGCTCCTCCTGCGACCGTTCGGTTTCGACACCCTGCCGGTGTGGGTGTACGGGCTCGCCTCGGATTCCCGATTCGAACAGGCAGCCCTCCCGGCACTGTCGATCGTGTTCGTGGCGCTGATCCCGGTCTATGTACTCTCCCGGCAACTCGAGCGTCGACGATGAAGTTGGAACCATGACTGCACTCTCCGTCACGGACGCGAGCAAGCGTTTCGGCGACGTGACCGCTGTCGACTCCGTGTCCTTCGACCTCGGCAGCGACGAGATGCTCGCGTTGGTCGGGCCGAGCGGCTGCGGGAAATCGACGTTGTTGCGTATGGTTGCCGGTCTCCATCGATCCGATTCGGGTTCGATCGTGCTCGATGGCGACACGGTCGACGACGCGACCGTCGTCCTCGCTCCGGAGAAACGACGAGTCGGACTCGTGTTCCAGGAACACGTGTTGTTTCCGCATCTCACCGTCGCGAAGAACGTCGCGTTCGGTGTCAGAAACGGCGATCGCGAGGACGAGCGGGTCGCAGAGATGCTCGACATCGTCGGACTGGGCGGACTCGGCGATCGATTCCCACACGAGCTCTCCGGTGGCGAACGCCAACGAGTCGCCCTCGTGCGCGCACTCGCCCCAGAACCTGCGCTGATGCTCCTCGACGAACCGTTCGCCAGCCTCGATCCGAACCTGCGTGCCCAGATCCGCGATGACGTCGTTCGCATTCTCCGGTCGACCGGCACCCCGGCCATCTTCGTCACCCACGACCAGGCCGAAGCCTTGGCGATCGGCGATCGCATCGCCGTGATGCGCGACGGTCGAATCATGCAGCTCGACGCACCGGAGACGATCTTCCACCTCCCCGCCGACAGGTTCGTCGCGGAGTTCATGGGAGACGCCGACTTCGTGACGGTCGACGTCGCCCGTCGACATCTCGGGGCAGCATCGATCACGACGACCGACGGGCGCGACGTTCGCGCCGAGTCACTCGTGCTCGTCCGGCCCGACGATGTGTCCGTACGCGCCGATCCGACCGGAACATCGTCGGTCCTCGGAGCCGAGTTCAGAGGCTCGACCTGGTGCTACCACGTACGCCTCCCGTCCGGCGATGTCGTCAAGTCCATCGGACCTCATCTGGATCGCATCGCACTCGGCTCGTCGGTCTCTGCCTCGATGGCTCACGGGCACCGTCCTGTCGCGATCCCCGATTGAGAGATTGTCGGACCCGTGGTACAGCTGGTCTGGCCGGAAACGCTGAACCGACATGGCATCGGCAATGCCGCTGACGCCGGAGACTTCGGTCCACCTACTCGACGCGACGCGATTCGATTGCGTAGGAGCCGGTCGATGCACGAACCAGGGCGATGACGCGTGTGGTGGTGCCTCCGGAGGTCGATGTGAGGACGACTCGTTTGGTTGCGGCTGTGGTGACGACGCGGAGGTTGAAGTTGCCGGCGCTGGCGGCGGTCTGCAGGTTGAGCGAGGCGACCACCAGACCACCCATGAACTGGCCGTTCGCGGATTGGGCGATGTTGCCGAGGTTGATGGCCGCTGTCGGGGCCCAGACGCCGCCATGGACGACGACACCGTTCGAGGATCCCTCTTGGAGGTCGATGAGAGGTGGGCCGGTTGCGCCGAGGGTGTTGGCGTTGTACGGCGCAGCGGAGCTCTGGAGGGCAACGATGCTGGGCGACATCATCTGAGTCGGGCTGGCCGGGAGTGGAGCGAACAGTTCCAGCTGTCCGTTGGCGTCGACGGCAATTCGGCTCTTGTCGCTCATGATCCAGGTGACGCCGGTGTTCGTGTTGCCCGGGCTGTTGAACGCGTTGATGGCGGTTGCGCACCATGGTGAGGCGAAGGTGCTCGGGGTGCGAGCGACTGCCGACGAGCCGGCCCCCGCCGGTCCGCTGGTGCCGGCGGTGACGATTGCGTTCTTGATCTGGATCGCCCCGTCGAACTCGAAGCTGTAGGTCCCCGGCTCGAAGAAGTTCTGCGTGCCTGCTCCGATGACGGGCGGATTCTTGTAGACCCCCGGCTGGAACACCGTGCAACCTTTGGCGTTCGTCTTTCCGGTGGCGGCGCGGTTGGTGGTGGTCTTTACCGGCAACGGGGGCTGTTGGAACATGGTCTGCCAGGTGTCGTTGGTGCAGACGTAGCCACGTTCGTCAGCCGGTTTGAACGCGAGGTTGCCGTACGTCGGGTCGATACAGGTGCTGGTGGGCGAGTAGTAGTAGATGTCGCCGTCGGTGACCTGAACGGGTTTGTCGAGCGACGACGGAGGGCTGGCGAGGTAGACGTTGCCGCCAATTGAGCGTGGGCGCTCCGAGACGTTCGTGCCCTGAGCGATGAACGAAGGGGCCCCGTTCATGCCCTCCGCTGTGACCACAACGGCGAACTTGCCGATGTCGGCGGCGTTGATCGTGGTGCGTTGGCACTTGACGGTGAAGGGTTGTCTGTTGACCGTCCCCGAGTGGACGAGCTGGGAATTGGTCGTACAGCTGGCCTCTCTGGTCCGCAGCTTCTCGAGTGCGATCTGTATGCCGGCATCACTCGCCGCGAGTTGGTCGACTCGGTTCTCGACGACGCTCCCGGCGCGCAACGTCGTCGCTGCGTAGGATGAGATTGCCAGCACGACTCCGCCGAGGACCACGGTGAGCACCAGCACGAGCGGCAGGATCAGGCCGCTGTCCCGGTCAGCGTGTTGACTCGAGCAGGTGTTGCTTCGCTGAGATGTTGGCATGTGGTTCGCCTTGCTCATGACGTCACGACGCATGACGTGGTCGTGCCGTTGGATGTGGCATTGATCGTGGTCGCCGGCTTGGAGACGTTTCCTTTGGGTCCCGAGGCGGTGAAGCTCGGGGTGTTGCCGGACTGATCCGTGAGCGATGTGTAGGTCACGTTGGCGGTCACTGTGGTCCAGCCCGTCCAGTCCAAGCTCGACACGCTGGTCGAGTTGCTCACCGCTGGCGAGAACGTGATCGACACGGCAGCGTTGCTCACTGCATTGCCGTAGGCGTCGACGGTGAGGATGCCCGATATCCACTTGGCACCGATGGGACCGACCAGGCAGCCGTCTGCGAATCTGATGGTCGCCACTGCTGCGGCGCTCACCGCGATCGGTGGACTACTGCCAGTTTGGACTCCGGCGTTCTCGACTGAACGGCTCACGATGACGGTCGTGGGTGCGGCATTGACAAGATTGACGGTGATCGTTGCGACCCCATTCGTGAAGGTCGCCGTGGTCGGAGCTGCCGCTGGGGTCGTGGCATTCGGTGATGGGCTGCGGCCGGTCACCGTGATCGGCAAGTCACCGTTCACGGTCGGATCGTTGGTTCCGTTGATCGTGGCCTGCAGCGCGAGCGTGGCGTTTCCGCCGGCGATGACCGTCGGCGTCGTCGTCGAGATCTTGAACTCACGGAGCGACTGGGTGACGGAGACATTGGCGACGGATGAGCCGATGTCGTCACCAGTGGCGAAGATCTGATGCTGGCCGGCGGTGGTGAACGGTGGGATGGTGATCGAACTCTTGGTGAAACCGGTGATGTCGGCGACCGCCGTACCGACGATCGGGCCGGTGATCGAGTCGAGTCGGTAGGTCACCGCCTCGCTGGCGCGGAACCCGTACAGCACCGCCGACGTCGAGAAACTCTCGGCCACGGTGGTGGGCGACAGCGAGAACGCTGCTCGAACATCGACGGGGGGGTCGCTGACGGCTCGACGGCCCGTCGAGCTCTTGGCGGTGATGATGTGGAGGCCACCGGTGGTGGCGAGCGGAATGGTGAGTGTCTTGGTCTTGCCGTTGGTCCCGTTCGCGTAGGTCAAGGTTCCCAACACTGTGTTGTCGTCCATCAAGAAGGTGATCACTGCACCGATCGTGAAGCCGTCGACGGTCGCCGTGATCGTGCCCCCTGCGACGACCGAGGAGTCGGTGCCGTTGTTGCTCAAGGTGAGCGTCCCGTTCTTGACGCTGATCGCCCTGCTCGCAAAGCTGTCGCTGTCGCCGACGGCGAACAACATGTGTGTTCCGTTCGTCGTGAACAGTGGAATCGTGAGCGTGGTGGATGCGCTGCCGCTCGCGTCGGCAGTGGTCGTGGCCAGCGCACCGAGTGACGTGTCGGAGGTATAGGTGTAGTCGATGTAGTAGCTGACCGGTTCGTTGGGTCGAAAACCGGCGACGGTGGCGGTCATCGTGAGACCCGCATCCACGTTCGTCGCGTTCAGGTTCAACGTCGGAGGTGGCGGCGGCGGAGGCGGAGCGGGGAGCGCTGCCAGGGCCGGGTTCTTGCTGTCGGCTTCGATCTTCACGATGCGTTCGTCGGGGGTGCCGGCTCGTTGCGTGACCGAGAGCGTCACGTGCGACGCAGTAGCGACGACTGCGACCGGGAGTTGGCCTCCCGGCAGCAGAGCGAGCCCCTTCGACGCATTCCCAACGGTTGCCGCACCGAAATTCGTGCAAGAAGTGCGTTTGACGATGACGGTTGGACCCGTCGTCACCGCCCGATAGCTCACGCGGTATGTGGTCGCTGGTGCGTTCGTGGGCTTCTCCGTCCACGTCAAGCGAAGGAGCCCGACACCGGTGTCCGGCGTGGAGCAACCGCTGGGGAGCGCGCCCTCTTCGATCCCCGTTCCGACAGTGGTTCCGACCGGCGTCGAGTTGACGTCCTGAGGTAGCCAGGTTGTGAGCTGCAGTAGGTCACGGTTGTCGTCGAGCCGATTCGTGGTGTCCACCTGGTTCCGCAACACCACGATCACTGCGGCGGACAATGGGCCGACGATGAGCCCGACAACCACGACCACCATCAAGAGCTCGACGAGAGTGGAGCCGAGGTCGCGACGTCCGACCTTACGAGAACGATCCACGCACCGACTCATGAGCTCGGCTTGCTCTTGACGACCACCAGGGTGACGCTCTGTATGCCCGCCGGTCCGGTGGCTCGAAGCGTCATCTGTTGGATGCCTGCACCGGTGTTGCAGGCGGTCCCGAACCCGCCACTCGACCAGAACAACACCGGTTCGACGACCGTCAGGTTGGTTTGTGGCCACGAGAGCGTGCTGCGCGGTGCCGCTGCCGACTGAAGTTGGGCCCGGTAACCCGCAGCGACCGACGCCTCCGAACCCGGCGTGCACGCGATGTACGGCGTGGTCGAGACGTAGTCGCTCGAGGACTGCAACCACACCAGTCCGGCAGCGTGGTTGCGGCTGACGACGGAGCCGGTGATCGCCGATGTCAGTGCACTGAGAACGGCTGTTCCGGTCATGCCGAGCAGTACCACGGCAACGAGAATTTCCGTCAACGACACGCCGGCATCGCGGGCTCGCGCTCGGGGCCCGACATCGATGTTGCGATGATGGCCGTCGGCGCTGCGTGCTCGTTGAGAAGTGACAGATCTCGACATGACAACTTCTTCGGCCTGCGCATACGGGAAGAGGAGCGGTGTGGGCGCCAACGACATGGATTCGTCCGCTCGCGATGACACGTTTGTGTCATTGCGAGCAGCCGTGCCCCATCGCCGTGTCCAGCATCGATTCGCAGCCGTCGATCAGGACCTAAGGTCGAGAGCGATCCGGCGCCTCAGCCACCGGTTGATCGCATGCCCGACACCGCTCGCACCTCACCAGCCGGACCCTCCCTCGAAGTCCGCATTCAGCGCGTCCTGTTGGTCCTGCTCACCGGGATGCTGATCGTCGTGGCCAGCGGAGTCCTCTCGGCGTGGGCGCTGTCCGGTGCGGCCCGGGACGTCGACAAGATCGAGCAATCGCAGGCGGCGCTGCGCGGGGTCCTCGAGGGAATGGTCGACCAGGAGTCGGGGGTCCGCGGCTTCCTGATCACGGAACAGGAGTCCTTCCTCGACACCTACGAGCCAGGCGGAGCGACCGCCGACGCGAACCGGGCGCTCCTGAACGAACTGATGGAGGGTCTCGATGATTTCGAAGGAGTCCGCGATCTGGATCGGACGATCGCCGATTGGCGTGGTGTAGCGGACCAGGAGATCCGTTTCGTACGGGACGGACGTGGCGACGAGGCGATCGCGATCGCCGAGTCCGGAGCCGCCAAAGAGCGATTCGATCGGATCCGCGCTCAGGTTGACAGTCTCGACGAGCAATTGAACGAGGTCGGCGACACCCGCAATCAGCGTCAGGCCGACCTCGAGAAGTTACTCGCCATCGTGGGCCTGGTTGTCGCGCTCGGCGCCCTCGTGGTCATCGTCGCGACGCTCCGTTGGCTCCGGCGCTCGGTGACCCGTCCGCTGGCAGCGTTGACGGGCGCTGTCGACGATCCGGACGAGCGAGCGTTCAGCGCGTTGACCGACAACGCAGCGGTGGAGGTGGTCGCGGTCGCAAGGAGCGCGGACCGAATGCGCCGCGCCGCGGACCTCGAGCGCAACGAGGCCATCCTCGTCGCCGAGCAGGCCGAGCGCAGCCGCATCGCCGCAGACCTCCACGACGGCCCCGTTCAGATGCTCTTCGCCGTGCAACTCCGCCTCCAGCAATTGATCAAGCGTCATCATGACGAGCCGGACGTCCTCGAGGTCGTTGGCTCGGGCATCGAGGTCCTCGAAGCCACCCAGTCCGATCTGCGGCTCCTGATGTTCGACCTCGCCCCACCCGGGCTCGGCGACAAATCGCTCGCGCACGTCATCTCGACGACGGTGCCCCAGGTCCTGGATCCGCCTGTCCGGCCGGTCATCGACGTCCCAGACGACGTCATCTTCGACACCACCTCCCAGCTCGTTGCATGCCGGGTGATCGTCGAGGCAATCCGCAACGTCAACCGTCACGCGAACGCGACCACCGTCATCGTCCGCGTCCGTTCGATGGGCGACATCGTGACGGTCGAGGTGATCGATGACGGCGCAGGTTTCGACTCGTCGAGCACGGCGCCCGCCGGTCACTTCGGCCTGGGCATGATGCGCTCGCTCGTCGAATCGGTGAGCGGTACATGCGACGTGCGATCGGCGCTCGGTGGCGGTACGAGGGTGCACGTGACGTTGCCCATCTCGCCGGCGCCTGTTCAGTGATCGTGGAGGTCGATCACGCCGCTGCGGACCGCGATCACGACCGCTTCCAACTGCGATCTGGCATCGAGCTTCGACATGATCGACCGCAGATGATTGCGGGCCGTGTGCACGGAGATGTACAGCTCGGCTGCGATCTGCTGAACCGGCATCGGCGCAGCGAGCAAGCGGAGCACCTCGAGTTCGCGGTCGCTGAGATCGGTTCCGATCGCGGGCTGCTGCTGGCGTACCAGGCGACGCAGTGCCGATGCCGGGAACACGGCACCTCCGGCAGCGACCGTCCGGACAGCGGTGGCCAGTTCGGGCGTTTCGTAACCCTTGTGGACGAAGCCGTCGCATCCTGCGCTGACCGCCTCGACCACCACGCTTCCGTCGACGACCGCCGAGATGAGCAGCACACGGCAACCTATCGCCGCCGCGGCCGCTGCGACGTCGAGCCCTGAACCGTCGGGGAGTTGGTAGTCGGTCACGACCACGGTCGGTCGAAGGCGGTCGATCGCCGAACGCGCGCTGGCGACATCGCTCGCCACACCGACGACGTCGATGTCGGTCTCACTGCCGAGCACCGCGGCGAGGCCGTCACGAACCATCGGATGGTCGTCGACGATGAGCACCGTGGTCGCCTCGGACACGCGGTCACACTAACCCTGCGTAGAGGGGAGGGGTCACGGCCTCGGCCCAACTACCGGATCGTCTGCAACGAAGCCCGCACCGGAGTTCGCGCGTTCGAGGACGAGGTCGCGAAGGTGGCCTCGTTGACGATCAGTTCGCCTTGGCAAAGCTTGTCATCCGCTGAACTGAGACGCCGCACCAATCGGGCAGCGTCAGGCGCCGTCGGTGGGAGCTCCGGCGAGCGGCCGAGGGCGTCGGCTGGCGATGATGTCGCGAACCTCGGTGATGATGTCGTCGACGAGGCTCGCGATTCGGTCCGGCGTCAGCTCGGAGGGATCGGGTTCCGGGAGCGCCGCCAGCCCTTCCTCGCCCCCGAGGATCTCTCCGAAATACGCGCGGGCTGCCTGGTCAAATCCCAGCAGGTCGTGGCCGTAGGCGTATCCGACACCGATCAGTTCGTTGACGCGTTCGTGGCAGTCGAGGTGGTGGAGGATCAGGACGAGTCCAGCGAGTTGGCTTCCGAGGAGTCGCGCCCGCTGAGCATTGATCATTGGACCGAAGTCCCTCTCCACGACGTCCACCGCTTCGTCGTAGCGGCCGAGTGCGGCAAGCGATGTCGCAGCGGGCACCAGCGAGTCCACCTTGTTCGTCTGCCCCAGCACCTGCGAGTCGAAGCACTGCATGGCTGCTGCGAGCGCCTCCTCGTATCGATCGGAGCGCGACAGCAGGATTGCTTTCGTGGCCACGGTGTTCTCGTGGACGTACCTCGCGATGGTCCGCGCGACGGCTTCGGCCTGCATCACCGTCGTCAACGCTGCATCGTCTTCGTCGAACATCAACGCGAACGTCCGCAGTGACAACGACGTCCACTCGGCGAGTCGGGGCTCACCACGGACCTGGAGCTCACGCAAGCGGTCGCTCTCCGCGAGTGAGGCGGAGAGAGGGGACGACAATGCGAGAAAGACGCTGCGATGGAGGAGCGCCGAGAAGGACGGGATGCCGAGCCTGACGGGCGGGTCGGCACCGATGAGGTCGTCCACCATCGCAGCCGCTTCGAAGATCTGCCCGTACGCCGTGGCGGCGTCCCCGGCCGCGGCTCGGATTCCACCGGAGGTTGCCAGCCATTGGCTGCGAAGGCTCGGGTCGCTCGCCGGGGGTTCGGGTATCCGGTCGAGCCATGACGTGGCCAGACCTCCGGTGCTCGACCAACACATGCTGCCCCCGACGAAGAGGCTGAGCAGCGCGTCGTGCTGGTCGGTCTGTTCGGCCCATTCCATGGCGGCGAGGGTGTTGGCGATCTCCGTGAGCTTCTGTTCCTCCAGCTCCCATGTCTCGCCATCTCGAGTCGAAGCGGCGCGTCGGCTGCCTGCGAGTCCGTCGATCCAGGCCAGGTGTCGGTCGCGGGTGGCGGCCAGTTGGTTCGCGTTAAGGAGGCGGTCGAGCGCGTACAGCCGGACCGTTTCGAGCAGCCGGTACCTTCCTGAGTCGACCGATGCCACCACCAAGGACTGTTCGACCAGGGAGTCGATCACGTCGAGAGTCGGGGTCGGAGTCGACGTGACGACGACTTCGGCGCCGGAGAGCGAGAACGTGCCGGCGAACACTGCCAACTGGTTCAACACGTGTTGTTCGTCGTCGTCGAGGAGGCCGTAGCTCCAGTCCATCATTGCTTGCAGTGTCTGTTGGCGCTGTCGACGTCTGCTCCGTCCACCGCCGAGGAGCGAGAAGCGGTCATCCAGGCGTTCGGTGAGCTCGTCGAGCGACAACGAGGTCAGGCGCCCGGCCGCGAGTTCGATCGCGAGTGGGATGTCGTCGAGTTGAGCGCAGATGTCTCGGATCTGGGCGTGGTGATCGTCGAGGCCGGTGACACCTGCCGATGCGGCTCGGTCGAGGAACAGTTCGACCGATGCGTCGTGCATGTTCGGAATGCGCCACGCACGCTCACCGTCGACGTTGAGGGCCTCGCGGGACGTTGCGAGGACCGTGACATCGCGGGCGGCGGAGAGGACGGCGGTCGCGAAGATCGCGACGTCATCGATGAGGTGTTCACAGTTGTCGACGACCAGCAACGTCTTCGCACCAGCCGTCGCCTCGCCGAGCACCCCGATGGCATTGCCGCCGGAGCCGAGATGCTGGGTCAGCCCGAGTGCACCGATCGCACGGTCCGCGATTTGGTTGCCGTCGCGCTCGGTGGTGAGGTCGACGAACCAGACGCCGCCGGGGAACCGGTCGGCGCTCGCGGCAGCGACTTCGATGGCGAGGCGAGTCTTACCGCAGCCGCCGACACCGCTGATGGTGACCAGC
>JBBSLH010000127.1:0-11113 GCA_038255425.1 Acidimicrobiales bacterium
AGCGGCTCGTCTCGGAACTCGACCGACTTCGGGACCTTGTAGCCAGCGATCTCGCCCCGCGCCAGTTCCTGGATCTCTTGCTCGGTCGCACTCGCACCAGGGTGCAGCACCACGACGGCGTGCACCTGCTCGCCCCAGGTCACGTGCGGGATGCCGATGACGGCGACCTGGGCCACGGCGGGGTGGCGCGAGATGGCCGATTCGACCTCGGCCGAATACACGTTCTCGCCGCCGGTGACGATCATGTCCTTCACCCGGTCCACCAGGAACAGGTAGCCGCCCTCGTCGAGATAGCCCGCGTCGCCGGTGTGGTACCAGCCGTCTCGGAACGCTTCCTCAGTCGCCTCGTGCTTGTTCCAGTACTCGGTCATGAAGTTGCCGGCACGCGCGCAGACCTCGCCGGTCTCACCGCGCGGGAGGATGGTGCCGTCCTCGTCCTGGATGGTCAGGCTCACACCGCCCACCGGCTTGCCCGCCGACCGGAGGCGCGGGCCGCCGGCACGATGCGCGTCGGCGTCGAGCCAGGTGAGGAGGGACGAGCACTCGGTCATTCCGTAGCCCTGCGTGATGTCCAGGTCGGAATAGAGACCGATGAGTCGGTCGAGAAGGGCCGCCGGCATGGGCGACGCTCCGTAGGTGAGCTGCGTCAACGACGACAGCTTCTGGGCCGCGAAGTCGGCATGGTCGAGCGCCATGGCGACCATCGTCGGGACCATCATCGTCTGGGTCACCGAGTGCTCCTCGATCAGCGCAAGCGCGCCACCAGGATCGAACATCGGTTGGTACACCGTGGTGCCGCCACTGGCCGGCGTGCCCATGATCCCGCCCATCGAAGCGGCATGAAACATGGGAGTCTGGTGGAGGTAGACGCTCGACTCATCGAGGTCGACGACCATGGCGAGGTGGTAGAGGTTCAGGACCTCGGCGCGGTGCGAGACCAGGACACCCTTCGGCAGGCCAGTCGTCCCTCCCGTGTACATCAGGACCGCCGGGTCGTCCTCCTCGGGCTCCGGAGGCTCGACCGGCTCGGCCGCGGCGAGGACATCGTCGTACCGAAGGTCGTGCGGAACGTCGGCGCCGCCCATGATCGCCGGATCGCCGATCAGGACGACGTGCTTCACCGGACTCGGCTCATCAGAACTCGCCAACGCCTGCGCGAGGTGGCCCGCGAAGAGCGGATCGACGAACACGACCTCGGTTCCGGAGTCGCGCAGGATGTAGTCCAACTCCTTGCCGGCGAGTCGCAGGTTCAGCGGGTTGATCACCCCACCACCCAGGAACGCTGCGTGGTACAGCTCGAGGAACTCGTGACAGTTGGCCGACATCACGGCAAACCGGTCGCTGCCCTGGATGCCCAGCTGGTTGCGCAGTGCATGCACCAGGCGGAAAACCCGGTCGCCGTGCTCGGCGTAGGTGAACCGCCGGTCCCCGTCGATGAACCCGACCTTGTCGCCGTGGTCGGCGATCGCAGGCAGAAGCAGACGGTGATAGACGAGTTCCTTCATGCTCGCAACCTAGGTCGGCGACACCGACGGTGTTCCCGCGCTCGGGTCAGCTGATGCTGCCTTCGCCCTTCGCGTTGGCGCCGGTTTCGGCCATCTCGCGGAAGTGCTCGCCGACGTCGTCGGAGGCGGGGCTCGTCTTGGCGGCGGCGCATGCCTCGTCGACCGTGGGAGCGCGGTCGGCCTCGCCGAAGCGCTCCGACTTCTCGTCGGGCTGGGTGCCCTTGAGGAACGATCGGATGAACCACTGCTGCAACTCGAGGGTGGCGGTCTCGTCGACGAGGAGGCCTTCACTGACCGGGTCGAAGTTCGCTCCATGAGCGATGGCACGACGGTGGTCGAGGACGATGCCGTCGTACACGACGTCGAGTTGGCGCAGGTGGTCCTGCGTCGATGCCTGCCCGAGTGGGTAGTCGTCCCACGTGCGGTCCTTGGTCAGTGCTCCGGGCAGGCCGCTCGGCACTCCGCCCAATGTCCGGATGCGCTCGGCGAGTTCGTCGACGATGTCGCGGACCTCCACGACGAACTTGTCGAGCATCTCGTGGACAGCGATGAAGTTCGGGCCGACGACGTTCCAGTGCACGTGCTTCAGCGTCAATTCGAGGTCGATCATCGACGTGAGGCGCTGCGCCAGCAGTTCGTTCATCTGCTCGGCGTGGCTGGTGCCGATCCCGGAGACCGTGCGGAGCGGCCGTGCCTGGGTGGTGTTGGAGTCCTGAGTCATCGTGGACGTTCCTTTCATTGCGTTGCGCGTTTCTGCGTTGCGCGTTTCGACGTCGCGTTCGGTGCGACCCCAGGTCCGTACCCGAGCGAGCTCCCGCCCATGCGGGTCTACGCACGGCGTCGAAGGGGAAGGAGTCCCCTCATGACCATCACCAACAGACTCGGACGCCCGATGATCGCCGCCATGTTCGTGAGCGGGGGCGTCGACCAACTCCGCAATCCCGACGAGAAGGTGGATGCAGCAGCGCCGGTGGTCGACGAGATCGACGAGCGCGTCGATGCCGTCTCGGTTCCTCAGGACACGCGTGACGCCGTGCGGATCAACGGCGCCGTCCAACTCGTTGCCGGCGGGCTCCTCGCGATCAACCGGGTCCCTCGCCTCGCCGCCACCGCACTTGCCGCGTCGCTTGTCCCGACCACGCTGGCGGGACATCGGTTCTGGGAGGTCGAGGACGAGCAGGCTCGAGCGCAGCAACGCATCCACTTCTTCAAGAACGTCGCCATGCTCGGCGGCCTCGTCATCACCATCGGTGACACGGGCCGCGAGCCGTCGATGGGCTGGCGTGCGCGACGTGCGTTGCGGAAGACCAACGCCGACATCGCCCAGACGGCGGCCGGTGTACGAACGAGCGCCAAGGATCTCCGGCGTGCCGGTGCCGAGACGGCGACGAGTCTCGCCGACTCCATCGGCGACGTCGCCTCCGCCGCGACCAATGCGCTGCCCACCGGCAGCGCCGGCGGACCGGACTTCTCTGCTCCCGACTTCTCCCGTGCTGCGGACGACGCCCGGGATCTGGCTCAAGGACTACGTGACGCATCCGAACCGGCACGCACGGCTGTCCGGGCTCGAGCGAAGGACTTGGCCTCGCGTGCTCGGTCGGTCGACGTGGCTTCTCGTCGAGACGACCTCGCCAGCCAAGCCCGCGGCTTCGCCGACCGAGCAGCCGAGCTCAGTCGCGTGGCTGCAGCCAAGCTTCCCGACGTGAAGGTCAAGCTCGCTCGCTGAAGCCGACACAACGGTCGAACCGGCCCTCGTCGGCTGATCGATCGATCAGTCGGCCAGTGACTCTTCGAAGCGGATGTCCACGATCTCCGGCCGGTACACAAGTGGTTCGACGCACGCTTCCGGAGTGTGCCCAGGATCGGCGTCGATCTCGACTCGATAGACGAACTGGCCGTCGTGCTTCTCGGCTCCGACGATCTCGATCCGGGCATCAGGGATCAGGTCGAGGCTGGCGCGCAGGGTCGCCTCGTCGGCACTCGGCGACATGCGGAACACCGCGACGCGCACCGTCCTCGTGAAACGTCGGCGGACCCAGTCGCGTGGGAGTCTGAGCGCGGCGAGTACGAAGACCAGGAGGACGGTGGAGAAGGCGGCGATGCCGCCGTCCCCGACGCCTGCTGCCAGACCGATCGCTGCGGTCGCCCACAACGACGCCGCCGTCGTCAGATTCTCCACATCGGCGCCACGGCGGAAGATCACGCCTGCGCCGAGGAAGCCGATGCCGACCACGACCTGCGAGGCGACGCGCGTGACGTCGATCTGGATGTTCGTGTCGGCTCGCGCCTGCTCGAACTCGCTGAACCCCAGCGTCGAGATCACACCGAACAGCGCCGCGCCCAAACTGACTGCCAGGTGGGTCCGTAGGCCGGCCGGTTGATCGTCGATCTCGCGTTGCAGCCCGATGACCGAACCGAACGCAACGGCGAGCGCGACGCGCACGCCCATCTCGGTCGTCAGCCCGATGTCCATTTCACCCTCCCGGTGGGAATCAGTGGTAGCGGAGTGCTTCGATCAGCTCGTCTTTCGTCATGTCGGAGCGATCGTCGATGTCGAGTTCCTGCGCACGCTCGTAGAGATCGTTCTTCGTCCAGTCCTCGAACGGCGGGGCGCTCCCGCCCCGCTTCCCCGCGGTCGTGCGATCGGTGTTGGCGATGCGCGCCGCCTTCTCCTTGCTGGCCCCTTCGCGGCGGAGCGCCTCGTACTGCTCGTCGTCCTTGATGCTGGGTCCGTGGTCCTTCTGGCCGGGCATGAGTGCTCCTCTCAGTCCGCTGTGCCGAGCATCTCGAGCAGCGCGGCATCGAACGCCGGGATGTCGTCGGGGGCGAGTACGACAGCGACGCGTGCCATGGGATCTCCTCACGTGGGGGCAGCTGCCCCGCCACCTACCCCGATCCCACCACCTTCATGCGCGCCGACTCGGCGTTCCCACCCCGTTCGACGGAACGATCGGCGCATAGGTGAACGTATACGGATCGAGCGCGCCGATCGGCGCGCTCGGTTCGCCGGGGTGCGGCTGAGTCAGGCGAGGCCGAGGCGGGCGAGTTGCTCGGCGGGGGCGTCGACGTCGACGAGCGCTTCTCGCAGCAGGGTGGCCATCTCGTCGGCGATCGATTCGTCGTGCCGGTTCTCCTGTTCGTCGGGGTCGACGTCGAGGTCGAAGAGGAAGTGCCGATCGACCGCGTTCCCGGTGGCGACCCAGAAGGGCAACTTGTCGCCGGGAACATAGGGCTGGCGGATCACGGGGATGTCCGATCCGGGCATGGTGTCGAGCCATGCACGTTGGTCGGGAACCGGAAGACCCTCGAACCCAGGGATGTGGAGCGGCATCGTCGACCAACGGTTGGACCACATCGAGATGGGGAAGTTCTCGCCCACTGCTCCCCGTACGTACTTGTTGGTGCCGTCGGTGATCTGGACCCAGCCGCCGTAGTAGCCGCCGATGGCCCACTGCCGGATCTCTGATGCCTCACCCGTCAGCAGCGGCGTCATGGATCGGCCGTGTGTGCGATGGCCGACCTCGGCGTCGTACACGTCGGCGATGGTGGCGAAGAGATCGACGTTGGTGGTGAGCGCATCGCACGTGCCACCACCGGGTCGTCCCGGCCAGTGGATGAGCAGCGGCGTGTGCCCCAGTGGCTCGTACTGCGGGACGCCGGGCTTGCCCCAGATGTCCTTCCCCTCGCGTTCCTCGCCGAGGTAGTGACCGTGGTCGGTGCAGACGATCAGCGCGGTGTCCTTCCACAGCCCCTGTTCGTCGAACGCGTCGAGCACCTTGCCGAACCAGTGGTCGATCATCGACAGCTTCGACCCGTAGTTGGCGCGGACGTGTCGGCCCTCGTCCTCGGTCAGGATCCCCTTTGCGATCGCACCATCGGCGTACGGCGGCCAGATGATCCATTCGTCTTCGGGCGGCGAGTCCTCGTAACGACCGGCCCAGGGCGCCGGCGTGTCGAAGGGCTCGTGCGGGTCGAACTCGTCGACGAAGAGGAACCATCGGTCGTGGTGCGGCGTGGCGTCGGTCAGGAATCGCGCTGCCGCGCTCATCGTCCGCGGGCCCGGATAGTCGGTCTCGTCACGGAAGAAGGTGCGCGACCGGTCATAGCCCCGCTCGAAGTCGTCGAGGCCCATGATCCGGTTCATCCACCAGCCGCCGCGCCCCGCCGGCATGGCCGGGGTGCCCACCCACGTCGGGTCCCGATGGGTCCGCCATGGGTCGCCCTCATGGCCGCGGAGGTAGTCCCATCCGTCGAAGTCGGTGTGATAGTTCTCGCCTCCGGTCTCGAACAGGTGCGGGTGATCGGTCACGAGAGCGGTGGTGACTCCGCTGTGGCCCAGCACGCGAGTGATCGGTTGCTCCCACAGTTCGATGGAACCCCACGGCTTCCACAAGAAGTCGAGTGCGCCGCAGAGGATGTCGTGTCGTGCCGGCATGCACGGCAACGACCCGGTCACGTGCCGGGTGAAACGCGTCGCCTTCTCGGCCGCGAAACGGTCGAGGTTCGGCGTCTCGAACTCGGCCCCACCGTAGGAACCCAGCATGTGACGGTTCAGCGAGTCGAGGAGTACGACCGCCACGTTCTTCGGAGGCGACGGTGCTGCCATCTCCTGTTGCTACCACCGATCTCGATCCCCAGGTGTCGGTGGACGTGACAGGGTGCGGACATGAGTGAACGACACGTCCTCGTCACCGGTGCGAACTCGGGCATCGGGCTGGCAACCGTCCTCGAACTCGCCCGCCGAGACTTCATCGTCACCGGCACGGTCCGCACGAAAGCGAAGGCCAAGGTCGTCGCCGATGCTGCGAAGGACGCTGGCGTCCACGTCCAGACGCGGATCCTCGATGTCACCGACGCCGACGGCTGCGAGCAGGTGATGACCGACGTCGGCACGCTGCACGGCCTGGTCAACAACGCTGGCTACGGCATGACCGGCGCGGTCGAGGACGTCGCCGACGACGAAGTGCACCAGATCCTCGACACGATGCTCATCGCCCCGATCCGCCTGGCACGACTCGCCATCCCGGCGATGCGGGCGGCCGGCGGCGGACGCATCGTCAACATCTCGTCCATCTACGGACGAGCGACCACGCCACTCACGGGTTGGTACCAGGGCACGAAGCACGCGCTCGAAGGCGTGACCGATGCGATGCGAATGGAGGTCGCCAAGGACGGCATCGACGTCGTGCTCGTCGAGCCGGGCGGATTCAAGACCAACATCTGGGAAGATCTCGAGCGCGACATGGCCAAGCGTGAGGGCTCGGACTACACCGGGTCGTACGAGCGGCTGGGCAGTCTGTTGTCGATGTGGTCCGGGCTGATGGGCGAGCCCAAGACCTGCGCCAAGGTCATCGCGAAGGCGCTGTCGACCTCGTCACCGCGGTCGCGCTACCTGGTCGGCGTCGATGCTCGGCTGATGTCGGTGGTTGCTGATCTGACGCCGACCATGATCAAGGACCGCGTGATGCGGCTGGCGCAGGGTTTGTAGCGACCTGCTTGTCGCTACTCGCTGGCGTCGGGCTTGCTCGCCTCGATGACCTCGCGGCGGATCACGGGCGCGTCGCGGCCAGTGCCGTGTGAACCCGCGGGACGTGCGACCTCGGGAAGTGAGCTGCCGCCTTCGGCGCCCGACTCCTCGTGGTATTCCTCCTCGACGTTGACTTCCCAGACGTCGTGGGTGGAGTCGGTCATGATGTTCTCGACCGTCAGCATCGCCGTGAACATCGAGTGGTCCTGGTTGTTGTACCGGAACATGCCGTTGCGTCCGACGGGGTGCACGTTGGTGGCATCGGAGTCGAGCCAGCCGCGGAGCGTGTCGACATTGCGTGCGTAGCGGTCGTCGTAGATCGGGTACGCCTTCGCCTGTCGGACGACGTAGCCGGCCTCGACCTGACCCTGCTTGGCGAGACCGAGTTGTTCGAGTTCCTTCTTGGCCCGCTCGATCAGCCAGGAGTCGTCGGCGTTCCACTCCTCGTCGCCTTCCCACACGGTGTACTCGAGGCCGAGGGTGTTCTTTCCCTCCTTGACCATGTAGGGCGACCAGGAACCGAAGTTCTGGATGCGCATGGTCCGGACCTTGGGATCGTGGATGTAGATCCAGTTGTCGTCGAAGTCGACGATCTCCTCGGGAAGGACGAGCGCGACGATCAGGTAATCGCGGTAACGGAGGTCGGCAGCGGCGGCCTTGATGTTCTCCGGCACGGGCGGGTCCATCGCCTCGAGCAGATGCGACATGGGCATCGAGGAGATGACGTCCGTGCAGGGGTATTCGGACGTGGTGCCGTCGGCATGGGTGGCGACGACACTCGTGGCCTTGCCGTCGGCGTGGTTGATCTTGGTGACCGTGGTCTCCATCTCGATGGTCGAGCCGTCGGCGGTGACCTTGTCGCGACAGACCTCCCACATCATCCCGGGTCCGTACTTGGGGTACTGGAACTCCTCGATGAGCGAGGTGATGTCCTTCTGGTTCCGCTTCGGCAACAGCGCGTTGACGATCGCGTTGCCGAGCGACAGGCCCTTGACCCGCTGTGCAGCCCAGTCGGACGGCATCTCGTGGACGGGGACGCCCCACAGCTTCTCGGTGTAGGTCTTGAAGAACGTCTCGTAGAGGCGCTGGCCGAACCGCGCGACGAGCCAACCCTCGTAGTTCGTCTGGTCCTTCGGCGGGCGGATCTTGGCCTTGGCATACGAGGCGACGCAGAGGACTGCTTCGAGGATGCCCAGGTTCTTCAGGGCGTTGAACGCCTTGAGCGGGTAGTCGAAGTACTTGCCGTCGTAGAAGATGCGGCTCTTGCGCGGCCGCATCAGGAAGTCTTCGTCGGGGAGGATCTCGTGCCACAGGTCCTCGACGGCCTGCACCTTGGTGAAGAAGCGATGGCCACCGATGTCGAATCGCCAGCCGTCGCGCTGGGCCGTGCGGGAGATGCCGCCGACCATGTCGTCGGCCTCGATGATCGTCGAGGCGACGCCGTATTTGTGGAGTTGGAATGCTGCGGTGAGCCCAGCGGGACCAGCGCCGACGACCACGACTTGGTGGTCGACGCCGTCCTGGGCGGGAGTGATGTCCGACATGAGTTCGCGACGCTAGCCAGAAGGTGTTACGAACTCACCATGGCAGACGCACTGATCATCGACGCCGTCCGGACCCCGAGGGGTATCGGCAAGCAGGGAAAAGGCGCGCTCGCGCACCTTCACCCCCAACATCTGGGACGCACCGTGCTCGAAGCACTGGTCGCCCGCAACGGCTTCGACACCGCCGATGTGGACGATGTGGTGTGGGGTACGAGCGCCCAGATGGGTCCCCAGAGTGGCGACCTCGGACGCATGTCGGCGCTCGACGCCGGCTACGACGTCAAGGCGAGCGGCATGACCCTCGACCGTTTCTGCGGGTCGGGCATCACGGCCAACAACATCGCGGCCAACGCGATCATGGCCGGCATGGAAGACCTCGTCGTCGGTGGTGGCACCGAGATGATGTCGATCAAACACAAGGGCATGAAGCCGATGGGGGCTGGCAACGCCCATCTCCAGGAGCTGCACCCGCAGTCGCACCAGGGCGTGTGCGCCGACGCCATCGCCTCGATGGAGAAGATCCCGCGTGAGGCACTCGATGCCCACGCTGCCGAATCGCAGCGGCGCGCGGCCCGCGCCATCGCCGAGGGCCGCTTCGACAAGAGCCTCATCCCTGTCCTGAATCTCGACGGCACCGTGGCCCTCGACCACGAGGAGTTCCCGCGGCCGCAGACCACGGCCGAGTCGCTGGCTGCGCTCGCCCCGAGCTTCCCCGCCATCGCGGACTACAGCCACGAGGGTGGCCCCACCTTCCGCGAGCTCATCAACCAGAAGTACCCGGACCTCGACATCGAGCACGTGCATCACGCGGGCAACAGCTCCGGCGTGGTCGATGGCGCCGCGGCGATCCTGTGGGCGAGCGAGGAGTACGCCAAGGCCCATGGCCTCAAGGCCCGTGCCCGCGTCGTCGCCACGTCGAACATGGGCGACGACCCGACGCTGATGCTGAACGCTCCGGTCCCGGCAGCGAAGAAGGTGCTCGCCCGAGCGGGGATGACGCTCGACGACATCGACATCTTCGAGATCAACGAAGCCTTCGCCGTCGTGTCCGAGAAGTTCCAGCGCGACCTCGATCTCGACCGCGACAAGGTCAACGTCAACGGTGGCGCCATGGCCCTCGGTCATCCCATCGGGGCGACCGGCGCCATCCTGATCGGCACCGTCCTCGACGAACTCGAGCGCACGGACGGCCAGTTCGGCCTCATCACCATGTGCGCAGGCGGCGGTATGGCACCCGCCATCATCATCGAACGCGTCTGAGTCTCTCCACAGATTCTGGGTTGCGATTTCCGGCACTGGTGCCGAAAGTCGCAACCCAGAGCGCTCCGCGGGGTCAGATGGCCCAGCCGCCGTCGTGGGCCACGAACTGACCGGTCACGAACTCGCAGGTGCCGTCGAGGAAGGCGAGCCCGAGGGCTGCGCACTCCTCGACGGTGCCGAGGCGACGCATCGGGGTCTGCTGCTCGATCTGGGCGCGGACCTCGGGATCGTCGGCGCCGCTGGCACGACGGAACTCGGGGAAGTCCATGAAGTTGGTGCCGATGGCGTTGACCTGGACGCCGTTGCGGGCGACCTCGTCGGCGACGTTGCGGACCAGATGGTTCGCGCCGGCACGAGCCGACGAGTACAGCGGTGCACCCGGCGTCGGGCGTGCGCCGGACGCGCTCGTGAAGAGCAACACCTGTCCACTCCCCTGCTCGACCATCACGGGAACGACGGCGCGGAGGAAGTGATACGGCGCCTCCATGCAGCCACGGACGACCGCCTGCAGATCATCGATGGACGACTTGGTGAAGCGGCCGGTGACCACGTTGCCCGAGAACGCCGTGGCCGCGTCGATACGCCCGAACCGCTCCGTCGCCGCATCGACGAGCGACATCGACGACGCCGGATCGGCCAGATCGCGGACGCCGGTCACCACCTCGACCGATGCGCCCAATGCCTCGAGTTCAGCAACCAACCCGTCCTCGGGATCGCCGATGACGAGATCGTGATCACGGGCAGCGAGTCCACGGGCCACGGGCGGTCCCACGAAGAAGCTGGCGTTGGCGACGATGGCGACTCGACGGGAGGACATGCGCACAGGCTGGCATCCGGAGGCCCCGACACGCCGCAGATCCGCGTATGGTCGACGGACGCCGCTGCGAGCAACGACCTCCGGGAAGAGGACAGACCATGGGATACGAATGCTTCGACGTCGATGTGAGCGACAAGGTCGCCCACATCACGCTGAATCGACCCGACAAGCGCAACTCGATGATCGCCTCCTTCTGGAACGATCTGCCGCTGATCGTCGACGAGTTCTCCGCCGCTGGCTCGGTGCGAGCCATCGTCTTGTCGAGCACGGGCCCGCACTTCTGTTCCGGCATGGACCTGTCGGTCTTCACCTCCAACGACGACATCGGTCCGCGCCCGGGAAGCACTGGACATCGCAGCCGCCGCAACGAGCGCTTTCGTTCGACCGCGATGCGCCTCCAGGACACGTTCACCGCGCTCGAACGTGCCCGGATGCCGGTGCTCGCCGCCATCCAAGGCGC
>JBBSLH010000128.1:0-11020 GCA_038255425.1 Acidimicrobiales bacterium
ACCACTTCACCGAACCCGAAAAAGCCGAAGCCATCTACCAACTCGTCTTCGCCGAAGGCATGGCCGTCGACTACCCACTCACGATCCGCCACCTCGACGGCACCCTCACCCACGTCCTCTACAACGCATCCGTCTACCGCGACACCGAAAACAACGTCCTCGGCGTGTTCGCCGCCGCCCGCGACGTCACCGCTCAGAAACAGGCCGAGGCAGGGATGGTCGATGAGCGGAGACGAGTCGAGGAGTTGAACGCTCATCTCCGGTTGGTCGAGCAGGAGGTTCGCACCGTGAACCGTGGCCTCGAGGAGCGCGTCCAGGAGTTGGCCGACAGCGAAGCGCGGTTTCGGAATCTCATCGAGGGCGCTCCGGACGCAATGGTCATCGTCGATGAGCAGGGGCGCATCCAACTCGTCAACGAACAAGCGGAACGGCTGTTCGGATACGGAAGGGAGGAGCTGCTCGGCGGCGCGGTCGAGATGCTGGTTCCGGACAGTTTCCGTTCTGTACATGCGCAACATCGACTCGACTATGCCTCGACACCGACGGCCCGCGAGATGGGGCCGGACCTGGAGCTCTATGCACGACGGAAGGACGGCAGCGAGATCTCGGTGGAGATCTCGCTCAGCCCACTGCCGACTGACCAGGGGATGACGGTATCCGCGGCCATCCGCGACGTGACTGCCCGGAGGCGGCTCTCGGATCAGCTCGAGTCGGTCAATCGTGAACTCGACGCGTTCGCCTATTCGGTGGCGCATGACCTGCGGACCCCGCTGCGCAGCATCGATGGCTTCAGTCAGGTACTGATCGAGGACTACGCCGAGGTGCTCGATGCCGAGGGCAACGAGCACCTCGGACGCGTCCGCGCGGCTGCACAGCGGATGGGCACCCTGATCGATGATCTCCTCAGCCTGTCGCGCGTGACGCGAGCCGACATCACCGTCGGCCCGACCGACCTCACCGAGATGGCACAGAGCATCCTGACCGAGCTTCGTGGAGCCGAACCCGACCGAGAGGTCGAAGTCGAGATCGCCGACGGGCTCATCGTCGAGGCAGACCCGCGCCTCGCCGATGTCGTCCTGCGCAACTTGCTCGGCAACGCCTGGAAGTTCACCTCCACGACCGAGCATCCGATCATCCGCTTCGGCGCTGCGTCGACGCCAGGATGGTTCTCGGTTGCCGACAACGGAGTCGGATTCGACACGGCCCAGGCAGTGCGAATGTTCAGCGCGTTTCAGCGATTCCACACGACTGCGGAGTTCCCCGGTTCCGGAGTGGGCTTGGCGATCGTCAAGCGGGTCCTCAACCGCCACGGCGGTGACATCCACGCCACGGCCGCACCCGGCCACGGAGCGACATTCAGCTTCGCGTTCGGTTCGACCGCTGCGAAGCGACGAGCACCGATCTCCGACCATCCCCTGAGCCCGACCCCCATTGCGGAGGCACCATGAAAGACGACCCCATCCTGCTCGTCGAGGACAACCCGGACGATGTCGCGCTGACGGAACGAGCGTTCAAGAAGGCAGGCGTTCGCAACGAGATGATCGTCGCCGAGGACGGCGACGCCGCACTCGCGTTGCTGCTTCCCCCTGATGGCAGCTCCGGCCTCACTCCCATCGTCGTCCTCCTCGATCTGAAGCTGCCGATCGTCGACGGACTCGCCGTTCTCCGTCGACTCCGGGACGACGACCGGACGCGGCTCCTTCCCATCGTCGTGTTGACAAGTTCCAGCGAGGATCGAGACATCGTCGATGCCTACACGAACGGAGCGAACAGCTACGTGGCGAAGCCGGTCGACTTCCTCGAGTTCGCCGACGCCGTGAAGACCCTCGGCCTGTACTGGACACTGATGAACAAGCGCCCGTCGTAGGTGAATGACACGACCCGCAAACGGTGGTCTCCGATCGACGTCAGCGTGTCGGTATCGGTCACTGCGAGGACGGTGAATCATCCAGCGCAGACCGTGACGTCTTCCGTCTCGCCAACTGGACGTCTACAGACCTCCATGGACACCGCCCTTGCGAGCGCTCGTTCGCGGGTTCCCCACCTCGACTGCGAGAACCAGAAACGGATCTTGTCGCGTTGCGGAGGGCCAGAGACCGGATCGACCGAGAGTTCGACCATCCGCTCCATGTCGAGTCGATCGCCAGGGCTGTCGGGATGTCAGCGGGCCACTTCAGCCGTCGGTTCCGAGCCGAATACGGGGAACCCCCTCACACCAATCTGATGACGCTCCGCGTTGAACGCGCGATGGCGCGCTACGCGGCAGCGATCGAACGGTCACCGAGGTGCGCTTCGCTGTCGGTTCAGTTCGCTGGGGACGTTCAGCACCCGCTTCTCCGAGCTTGTCGGACTGTCACCTCGGCCCACCGCAGTCGCGAGGGCGGTGGGAGTCCGAGGTCGCTCCTCGTGTTGCGATGGGAGTCACGAAACCGGTCAGGAATCGTGAAGCAGCCGTCGATGGATCACCGAACGTGCTCGGCATGGAGATGACGATTCATCAGAGCTTCCTGCCGCACCGTGATCCGGACGAGTCGCTCGTGTTCTGGACGACGTGCTCGGTTTCGAAGTCCGTCTCGACGTGGGCACACCCGAGATGCGCTTCATCACGGTCGGCCCGCCGAATCAGCCCGACACCGCAATCGTGCTGCAGCCTTCCACAAGGAGATTGACGCGCCTCGTGTCCCCGAACGCGAGCCAGGATGGAGCGGTGTTCGAACACCAGGGACAACGGCTGACACGAAGGGTGATCGCGCTCAGCGTCATCTGCCTCGTCGGAGCGACTTCGTGCGGTGGCTCCGGTGAAGGCGATGCCGAAGTGGGCGACGCGGCGGCGACCATGACCTACGCCGCCGCCCGCCTCGAAGAGATCCAGGAAGCCGTCGACGAGTGGGCATCAGCCAAGACGCTCGCCGACGCACGGGCCGCGGCCGAGCGCGCACGGAATCTGGTGACGGGCCCAGCCACCCTGGGGTCAGGTGACCTCGATGACGACGGCGAGGTTCTCGGGATCTCGGCCAAAGGACTCCTCCCCAGCTCGAGCGGCGCTCCTGGTGGCCTGGTCCCCGATCTGGCGGGATGCGCAGCCGTGGACCGAGATGTGCTCGGCGGCGACTGGGCCACCCCTGCTGACCGCTGGGACATCCTCCAGACAGCGATCACCGACTGGGAACCCTCGAACGACACGTTCCCATCGCTCCCGAGCCACCCACAGCGGATCTGCGAAGCATCGCCTTCCTTTTCGCTGATACGACAACTCGGAGGGCAATGGGCTCCATGACGAGAACGCTCGAAGTCTTCGCTGATGTCACCTGCCCGTTCACCCACGTCGGCCTCCACGTGGTCACGTCACAACTCGGAGAACTCAGCGAACCCACCGCAGTCGTCGTGCGAGCGTGGCCGCTCGAATGGGTCAACGGCGAGCCGCTCGACGGCGACGGTGTCGCAGCCAAGATCGAGGCCCTCACGGAACAGCTCGATCTCGAGCTGTTCACGGGCTTCCGAGCAGACCGGTGGCCGACCACGTCGATCGCAGCGCTCAACCTCGCCGACAGCGCGTACGCCGTCGACGTCAACCTCGGCCTCACCATCAGCCTCCAACTTCGAGACCTGCTCTTCGAGCAAGGACAGGACATCGCCGATCCCGCCGTCCTCGACGAGTTGGCCACCGCTCACGGGCTCACACCGCCCATGAGCGACCCCGCCGACGGGGTGAGCGCAGACTTCGCTGAAGGCCGCCGCCGAGGCGTTCGCGGCTCCCCCGATTTCTGGATCGACGGCGACGACTTCTTCTGCCCGACACTCGAGATCGGTCACGACGACAGCGACTCACTCACCGCTCACTTTGACACCAGCGGACTGAAGACGATGCTCGATCGGCTCGCGACCTGACCATCACATGACCTGTGGGGCGAGGGACGGCCGAGGTTTCTGGTCAAGTCGCCAGTGAGATCGCGGCGTCGAGGGCGGTGTAGGCGGCGACAGCGACGAGGAGGGTGGCGAACGCTCGAAGACTTCGTCTGGCATCGAGTCGGTCGGCGACCTTTCCGCCGGTGAGGACTCCGGCGATGGCGGCGACGGTGAACGGGATGGTGACGGTCCAGTCGATGGTCGTGGTGGCGAGTCGGGTGGTGAGGGCAATGGCAGCATTGATGCTGACCACCAGCAGTGAGGTGCCGATGGCTTCGGGCATGGGCAGCTTGAGGAGCAACGCGAGCGCGGGGACGATGACGAATCCGCCGCCGACGCCGAACAGCCCGGTGAGGAATCCGACGGCGGTGCCGGCCGCGAGAACGGTGAACGCGAGACGGGCGTCGAGGTGCACCGCGGATCGGGTCGTCGGGGCGGTTCGGGTGGCCGTCGTCCCGGGAGCTGCGTTGGTCTTGTCGAGTTCGATGGTTTCGCCGACCTTGGTGCAGGTCGGGCAGGCAGTGAGCATGCGCCACGCGGCGACGCACACGAGACCGGCGAAGGCGAGCAGGAGGAGATCCGGGTCGATGTTGCGATTGACGGCGGTCCCTGCGATCGAGCCGGCGACGCCGATGAGTCCGAACACGACGCCGGTGCCGATCCGCACACGCCCGGCCCGCCAGTGCGATCCCATCCCGACGAGTGATGCGACTCCGACAAGAAGGAGGCTGGTTGCGGTGGCTGCCTTCGGGTCTTGCCCGGCGGCGTAGACGAGTACGGGCACGGCGAGGATCGACCCGCCGCCGCCGAGCGCGCCGAGGGAGAGTCCGATGAGGAACCCGAGTGGAGAGACGAGCAGGGCACGCATCGCGGTCCTCCTCAGTTCTCGTTGGTGGCGGTGAGCCAGGCGCCGTAGCCGCCGATGATGTCGGCGACGTGAGTGAACCCATGCGATCGCAGCGTCGATGCGGCCACGGATGAGCGATAGCCACCGGCGCAGTAGACAACGGTCATCTTCTCGGCATCCAGATCGTCGAGGTGGTCGAGGAGGCTCGGCAACGGGAGATTCCGGGCGCCGGGAAGCATCCCTCCGACTGCGGTCTCTCCGGGGTTGCGTACGTCGATGATCTGGGTGTCTGGCACCTCGTCGACCCACCCGGCAACATCGGTCGCCGGAAGGCGGGGCGCCGTGGCTGCGAGGTCGGAGTGTGCGGCCAGTACCGCTTCGACGCCCGCGACCTCGCCGGCGACGTCATCGAACCCGATCCGTGCGAGCCGGACCCGAGCTTCGGTTCCACGGCCAGCGTCGCCGAGCAGAACGACGCGTTGTCCCGGCCGGATCACATCGCCCGCGTACTCGGCGAAACGGCCGTCGAGTCCGACGTTGACCGATCCGCGGACATGTCCGGATGCGAAGGCTTCTGGCGACCGGGTGTCGAGGAGGACGGCGTCGCCGCGTGCGATCTGGAGTGCTTCGTCGATGGAGATCGCTGCCGGGGCTTGTTGGTCGTCGAGGAGTTCACGGTCTCGACGGTTCGCGTCGGCGGCGAACGCGAAATACAGCGGAGCCACTCCCTGACCGTCGGTGACCACGTCGACGAACTCCGCGGCGGTCATGGACGCGAGCGCGTAGTTCGTCTCGCGTTGTTCAGCGATCGTCGACGACGCCGCTGCGGAAAGGTTCTTGCCGCACGCCGAGCCAGCTCCGTGCGCGGGGTAGACGAGCGTGGCGTCGGGAAGCGTGAGGAGCTGTTGGTGGAGCGAGTCATAGAGGTCGAGGGCGAGACTGTCGGCGGTTCGCCCGACCGAGGTCAACAGATCGGGTCGGCCGACGTCACCGATGAAGAGCGTGTCGCCCGTGAGCACGGCCCACGGAGCTCCGTCGTCGTCCTCACGAACGACGATCGAGATCGACTCCGGCGTGTGACCCGGGGTGTGGCGGATCTCGAGGGTGACCGCGCCGAGGGCGAGGACCTGCCCGTGGTCGAGGGGGTCCATGGCGAAGTCGGTCTCGGCAACCGAGCCGTACGAGATGACGGCGCCGGTGGCATCCGCGAGTTCGAGGTGCCCGGACAAGAAGTCTGCGTGGAAGTGGGTCTCGATGACCCGTTCGATGTGCAGACCCTGGTCTTCGGCGTCAGCGAGATACTCGCTGATGTCGCGTTGGGGGTCGATGACCACGGCGCGCCCGGTGGTTGTGTCGCCGATCATGTAGCTGTAGAGCGAGAGACAGGCAAGGTCGTACTGGCGGAAGAACATCGCAGAGGTTTCCTTCGGAGTGGGCGGAGAGAGTGCCATCAGTGATCGAAGCTGACGTGGGGTAGGCGACGATCGAGCCAGCCGGGGAGCGCCCAGGCGCGTTCGCCGAGCATTCCGAGGAGCGAGGGGACGAGCATCATCCGGATGATCGTGGCGTCGAGGAACACGGCGAGCGCAAGGGTGACCCCGAGTTCGGTCGGTGGGATCGGTCCCGTCACGCCGAAGGCGATGAACACCACGATCATGATGAGCGCTGCATTGGTGATCGGTCGCCCGGTGCGGGCGATGCCTTCCTTCACTGCGAGGCGCGCATCACCGGTGGCGTCGCGACGTTCCTTGATCGCTGCGAGCAGGAACAGCTGGTAGTCCATCGACAGGCCGAAGAGCAGGGCGAAGAAGAACAGCGGCGCCCAGGCGTCGACAAAGCCCTGGTGCTCGATCCCGAGGATCGAGGCGCCATATCCGTGCTGGAACACCAGAGTGGCGAACCCGAAGCTGGCACCGACGCCGACCAGGTTGAACAGGATCGATGTGAGTGCGATCAGAGGGCTGCGAAAGACGACCAACAGCAGGACGAATGCGACGAGCATGATCGCACCGATGGCAAGAGGAGCGGTCCCGGTCAGCGCCGCCGTGAGGTCATGGTTCTGGCTGCCCGGTCCACCGAGCCGGGCGTCGGGCACGGCCACGTCCAGTTGCGTGCGCAGCCGGCCGACGAGCTCAGACGTCGCCTGATCGTCGACGGCAGTCGCTGGCGTGACCCTGACGACGGTCCGACCCGACGCTGCGGGTTCGGCGATGACCGATGCAGCGACCACGCCCGGATCGGCGATGGCGAGATCGACGACTTCGTCGGCGTCGGTGGCGGCGACGACGGTGATGAACATGGGAGCCGGAGCGCCCGGCCCGAACGACTCGACCACTGCCTCGTAGCCGTCGCGGCTCTGCTCACCGCGGTCCACGACGCCGGCACCGGGCATGCCGAGTCGCATACCGAGGGCGGGTGTGGCGAGAAGGAGCAAGACCCCGAGCCCGACAGCCAACGTGACGCCAGGCCGGCGCATGGCGGCCGACGTCCAGCGAGCCCAGCGACCCTCGGCGGCCTTGTCGGCATTCCCTGCGCCACGGGTTGTCAGCGCCCGGTCGCCGAGGGCGACCAGGATCGCTGGCAGGAGCGTGAGCGATGCCGCTGCGGTGGCGACGACGGACAGGATCATGCCCAACGCCATCGATCGGAACACCATGACCGGCACCAAGAAGATCGCCGCCAACGACAGCACGACGGTGAGCGCGGACAAGAACACGGCCTTGCCGGCAGTCGCCAACGTTCCAGCTACAGCGTCGAGGGCATCCTTCCCCTCATCCCGCTCCTCGCGGTAGCGGGAGACGATGAAGAGGCTGTAGTCGATCCCGACCGCCAGGCCGATCATCATGGAGAAGTTCATCGACCACACCGACAACGGCGTGACCGCCGTCCCGAGGTGGAGCGCTGCGAAGCCGACCGCGATCCCGGCGAGAGCCAGGATCAACGGCAGCCCGGCCGCGATGGCCGAACCGAACGCCACGAACAACAGGAGGATCGTCGGCAGCCCGGACAGCAGCTCGGCCTTGTGCAGCGCCTCCTCGTTCAACTCGTTGAAGTCGTGCCACACCGCCCACTCGCCGGTCGCGTCCGCCTCGGCACCGGCGGGGAGGACCACTCCGTCGACCGTCGTCATCAGAGAACCCGCCGACTCGGGGAGGTCGGCATCGGACGTCGATTCCAGCGAGACGGGGATGAGCGCTGCCAGTCCATCGGGGCTGATCAGACCTGCCTCGGCGGGTTGTTCGAGGGGGTCGACCACGAACGTGGCGCCCTCACTCCCGGTCAACGCCGCCACCATCGCTTGGACCCCGGCGGGATCCTCAGCGATGGGGGTCGACTGGCGATAGGCCACGATCGCAGCCTCTGCACCGAGCTCTGGGAAGTCGGTGCGCAACTCATCGCGCACGGCCTCGGCCGTGGAGCCCTGCGCCTCCCAGCCTGCGCCGGAGAGCGCGCCAGTCAGCGTGGCCGCCAGCGGTGCCGCAAGGGCCACGACGATCAGCCAGACCAACATGGCCCGCCGCGGGTGGCGGCCCGAGGCTCGACCCATCCTGGCGAGCAGACCTTCCTTCACTATCGATGGTGGGTCGTCGCTGGGAGTCTGCTGCCGAGGCTCGGTGATGGTCATGGGTTCGCTCGTTTCGGGTCGAGGCGCGACAGGACGAGAGTCGGGTCGCGCCGGGAGGCGGAAGCGTTGATGGAATGGATAGTGGCGTCGGCTCGGGAGATCGACGAGGGATTCAGGCGAGCTTGGTGAACATCTTCTGGACGTCGCCGATCTCATAGCCCTCAGCGGCAGAACGTTCGGGGTCCTGCAGACACCAGGTCAGACCAGCAGCCACCAACACGAAGCCGGCTTGCTCGAGTGCTTTGTTCGCGGCCGACATCTGCGTGACCACGTCTCGGCAGTCACGGTTCTCCTCCAGCATCTGCTGGATGCCACGAACTTGGCCCTCGACACGACGAAGCCGGCGAATGACATCGGTGACGGTCTCCTCAGGAAGCTCCATGCGACCATCATGGAGTACCCCCCTGGGTATGTCAAGTACCCCCAGGGGTATCAACCGCAGGTCGCGCTCTTCGGTCGACGTGGTCAGTCGTTCTGGCGTTCGGACGATGTCGCGGGCACGATGGTCACGGGCACGGGGGCGTGTTGCGCGAGCTGTGTGCTGGTGCTGCCGAGCAGCAACTCGCTGAACCCGCCGACGCCTCGGCTTCCCACCACGATCAGGTCGGCTGACTCCTCCTCCACGGCGCGAAGTAGCGCCATGACCGGCGGACCGTCGAGCGCCAAGCGACGCGACCTCACCGAAGTCGTGTCGAGTGGCGCACACCATTCGTTCTCGAAGCGCTCGATGATCTCCGCGCGATGTGGACCTGCGGGCACGGGTTCGCTGTGCGGATCGAGTCGCTCGAGCAGGGTGAGGGCGTGCACGGCGATGACCTCACACTGGGTGCTCGTTGCCAGGTCGGCCGCCCATTGGAGGGCACGCTGACTGGTGGCCGAGCCGTCGATGCCGACGACGATGCGGTCAATGGTCTTTCGTCCGATCATCACGTACTTCGCTCAGCTGACGACGAGCGCGGTGACCATGCCGAACATGCCGTCGTCGCTCTCGACGTGATTGAGGATGTGGCAGTGCCAGACCCAAGTGCCGGGATCGTCGGCGTTGATCAGGACGCTGTACCGCTCCCCTGGCGCAACGTTGACCGTGTCGGCGAAGTAGGGGTTGTCGAGCGGGATCCCGTCCTTGGCCACCACCAGCTGTGGGAACTGGTGCTGGTGCATGGGGTGGGACTGCAGGCCCTCGTTGTAATAGTGGACCAGGATCCAGTCGCCTTGCTTCACTGCGTAGGGCTCGGTGGCGGGAAAGCTCTTGCCGTTCAGGGACAGACCGATGACGCCGGCGTCGTTGAGAACCATGGGGATCTCGTCAGCGACGACCAGGTCCTGGGGGATGGTGACGCCGCTGATGGTTCGTCCTCGGGGGAGGTCGAGGTCGCCGATCTGGAAGGCGGCGAACAGGCCGTTGGGAACCTGCATCTGACCGTGGTGGTGGGCGTGGTACATGCCCACTGCCTTCTTCTCGGCCGTGAACGCGTAGAGGAAGTCGTCACCAGAGCTGATGAGGTCCTGGGTGAACGGTGCGACGCCGTCCATGGCATTCGGAGTCCGGATGCCGTGCCAGTGGATGTCGGTGCCCATGGGCAGGTCGTTCTGGATGTGGACCTCGACCTTGTCGCCCACGTCGACCTTGATCCACGGACCGGGAACGATGCCGTTGTAGGTCCAGGCATCGACGAATTTGCCGGGTTCGACCTCCCACGGTGTGATCGCAGCGGTCAGCTCGAATCGCTTGGTGCCGTCATCGAGGATCTCGGGTTCGATGGCCAGGTTGCCACTGCCCTCGGTCTCGGCCGGGAACGCAAGCATCGAGTCGGTCATGGCCGCGTCGAGCGCCTCGTAGTCGACCTCGCCACCCGATGAAGAATGGCCAGCGTCACCGCCACCAGCTCCGACGACCAGCGAGCCGACCATTCCAGCGTCCTTGTGCCCGGCGATCTCGCAGAACATCTCGTACTCGCCCGGTTCCAGCGCCGACACATCCAACGCAGCTGACTCTCCACCGAGCAGATCGGCGGTGATGAGCTCGGTGTCCGCGACCCGGAGGTTGTGGACTTGGGAGCCGTCGTTCGAGACCGCGAGGGTCCCGCCGACATCGACCGTGACCGGGTCTGGACCGAGAGCGAACTCGGTGAGCGAAACGGCGCTCGCGCCGCCGTCAGCGGACACACCGTCGTCCGAGTCACCATCGATGGCGACCGCGACGAACCCGAAGACGAGCCCCATGGCGGCCATGATCGTCACGGCCATCATCCCGAAATCTGTTCGTCGGGGCTCGATTCGAGCCGGATTGTCGTGTTCGGTCGTCGGTGTCGACGCCATGGGGTCAGCGCTCCTTCGTGGGGTCCGGGCGGGACGGAACAGATGGGTATGCCCGACCTGCCTTCATCCTGCGACCGCTCCGGTCAGACCACACGGGTCGTTGGTCATCGGTTCGTGGGTCGAAGGTCCCGAATCGTTGTCCGGGTGTCGGCACCGGGAGCGTCGTCCCCGAGGAGTTGCCCGCGGTGCACGCGGGCGACGTCGTCGGCGAGCGCCCGAGCGCGCGACACGTTGGGTCCGATCCATCCGAGCTCCAACGTCTCGTGGAACAGCATCAGCCACCGTTCGAAGTGGGCGGGAGTGAACGCTCGCTGCTCGTGGAT
>JBBSLH010000129.1:0-10997 GCA_038255425.1 Acidimicrobiales bacterium
CCCGAAGCTGCACAACTGGCGGCCACGGTGCTCTCGGTCTGAGAACGACCGATGCCCCCCGCACGCAGCAGGGGCCTCGAGTCAGGCTCAGGGACTCGAGATCAGTTCAGACCTCGATGAAGATGCACTCGCCAGGGCATTCCTCGGCGGACTCGATGGTCGCCTCTTCCTGCCCTGCAGGGACTGGCGCGACAGCCTCAGCGCCAGCGGGTTCGCTGAGGATCTTGTCGCCGTCCTTGACGTAGGCCAGCCCGTCGTCGAGAAGTGCGAAGACGTCGGGAGCGATCTCCTCGCAGAGACCGTCGCCGGTGCACAGATCCTGGTCGATCCAGACCTTCATGTCGCTGTCGCCCTTCCTCGTACTTTTCGATGGCGGTGTGCGTACTGATCGATGTCGTACCGATCGATGTCTTGCACCCTACCGGCTCGTGGAATTGACGCGGCAACTCCCGTGCTAACGCGAACCCGGCACGCGGCACACGTCGGGCGGAGGACCGGTGTATGGTCCGCGAACGAGCCGAGGAGGAGTGCACGATGTCTGACAACGATGCCCCCGACGCCAGCGAACGTGAGCAACTCCTCGCCCTCGAGGAGGAGGTCTCGGTTCTCCGCAAGCGCCTCCAGGATGCGCCGAAGCGAGTCCGCACCCTCGAGGAGCGACTCCTCGAGACGAAGGGGCAGCTCTCGCAGGCGGTCTCCCAGAACGAGAAGCTGACCTACACGTTGCGCGAGGCACGTGAGCACATCGCCGCGCTGCGCGAGGAGGTCGACAAGCTGACCCAGCCCCCGTCTGCGTACGGGACGTTCCTCGGCCTGAACGACGACGGCACCGCCGACGTGCACGCCGGCGGCCGCAAGATGCGCGTCGCCGTGCACCCCGAACTGCTCGAAGACGCCGAGGCGATGGCCCAGGGTGCCGAGGTCGTCCTCAACGAGAGCTTCAGCATCATCTTGTCCCGAGGTGCGGAGGGCCAGGGCGAGGTCGTCACGCTCAAGGAGATCCTCGAGGATGGCCGTCGTGCCCTCGTCGTGGGACGCGCCGACGAGGAGCGGGTCGTCGAACTGGTCGATGCATTGCTCGGCGAGCGGCTCCGTTCCGGCGACACGATGTTGCTCGACACCCGTGCCGGCCTGTTGCTCGAGAAGCTGCCTCGACCCGAGGTCGAGGAACTGGTGCTCGAAGAGGTGCCGGACGTCCGGTACGAGGACATCGGTGGCCTCGACGACCAGATCGAACAGATCGCCGATGCGGTCGAGCTCCCGTTCGCCAATCAGGAACTGTTCGCCGAGTTCGAGCTCCCTGCGCCCAAGGGGATCCTGCTCTACGGCCCGCCCGGTTGCGGCAAGACGCTCATCGCGAAGGCCGTCGCCAACAGCCTTGCCAAGAAGGTGGCCGAGGCGACCGGCAACGAGGCCCGAAGCTTCTTCCTCAACATCAAGGGCCCTGAGCTGCTCAACAAGTACGTCGGCGAGACCGAGCGGCAGATCCGCCTCGTGTTCCAGCGAGCGCGCGAGAAGAGCGAGGAGGGTTGGCCCGTCATCGTCTTCTTCGACGAGATGGACTCGATGTTCCGCACACGCGGATCAGGCATCAGCTCCGACATGGAGTCGACCATCGTTCCGCAGCTCCTGGCCGAGATCGACGGTGTCGAATCACTGAAGAACGTGATCGTGATCGGTGCCTCCAACCGCGAAGACCTGATCGACCCGGCGATCCTCCGTCCCGGTCGCCTCGACGTGAAGATCAAGATCGAACGCCCGAACGAGCTGTCGGCGGCGCAGATCTTCGCCCAGTACCTCACGGCCGACATCCCCATCGACGCCGACTCCATCACCGATCTCGGTGGCGGCGACGTCCACAAGGCGATCACCGCCATGATCGAGACCACCGTCGAGGAGATGTACTCGACGGAGGATCGCAACCGGTTCCTCGAGGTGACGTACCAGAACGGCGACAAGGAGCTGATGTACTTCAAGGACTTCAGCTCGGGCGCCATGATCGAGAACATCGTGCGTCGCGCCAAGAAGCTCGCGATCAAGCGACTCCTCGCCCAAGGGACCAAGGGAATCAAGACCGAGGACCTCCTGGCCTCGATCAAGCAGGAGTTCAAGGAGCACGAAGACCTCCCCAACACGACCAACCCGGACGACTGGGCGAAGATCTCGGGCAAGAAGGGCGAGCGGATCGTCTACGTCCGCACGCTCATCCAGAAGAACGACGACGACACCGACCCCCAGGGCGGTCGTTCGATCGAACGGGTGGCAACCGGCCAGTACCTCTAGGAGGAATCGTGGCGATCCGACCGTGGGCCCGGACATTGCAGTCCGAGGCCGAGAAGATGCCCGAGACCCTCGCCACCATCCGCGAGGCGGCCGACAACTTCAAACAGGCGAGCGTCGATCTGTCCGAGGTCGTCGAGACGCTCCAGCGCATCTCGAAGGCGCTCGATGCAGCCGGCTTGCGAGAGGCAACCGAGATCATCCGCACGTCCGGTGAGGCCATGCGACTCACCGCCACCGACATGGAGACGGCACAACAGAACTTCAAGGCGATGAACGAGGCGTTCGTGAACGGTCTGACCAAGCTGCCCGGCGGCGACATCTTCAAGGCCTTCCGCAGATAGGTTCGGCGCGTGGCAGTACCAAAGATCTGCGGGGTCGAGACGGAGTTCGGGATCTTCGTCCGGGGCCGGGCCGAGTCGAACCCGATTGCAGCGTCGTCGATCCTGATCAACGCCTACGTCCAGGAGTTGGTCCGCTCCGGGCACGCAGCGCGCACCGCTCCGCGCGTCGGCTGGGACTTCGAGGACGAGATGCCACACAACGACGCACGTGGCACCACGCCGGCCGGGGCCAGCCCACCGGAGATCGAGACCCATCTCGTCAACGCCGTGCTCACCAATGGCGCCCGCTACTACGTCGACCACGCCCACCCCGAGTGCTCGACGCCCGAGTGTGCCGATGCCGCTGAGGTGGTGACCTGGGATCGCGCTGCGGAGGAGATCCTCCGCAAGTCGATGGTCGCTGCCCGCTCTCTCCTGGCGGCCGACGAGGAGATCGTCGTCCACAAGAACAACTCCGACGGCAAGGGCAACAGCTACGGCTGTCACGAGAACTACCTCCTCGCACGCGACGTGCCATTCGGTCGGATCGTGCGCCAGATCACGCCGTTCTTCATCAGCCGTCAGGTCTTCTGTGGTGCCGGCAAGGTCGGGACCGAGGCGCCGGGGGTGACCGCGGCCGAGGTGCCGTACCAGCTCACCCAGCGCGCCGACTTCTTCGAGGAGGAGGTCGGCCTCGAGACCACACTGAAGCGCCCGATCGTGAACACTCGCGACGAGCCGCATGCCGACGCCCAGAAGTACCGGCGTCTCCACGTCATCATCGGCGACGCCAACATGTCCGAGGTCGCCACCTATCTGAAGGTCGGCACGACGTCGATCGTGCTGGCGATGATCGAGGACGACGAACTCGGTCTCGACCTGACGCCGGCCGCGCCCATCGCTGCCCTTCGCGGCGTGTCCAACGACATCAGTCTCACCACGCCGATCGAGCTCGTCTCGGGGTCGACGATCACTGCCATCGACCTGCAGTGGGAATACCACGGCCGGGCCCGCAAGTACGCCGAGGTCCACGGTCTCGAGTGTGTGGGCCAGGCGGTGGGCGAGGACGTCCTCGCTCGCTGGGAAGACGTGCTCACGCGACTCGAGACCGATCCGATGTCGGCCGCGTCGACCGTCGATTGGCTCGCCAAGTATCGCCTCGTCGACGGCTACCGCGAGCGACATGGCCTGGACTGGGACGACACCCGGCTCGCAGCCATCGGACTGCAGTACCACGATCTCCGCGAGGACAAGTGCCTGGCCCTTCGTGCCGGGCTCGACACGATCACCGACCCCGACGCGGTCGAACGGGCGGTCACCGACCCGCCCACGTCGACCCGCGCGTTCTTCCGGGGGCGCTGCCTCCAGAAGTGGCCGGACGAGATCGTCGCGGCCAACTGGGATTCGCTCGTGTTCGACGTCGGCGGAGATCCACTGCGCCGGGTTCCGATGATGGAACCGTCGCGTGGAACCGCCGAGCATGTGGGTACATTGATCGATGAGTGCGAGACAGCAGCAGATCTGCTCGATCGCCTCGGGTCGTGACGTCCGTCATGATGCAGCGAACCTCAGGAGTTCGGTGATGGCTGAACGGGAACAGAAGAAGAAGTCGGCACCCGCTCGCGAAGAAGAGGTCGTCGAGGACGTCCCCGCGACGTCCGAGTCTGGCGAGAAGATCAAGGCTGAACTCGACGACCTCCTCGACGAGATCGACGACGTGCTCGAGCAGAACGCCGAAGACTTCGTCAAGTCGTACATTCAAAAGGGCGGCGAGTGAACTCGGGCCCGGAGGGCCCTCCTTCACTTTGACGAAACGCTCCGCATTCGTCTGTCCTGGACACCGGTAGTGTCCGTCCCGTGACGCTGCCGATGTTCGAGCCCGACACCGATCCCGGTCCCGACTTCGCCGCATTGTTGCGTGCCCAGGGCCGTGATCCGGCCGCCAAGCTCGGGGATCTCACGCCGCACCCGTTGACGATCACCCACGGCACCACGGTGGTCGCCGTCCGCACCGCCACCGGCGTAGTCATGGCGGGCGACCGTCGTGCGACCTCCGGCAACCTGATCAGCCATCGATCGATGGAGAAGGTGTTTCCTGCCGACCGATTCTCGGGCGTCGCCATCGCCGGCGCGGCCGGGCCCGCCATGGAGATGGTCAAGCTCTTCCAACTCCAACTCGAGCACTACGAGAAGGTCGAAGGCCACCACCTGAGCCTCGAGGGCAAGGCCAACCAGCTCAGTGGCATGGTGCGGAATCACCTGCCGGCAGCGATGCAGGGCATGGCGGTGGTGCCGTTGTTCGCCGGCTACGACCGCAGCCGCGAGACGGGCCGCCTGTTCGAGTTCGACGTCACCGGGGGGCGCTACGAGGAACTCCACCACGCGGCCACCGGATCGGGTTCACTCCACGCCGGCACGGTCATCAAGATCGGATATCGCGAGGGCATCGACGCCGACGCCGCCGTCGACCTGTGCCTCCGGGCACTGTTCGAGGCAGCAGACGACGACTCGGCGACCGGCGGACCCGATCTCATCCGCGGGATCTTCCCGATCGTTGCCACCATCGACGGAGACGGCTTCAACCGACTCGACGACTCGGACATCCGGCAGCGATTCGAGGCGCTCCTCGGCACGTTCTCGCCGAGCCAGTCAGCCGGTCCGGTCAACGAGCAGGGAGACGACGCATGAGCCAGCCCTTCTATGTCGCACCCGAACAGGTGATGAAGGACCGGGCCGACTATGCCCGGAAGGGCATCGCCCGCGGCCGGAGCCTGTGCGCGGTCAGCTACGTCGACGGGATCATGGTCTGCGCCGAGAACTCGTCGTCGACGCTCCGCAAGGTCTCCGAGATCTACGACCGCATCGCGTTCGCTGGGGTCGGCAAGTACAACGAGTTCGACCAGCTCCGCGTGGCCGGGGTGCGCCACGCCGACATGAAGGGTTATCAGTACTCCCGCGAGGACGTCGACGCCCGCAGTCTGGCCAACGCCTATGCGCAGATGCTGGGGCAGATCTTCACGCACGAGATGAAGCCGATGGAGGTCGAGATCCTCGTGGCCGAGATCGGCGACGGTCCCGACGATGACGAGTTGTTCCACATCCTCTACGACGGCTCCGTCGTCGACGAGGCGCGCTTCTCGGTCCTCGGCGGCGAGGCCGACACCATCTCCGAACGTCTGGAAGCCTCGTTCGAGCCGGGGATGGCGCTCGATGCCGCCGTTCGTGCCGCCGTCGATGCGCTCGCCGGTCCGGATCGGACGTTGACTGCGCCGGAACTCGAGGTGGCGGTACTCGCACGTGGCAACGGCCGCCGCAAGTTCTCCCGGGTGGAATCGGGCGAACTCGGGGTACTCCTGGGGACATCGACCGACTGATCCGCCGGTATCCACCCCTTGGGGTGAGTTGACAATCCCATGACGAGTTGTAACATGATTGCAACGTAGATCAGGGGAAACACATGGCTCTCGCCGTCGAGGAAACCAACGAGCATCGGAGCGGACAACGGGCGATCTCGCCCGACCCCGCCGACGTGGGAACGCGAACCGGCGCCGCGGATGACGCCGTCGTCACGGGTCCCATGCCAGTGCTCGATCTGGCCGAGGGCCACCTGCACATCTCCGTTCGCCGAGGCGTGACGATCATCGAGGTCGACGGTGGTCTCGACGACGACCTGGCGGCGACGCTGACGCCGTTGATCGAGTCGGCGCTCGCCGACGCCGACGCCGTCGTGCTCGACCTCGACCACACCACGCTCTTGGACCGGACCGCCCTGGATTCGGTGTGCGCGCCCTTCGATGCGTCACGGGGAACGGTCGAACGATGCATCGTCTCCGGCCGCCTCTCGGCTCGACTCGTGCTCGAACGATGGGACATACCGACACGTTTCGTCGTCTTCTCCAGCGTGCCCGATGCCCTGCAGGCTCGAGCGTTCATCGAGAGTGGCTACGGGACTGGTTGGTCGTCCGCCGACGACTTGCGCCGCTGAGCGGGCACCCCCGAGGTGTGGGGCGCAGATAGGTTGCACCCGTGGAGCGCCGGATCTTCGGGTTGGAGAACGAGTACGGCGTCACGTGCACCCTCCGGGGCCAGCGTCGACTGAGCCCGGACGAGGTCGCTCGCTACCTGTTCCGTCGAGTCGTGTCGTGGGGCCGCAGCTCGAATGTCTTCCTCGCCAACGGCGCTCGGCTGTATCTCGACGTGGGTTCGCACCCCGAGTACGCCACGCCCGAGTGCGACTCGCTCCTCGACCTCGTCACGCACGACAAGGCGGGTGAACGAATCCTCGAGCAGCTGCTCGGCAGCGCGGAGCAACGGCTCCGTGAAGAGGGCATCCGCGGGACGATCTACCTGTTCAAGAACAACACCGACTCGGCCGGGAACTCCTACGGCTGCCACGAGAACTATCTGACCAGTCGTCACGACGACCTGGGTTCGTACTCCGAACACCTGATCCCATTCCTCGTCAGTCGACAGATCTATGCGGGCGCCGGCAAGGTCCTGCAGACGGCGCGTGGCGCCATCTTCTGTCTCTCACAGCGGGCCGAGCACATCTGGGAAGGCGTCAGCTCGGCGACGACCCGCAGCCGGCCGATCATCAACACGCGCGACGAGCCCCACGCCGACGCCGAGCGGTATCGGCGACTCCACGTGATCGTCGGCGACTCGAACATGAACGAGTACACCAACTACCTGAAGGTCGGGACGGTGGCGATCCTGCTCCGTCTACTCGAGGACCCCACGGTGATCATGCGGGACATGACGCTCGAGAATCCGATCCGGGCCATCCGCGAGATCAGTCACGACATCACCTGTACCCGCAAGGTCCGGTTGGCGAACGGGCGTGAGTTGTCCGCACTGGAGATCCAGCAGACCTATCTCGACCGGGCGCTCACCTACGCCGACCGCAAGGGATTCCCCGAACAGGAACAGCGAGCGCTCGACATGTGGGCGCACGTGATGGAAGGCCTGAGCACCGATCCGCTGAGCCTCGGTCGTGAGTGCGACTGGGTCACCAAGTACCACCTCATCGAGCGGTACCGGAACAAGCACGACATCGCCCTCAACGAACCGAGGGTCGGCCTGATCGACCTCCAGTACCACGACATCGACCGCAAGCGAGGGCTGTTCTACAAGCTGCAGGCCAATGGTCTGGTCGAGCGCGTGACCGACGACCATGCGATCGAAGAAGCGATCGAGACGCCGCCGCAGACCACGCGCGCTCGGCTCCGGGGCGAATTCATCCGGCGCGCGAAGGAACGCAACCGCGACTACACGGTCGACTGGGTGCATCTGAAGCTCAACGACCAGGCGCAGCGAACGGTGCTGTGCAAGGACCCCTTCAAGTCGCAGGACGACCGCGTCGACCGCCTCATCGCCGGTCTGTAGCCGTCCATGCCTTCGTATCGAAGTGGGCTGGTGACCGAGATCCTGTCCGAGCGCCCCGGACTCCAACGAGTACTCGTCGACGGCGAGAAGGCCTACGTCCTGACCGAGCAGATCGGGCCGGTCGACGTCGGCGACGACGTGGTCTTCAACACCACGGCCGTGGACCTCGGTCTCGGCACCGGTGGTTGGCACTTCGTGCACTGGAATCTTTCGCGCCGGACGTGGTCGAAGCCCGGGCCCGGGCACATCATGAAGATGCGTTACACGAGCCTCCAGTCAGACACCGGGGCGATCGAGGAAGAGATCGATCCCGGCACCGACCTGCGGGGCGTGCCGGTCGTGGTCTGCTCGCTTCACAGCCAGGTCCCGCTCGTGGCCGCCGCCTACCTCGAACGGAAGCCGCGGGGACGTGTGGTCTATGTGATGACCGACGGTGCCGCGCTGCCGCTCGCCCTGTCGGACCTCGTCGTGTCGATGCGCGCAGTGGGTCTCGTCCACGCCACCGTCACCGCCGGCCATGCGTTCGGCGGCGACCGGGAGGCGGTCTCCGTCCCGTCGGCGCTCGCCATCGCCGTCACCATCGAGCACGCCGATCTGGTCATCGTCGCCATGGGGCCCGGGGTGGTCGGTACCGACACGGCACTCGGCACCACGGCCGTCGAGGTCGCCGCCGTGCTCGACGCCACGGCGGCGCTGGGCGGGCGCCCGATCCTTTGTGTCCGGGCGTCCGGTGCCGACGCTCGTCCCCGGCACCGAGGTGCGAGCCACCATGTCGAGACGATCCTCTCGCTCACGCGAAGTCGTGTCGAGGCGGCCACCGTCGTCGGTGCCGCGGTGGAGTCGACCGAGCACGACATCCGGATCATCGACCCTGGCGACGTCCCCGCATTGCTCGCCGACCGAGGACTCGAGGTGCGCTCGATGGGCCGCGGACCGGACGACGATCCGCTGTTCTACGCCTCGGCCGGTGCCGCAGGTGTGCTGGCCGCCATCGGCCCAGCCGGTCGCTAGCCTCCGCTCGATATGGCGGACACCCCGAAGCTCGAGCGTCTGCTCGACCTGATCGCCGAACTGCTCCACACCGAGCGGCCGCTCAGCGCTGAGGAGCTGCACGAACGGCTCCCCGGGTATCCCGAGGATCGCGACTCGTTCAAGCGTGCGTTCGAGCGCGACAAGGCCGACCTGCGCGAGATGGACGTGCCGCTGCGCATCGAGCCGATCCCGGGCACGAACCCGACACGCGACGGGTACCGGATCGACCAGGACGAGTACGGCCTCCCGGACCCGGGCCTCGAACCGGACGAATTGGCGGCGATCCACCTGGCAGCCAACGCGGTCAGGCTCGACGGTGCCAATGCGCACCCTGGGCTCCGCAAGCTCGGGGGCACCGCCGTCGACGACGACCCCGAGCGGGGGAGTGCAGTGCTCCCCTCGGCGCCGCACCTGCCCGAGGTGTTCGAGGCGGTCGGCCAGCACCGGCAACTCCGATTCCGGTACCGCGACAAGGATCGCGTCGTCGACCCGTTCCGCCTCCACCACGAACGGGGTCACTGGTACGTCCAGGGTCACGACCACGAACCGGGAGAGAGCCGGTCGTTCCGACTGGACCGCGTCCAAGGTGATCTCGTTGCCGGCGAGCCCGACTCGATCGAGGTCGTGGTCGACGTCGACGCACACCCGATCCGCCTCGACGCATGGGCGCTGGGAGATGACGATCCCGTCGAGGCGACGATCCGCGTCGATGCAGCGCAGGCAGCGCTCGCCGCTCGCCTCGTCGGTGCATCGGGAGAGGCAACGTGGGAGGACGACGGGAGCGTCATGCTCCGCCTTCCGGTTCGCCGCATCGAGGGTTTCCGCAACTTCGTCTTGTCGTTCCTCGACGGCGCCGAGGTCCTCGGACCCGACGAACTCCGCGACGACGTCATCCGCTGGCTCGAAGCGGCGGCCGAAGGCGGTCGAGCCTGATGGCGCGTCCGAGCGCGACCGACCGATTGGCGCGGATCCTCGCCATGGTGCCCTGGATCGCGTCCCAGGACTCGCCCCGGATCGACGACGTGTGCGAGCGGTTCGGGATCAGCCGCAAGGAGCTGGTGGCCGATCTGAACGTCGTGTTCGTGGTCGGGCTCTACCCCTACACACCCGAGAGCCTGATCGAGGTGATCTTCGACGACGAGCACGTGTCGATCGACTACACGAACTTCTTCGAACGACCATTGCGCCTGTCCCGAGACGAGGCGCTGGGAATCCTCGCCGCCGGCATGGCATCCGCGGCCCAGCAAGGTCACGATCCTGCTGGCCCCCTCGCTCGGGGGCTCGCAAAGGTGGCAGCGGTGCTCGACATCGATCTCGACGAGGATCTCGGGGTCGTGGTCGACGAGCGAACGGCCTCCACGCATCAGCTCCTCGACCGTGCGATCCGTGACCACACGGTCGTCCACCTCGCCTACTTCAGTCACTCTCGGAACGAGCGCACCGAGCGGGACGTCGAGCCGTTGCGTCTCTTCACCAGCGACGGGGTCTCGTATCTCGACGCCCACTGCCGGGCCACCGATGAGGACCGGGTCTTCCGCCTCGACCGCATCGTGGAGGCATCGGCCACCGAGTCCGTCTTCGATCCCGGCAGCGTCCCCACCCACGACACCGCGTTCCAACCATCGCCCGAGCTGCCACGAGTCGTCGTCGAGGTCGGTCACGAGCACGCCTGGCTCGTCGATCACTACCCGACGGAAACGGTCGAACACCTGCCGTCCGGGCGGCTTCGCGTCGGGCTCGTTGTGAGCGCTCGACCGTGGATCGAGCGTCTGCTCGTGCAGCTCGGGCCGTCGGCTCGCGTGGTCGAGGGTCCGGTCGAATACGCAGACGTCGCCTCCGACGCCGCACGCCGGATTCTGGAGCGATACCGCGACCGGTGACCGCGGACCCGAGCCGACTGGCTTGTACGATCGCTCGACTGTGACCGACGCGACCCCAATCGGCTCGACCCCCATCGGCGACAGCACCGAACTCGTC
>JBBSLH010000130.1:0-10987 GCA_038255425.1 Acidimicrobiales bacterium
GGGGATTGGTGCAGGTGTGCGCGTCGCCGAGGGCATGGAATCCGAGTACGAGTGGATCCGACGATTCGTCGACGAATCGTCGCCGACGGTTGAGCAGCCCACCCATCGGGCGGACCCCGCCGATCGGTTCGAGCGGACCGTTGCGGAAGAACCGGTCGGGTCCGGGGAGCGCACGGCAAGCTCGCTCGAACCCGGCGTCGTCGCTCAGCGCGGCGCGGAGGTCTTTGTCGCTCGTGCGAACGGCGAGCGTGATCGACAAGGTCTCTCCGTCGCCCGGCACGCCCAGGTACTTCACGAACCCGAGGTCGCCACCCAGCTTCGCGTCCATGTCGATCTCCGGCGTGTCCGGGAGTTCGTACCAACGAGACAAGTACATCAGCCCGCTCTGGACCACCTTCTCGTCGATCTCGACACCGACGTCGGCCAGCCAGGCGTCCACCGGGCCGCGGCGTCCGGTCGCCGCCACCACCGTGTCGGCCTCGATCGCCGTTCCGTCATCGAGCCGGACACCGGTGACCACCGGGACTCTCCCGCGGTCAGGGTCGACGATGAGCCCGGTCACGCCGACGCCGGATCGGACCTCGACACCGGGCTCTCGATCGACGGTGCGGCGGAGCACCCACTCGAACGTCGTTCGACGGACCACCAGGACACGGAGATCATCGTCGCCGGGCATCGGCTCACCCAGATCGGCGGTGGTCGGCATGGTCGTGCATCCGGCGTCGAGCAAGGCATCGAGCACGTCGGGGAATCGCTCACGCAGTTCGACCACCAACCGAGCAAGGAATCCGTGGGTCTGATGGACCTGGGGGGCGCCCCTGCGCTCGGCCGCGAAGGCAGCATCGGCGTCGACGGCCTCGGGGACGACATCGCGCTCGAGGAGCGTGACGGCATGGCCGGCGCGGCCGAGCGCCAGAGCAGCACAGAGACCGCCGACACCTCCACCGACGACAACGATCCGCTCGGACACCGTCACTCCCCCGTTTGGCAACGTGCGTTGCCAGAGAAGCTAGAGCCTGTCGACCGGTCGGTCAACCAGACTGTGGCGTCCGAGTCAGGTCTCGAGGACGAACTGCTCGAGGCCAGCTCGGTCGCAGACGTCGATCCAGCCCCGCCCGAAGTCGATGTGTCCGCGGTCTCGCAACGCGCCGAGGGCCCGGGTGGCGACCGCACGGGTCGCGCCGACCCAGGCGGCGTAGTCGTCGTGGGTGAGCGGCACCTCGATCGTCTTCGGCGCACGCTTGCCCGGGACCATGAACCGATCGGACAAATAGAGGATCCGGTCGGCGAGGCGGACGTCGACCCGTTGGTGCGTCCCCACCTGGAGCCGCGTGTTCTCCACGATGCGTGCCGCCAACATCGTCGACAACCGACGCCCGGCACCCTCGGTGGTGTCGAGCCAGTGGTCGAACGCGGCGCGCTCGATCATTGCAGCGCGTACCGGCGTCAACGCCACGACCGACGCCGAGGGGACCGATCCTGTGAGGACGGACAGTTCTCCGACGATCTCGCCCACGCCCCGGACGGCCACGAGGACCTCTCGACCTTCGGCGGTGCTGACACAGACCTTGCACAGCCCGTCGACGATGGCCAGCAGGCCGCCCGGGTCGCCGTCCTGCCATCGGATCAGGTGCTCGTCGGTGTTGAACGAACGCACGGCGCCCATCGCCGTCAGTTCGTCCCAGACTCCTGGTGTGGTCACTGGCTCGGACGCTACCGCTTGGCCCATCGGCATTCAGGTGAGCTCGGCCGCCTCCAGGTAGGCGACGGCGACGTCCGTCCGGCCCTCGTGCGACGGGTGATATGAGCGACGCAGGTAGCGAGGCACCGATCCGGCGAGCATGCCGACGGTCGGCAGGCGTCCCTGCCGACCAGCACGGACGAAGAGCCGCACGCTCGCTCCGCTCCGACGGGGGACGCCAGGGTCGACGCGCATCAGGTGATCGGTCCCCGCGATCCACGTCGCGAAGATCCCGACGAAGACGACGAGCATGGAGACCACCCGTCGCAACTCTCCACCGCCGAGGGCTCGATAGGTGTCGAACGCGACGCTCCGGTGCTCGACCTCCTCGGCGCCGTGCCAACGAAGCAGGTTCATCATCGCCGGATCTGCACCGGCGTCGTCGAGGCCGCGTGAGACGACGATCCACCAGCCCATGACCGCGGTGAAGTGCTCGATGGCAGCGATCGCCGCCAGTTGATCGAGCAGGTACCGACGGCTGAGATGGCGCTGGACCGGCCCAGGGAGCCAACGGGGGGCATCCTTGGCCGGGACCAAGGCGAACCCTCGCTCGACGAGTCGGGTGAAGGGTCGATGGTCGATCCCGTTCGCCTCGAGATGGTCGAGCACGACGGTGTGTGCGCGGGCATGTGTCGCCTCCTGCCCGATGAACGCCTTCACGTCGCGGGCCAGCGCCCCGTCGTCGACGAGCGGAAGGGCCTTGCGGTACACCTCGCAGAACCACTTCTCACCAGCGGGCAGGAGGAGGTGCAAGACGTTGGCGACGTGCGTGGTGTGGGGGTCGCCCGGGACCCAGTGGTCGGGCGTGTCGGCGTAGTCGAACGCGACGCGACGGGGTCGGAACTCGTGCACGGCTTCGGCCGATGGGGACAGGACTGCGGTCATGCGACGCTCCGGATTCGTGACGAGAAGTAGGTGGCGATCTCCCGGGCGACCTGGTCGGGGTGTGTGCGGGGCGACCAGTGGCCCGCCTCGATCTCGGTACGGGTGAAGTCGTCGACGAAGTTCGCCGACTCGGCCAGCACGCTCGCGCTGACATACCGGTCTCTGGTCGCCACGAGTTGATGGACGGGCACTCGGACGGGACGGATCTCAGGCCGGCGCATCCGACCGAAGATGTTGGTGCGATAGAGCGGCACGGCAGCGATCGCGTGCTGTGCGAGGCCGGGCCCGGGGTAGCCGCTCTCGGGTCGGATGCCCTCGGTGAGCTGCAGCCAACGCGGGAATGCGCGGGCCATACCGAGCCGCCACATGGCCGTCCGCAGCACCGGGATGCTGAGGGCGAGCGTGTAGAGCGACTTCGATCCCTGGACCACGGCGGCCCGAGCGCTCGATCGCAGCAGTCGACCCAGGTGGTCGAGGTTGGGTCCCGAGAGTGTGGTGAACGTCTCGACCAGGCCGACGCACGCATCCGACGTCACGAACTCCCACCCCTGGACGCCACCCCAGTCGTGACCCACGAGATGCACCGGACGGTCGGGGGAGACCGCGGCGATCACCGCACCGATGTCGGCCGCCATCTTGTCGAGTGTGTAGGGGCGATGGACCATGGCCGCCGTCGACTCGCCGACCCCACGCGCATCGAAGGTTGCGACGTGGAATCCCGCTTCGTGGAGACGATCGGCCACCAGGTCCCAGACCTCGTGAGAGTCAGGCCAGCCGTGGGCCATCACGATCGACGTCCTCTCGGGCTTCGGCTCGCCACGTTCGTAGACCGCGAGTGCAGCGGTCCCCGAGAGCACGATGGACTGCTTCACGTCGGTGCTCCCGCGTTCGCCGACCGGCCAGTCGGAGCCGACCGATGCTCCTGGCCAGCGCGGAGGAACTGCCCGGTGCGCTGGCTGGAGCCGTATCCATCGACGAACTCGCCGCGGCGGAAGACGACCGATCCGGCGACGCAGGTGGCCTCGACCGCGTCGTCGTTGCGCCGCACCATGCGCGAGAGATCACCGAAGTCGGCCATGGGCGCTTCGTGATAGCTCGCCATCGACTCGTCGAGTCCCGCAGGGTCCACGACGACGAGGTCGGCTCGATCGCCGACGCGCAGGAATCCTGCGTCGATTCCGAACCACTCGCCGAGTTCACCGGTCAGGCGGTACACGGCCCGTTCGATCGACAGCACCGGGGTGCCGGCGGACTCGGCGTCGTGCATGCGGCCGAGGAAGCGGAGGCCGGTGTTGTAGAACGCCATGTTCCGGAGATGGGCACCGGCATCGGAGAACCCGATCTGGATGCCGGGGTCGGACGCCAAGGCGTCGAGCACGTCGGGTCGGTGGTTGGCGACCGTGGTGCGCCAGCGGACGTTGTCGCCACCGTGCTCGACGATGAGGTCGAGGAAGCAGTCGACGGGGTGGATCCCTCGCTCGTCGGCGACGGCGCCGAACGACTTGCCGACGAGCGCTGGATCGGGGCAGCCGACGATCTCGGCGTCGTGGAGGTCCTTGTGCCAGAGCCCGGGCATGACCTTGTTGGCGTACTGGCGTCGGAACCTCCGACGGTAGGAACGGTCTTGCATGAGCGCGTTGCGCTCGACCTCGTCGCGGAGGTGCAACGCCGCACGCCCGGCGCCGAGCTCTTCGAACACCGGGAGGTCGATGCCGTCGGCGTAGAGCTCGAACGGGACCGGCACGTGCTGGAGTCGTACATCGGACCCGAGCCACCGGTTGGCGGCAGCGATCGCTCGACCGGCACGGCCGCCGCCGGGGACCGACTTCGGGTCGGCGGCGACGAGCAGGCTCGTCTTGAGCGCCTTGCGACGCCGACCGATGCTCTCGCGCAGGAACTCGAGGACGTTGAGCGGCATCCGGGCGTCGGGCGCACTCTGCAGGATCCGCTCGCGATCGCGCAGCGTCCGGTTCAGGAGTCGGTACTCGCTCCACTTCGCATGGGTGGACGGGAGCGGCCGCGATCGGAAGCGGGTGCCACCGACCTTGTCGAGCTTGGTGGTCATGGTCGACAGCCCGAGCATGCCTGCATCGAGTGCGTCGGTCAGCAGCGCGTCCATCCGTGCCAGTTCGTCGGCAGAGGGTTCGATGTCGGGATCGACCGAGCGTCCCAGTCCCATCACGTGGGCACGGAGGTCGGAGTGGCCGAGGAAGCAGGTCACGTTCGGACCGAGCGGCATCGACTCGAGCGCTTCGATGTACGACGCTGCGTCCGACCAGGTCTGGTGCTGCTCGAGCGTCCGGATCACGTGCTCGTACGGCACCGCCTCGACGCGACTGAACATGTCGGCCGAGTCCTCCGGCCCCGACAAGATCGTCGACAGCGAGCAACTCCCCATCACGATCGTGGTCACGCCGTGGCGTACGGACTCACCGAGGCCGGGGTTCACCAGCACCTCGGCGTCGTAGTGCGTGTGGATGTCGACGAAGCCGGGCAGCACCCACTTGCCGTCGGCCTCCACGACGTCGGTGTCGCCGTCGACCGGGAGCGGGTCGGCAGAAACGGCCGCCACGACGCCACCGCGTACACCGACGTCGCGGATGGCGGAGGCGGCGCCCGTACCGTCGAACCACCGACCGCGCCGGATCACCAGGTCGAACGAGGAGGTTTCGGACATTCACCTACGATACGTAGACTAAATGATGCCGTCAACGTGACGCGTGTCACACCTCGGCGGTGCGCGATCGCACAGCACATGTCACAGCACGTCCGTACATTCGATTCCAGAGACGAGGCACCACGTGCCTCGCAGGTCCGGCGGGAACCGGACAGGGCGAAGCGGTCGGTTCGGCGGAACCGACCGCATCGCGCGTCCTGGGCACAGCGGGGTGTGGGACACCGTGCGTTCCAGCACGATGCGAGGGCGTGCGGTAGTAGAACGGCGAGATGCCGACCGTCCTCGTCCACGGAGTACCCGAGACCGACGCGATCTGGGATCCGCTCGCCGAGCGCCTCTCGCAGGACCACGGTCGCGATGTCCTGCGCCTCACGCCACCGGGCTTCGGTGCACCGGTGCCGTCAGACTTCGAACCCGTCCGGGAGTCCTACGTCGCCTGGCTCGTCGGCGAACTCGAGGCCATCGGCGGCGACGTCGACCTCGTGGGACACGACTGGGGCGCAGGCCACTGTTTCGGCGTCGTGACCACTCGTCCCGATCTCGTCCGCTCATGGGCGATGGACGTCGCCGGGCTCATGCATCCCGACTACGTCTGGCACGACATGGCGCAGCTCTGGCGAACGCCCGACGTCGGCGAGGAGACCGTCGCCGGCATGATGAGCGCTTCGATCGACGACAAGGTGACGTTGTTCGAATCGCTGGGGATGCCCGCCGACATCGGTCGCCGAGTGGCCGCCGCCAACGACGAGACCATGGGGCGGTGCATCCTGGCGCTCTACCGCTCCGCCGGGCCCGACGACCTCGCACCGATCTGGGACGCACTCCCCACTCATGCGTCGACCAAGCCAGGACTCGTCATCCTTCCGACAGCCGACAGCTACGTCGGGCCACTCGAGTACTCCGAGGCGGTGGCCGAGCGGGCTGGCGCCGACATCGCACGACTCGACGGCCTCGGTCACTGGTGGATGCTCGAGGACCCCGACCTGGCGGCGGCCGCCCTCGATGCCTTCTGGACGAACTCGCCGTCCTGAGTCGCTCGGCCTGATGCAACGGGTTCTCAGCCGGCATCCTCGAACGCGTCGAGAATCGCCTCGGTGTGATCGAGCGCCAGCGGGCCACCGACGGTCGACAGCTGCACGATCACCAGGTCGTGGATGGGGTCGACGGTGATCACCTGACCGCGGAATCCGAGCGCGTACGACACGCCAGGGCGAAGCGGGTCCACCCACCAGTGCCCGCCGTACTCGGGCTCTGTCGGGCTGGGCGTACGCGAGAACTCGACCCAGTCGGTGGGAATGATCTGCCTTCCGTCCCACTCGCCACCGCGGAGGTAGAGGAGCCCGAACTTGGCGAAACCCTTCGCGGTCGAGTCGGCCGAGAACCCGCCCAGCCAGTGCCCGTTGCGGTCGGACTCGGTCCGGACCGGGTGCATCCCGATCGGACCGAACAGCCGATCGTCGAGGAACGCCCGGGTGTCGCCGCCTGCCGCCTCACCGACGATCCTCGCCAACAGTGTCGACGTCCCGGTGTTGTAGATGAACTGCTCGCCCGGCGGAGCGACCGACTCCTGCGCAGCGGCGAACCCGGCCATGTCCCCCGAGGTCAGCATCCGGTTGAGGGTTGAGCCGTCCTCGTCGAGGCCGTCATCCCACGGCATCCCCGTGCTCATGTGCAACATCTGGCCGAGTGTGATGTCGGCACGAGGGTCGTCGGGGTCGAGATGCCACTCGGGCACCGGCGCCGGCTCGTCCAGTGCGAGCACCCCGTCGTCGACCAGAATCCCGATCGCGGCCGACGTCACGCTCTTCGCGATCGAGTAGCTCGGCATCACCACGCCGGGGCCGTCCTGGCTGTTCGGGCTGTATCGCTCGTAGACGATCTGTCCGCCATGGACGATCACCACCGCCCGCACTCGCTCGTCATCACCACCGTTGAAGGCCGCGTCGGTCGCCACGTCGATGGCTGCACCGTCGGCACCGGGCGGGAGGTCGCCATACGACCACTCGTCGGTCGGCCATGGGATGCCCGCCGGCTGAGCCGGGAACGCTGGCACTGCGACCGGCGGGACGTCGACGGTCGAGGACGACTCGTTCGGTGCGGCCGAGGTGGACGTCGACGCCGCGTCGCCATCCGCGCTGGAGCACGCCCCCGCTGCCAGCGCGCCGAGGAGGACCAGTTTCGCGATCGGGGGGCACTGCCATGGCACTCGTTCGAGTGTCGCGCTCCGAACAGTCGCGGCCCTGGCAGATGGCGCGATCGAAACGCGATCATCACGATCGCAGAGCGCTCCGCCGGTCAGACCCGCGCTCGGGGGGCCGGCACCTCAGCGCTGGGCGGTGCCGATCGCGTGGCATCTCGACCCGAGTCCTTGGCCACCAGCACCGCGAGGTTGGCGCCGTTGACGAGCCTCGACGGATCAACGACTTCGCCCGGAGCCGCTGTGCACACCCCGACGGAAACGGTCAGCAACCCGGTGTGACGCCCTTCGTGCGGAATGGCGAGCGCCACCACGGCAGCGCGGATCCGGTCCGCGACGTCTATCGCCGCCTCCTCGTCGGTGTCGGGCAGGATCACGCTCAGTTCTTCGCCGCCGTATCGATAGCAGCGGTCTCCGTCGCGTACGGCCTCGCTCATCGCAGCGGCAACCGAGCGGAGCGCGAGGTGCCCGGACTCGTAGAGGTAGCGGGCGTTGAAGTCGTGGAAATGGTCGAGGTCGGCGAGCAGGACGGACACCGGCCGACCCTCGGCTCGGGCATCACCGACCGCGAGCGGCAGGTCGCGCTCGAACACGTGGTCGCGCGCGAGTCCGGTCCTCGTGTCGACATCGGCTCGCTGGCGGAGCTGCTCGATCGTGCGACCGGCCCGTTCGAGCTGCTCGTGGTCGGCAGAGTGGACGGTCGTCGAGTCGTCTCGGTCGTGCTTCGCCCTGTACATCGCCACATCGGCCTCGTGCATCGCAGTGGCGAGGTCCGCGCCAGGCCGGAGGTCGGCTAAGCCGAAGGAGGCCGTCACCCGCAGGCGGAGACCCTGCGGCAGGTCGACGCCAGTGGCGAGGTCGGCTGCCACCGCCGACGAGAACCGTTGTGCACGGCCGAACGCCTCGCTTCCGAGGAAGCACAACCCGAACTCGTCGCCGCCGAAGCGAGCCACCACGTCGCGCTCGTCTGCGTGAGCGAGGAGAACGTCGGAGATTCTCTGGAGCACCTGATCGCCCACGGCGTGACTGTGCGAGTCGTTGACCACCTTGAACCGGTCGAGGTCGATGATCCCGACGACGCCGGGCTCATCTCGTCCGCGGGCGGCGTCCACCGCGTCGGTGAAGCCGAGCCGGTTGCCCAGCCCGGTGAGCCCGTCGGTGCGCGCCGCCCGTCGGGCCTGCGCCAGTTCGTCGCGGAACGCGGCAAGTCCGTACGCAGCGACCGTGACCAACCCGTCCGCACCGAGCGAACCGAGCAGTTCGAGCGGACCGGCCCCCACGGATTCGAGCTCCACTCGTCTCGATCCAGGACCCCGCAGACTCTGGAGGAACGACCGGAGGAGTTCAGCGTCGGCACCGTCTGCTCCACCGGCGAGGTCGTCCCCCACCGACACGCCCAAGAGGCGCGTTGCTGCGGTGTTCACCCAGAGGACACGCCCTTCGTGCAAGCAGCGGAGCAACGCCAACGGCGAGTCCTCCGCGGCGATCGCCGCCCCGATACCGGGTTCTCCACGCACTCTTCCTCCACCATCCGGGCATCCGCCGAAGCCCCGCGGAGCGAACGTACTCCAGTCCCGTGACCACAGTCACCGGGATATTCCACCCATTGCGCCCGAAATGCACGTTCGGCGACCGTTCCCGGCCAGATGTTCGACGCTCAGCGGAGCGCCTCACACTGGGCCCGCGCCATCTTCACGACGTCCGCCGTGAGCGCACCGAGATTCCGCCGGTCCCGGAGCCACCGCAGATGCAGGGCAGATGATGACGCCGTGATCGACGCCGCTGGGAGCAGTGCCGTGCGACGGTCGAGGCCGAAGTCCTCGGCGATCACGTCGAGAGGACATGTGGTTTCAAACATGTTCTCCCAGGGGTCCCGGCAGTAGCGCCGAGACCTCTTCCTACGTTCACGGAGAAAATCCGCGTCGACTCTGCGAGAACACTCGCTGCGGTGGTTGGCTACTCGTTGGTGGGCGTGATTGAGGAGCGGCGAGTGCTCGAGCGCAGCGGGGTCGTGATAATCGAAAACGATCGGGTCGCGTTGATCCGCCGGGTACGAGACGGAGCTACGTACCACCTCTTCCCCGGAGGTGGCGTCGAGGAGGGAGAAACCCGTGGCGACGCGGCCCGCCGAGAGGCGCGGGAGGAACTCGGCCTCGATGTCGTCGTCGGCCGACTTGTGATGACGGTGGCGTTCGGGCAGTCGACCCAGTACTACTACGCGGCGACCACGGTGGGAGGAGAGTTCGGTACGGGCGACGGCGCAGAGCTCTCGCTCCCGGCGACCTTCCACACCGGGTCCTACGAGCCCGTGTGGCTGCGGCTGGCCGACCTGATCGATCTCGATGTTCGACCAGCGGCCCTGGCGGCGATGATCGCCGACGGTGCCATACCGGACGAACCGGTCACGATCGTCGAACCAGTACCTTCACCCACGGCCAGACCCGGTGGAGCCGGGACTCAGGTCGCTGCGTTGGACCCGGGTGCGCTTGTGGTCGGCGCGGCACGACTGACGATGCCCGAATACGCCCCCGACGCGAGGACCGCACGGGCGACGCTCGCGACGGCGCTCGATCTCGGCGTGGCGTTGATCGACACGGCCAGTTGCTACGGGCCGCACGGTGCGGCCGGTGATGGCGTGAACGAGCGGTTCGTCCGAGACGTGGTGCGATCCCACCGCCGACCCGACGCACTCGTCGCGACCAAGGCCGGCCGCCTCCGAGCGTCGGACGGGTCATGGATCACCGATGGACAGCCGGAATACCTCCGATCATCGGTCGAGCGAAGTCTTCGCGCACTTGACGTCGATCGCATCGACCTGCTCCACCTCCACAAGCCCGATCCTGCGGTGCCCTTGGAGGAGAGCTACGGGACCCTGGTGGACCTGGTCGCGGAGGGCAAGGTGCATCGGCTCGGCCTGTCGAACTGCACGGCAGCCGAAGCAAGACTCGCTGCAGCGATCCACCCGTTGGCCACAGTTCAGAACAGCCTCTCACCGAGGATGCATCCACAGTTCGACACCAACCTCGTGCTCGGTGAGCATGTCCTTCTCGGCTGGGCACCGCTGGCGGGGGTTCGGCCCGATGAGCCGGCTTCGGATGCAGGCTTCACCGACGTCGCTGCTCAGCTCGGTGTCAGCCCGATCCAGGTCGCGCTCGCGTGGCTCCGATCGTTCGGAGTCACACCGATCGTCGGTCCGCGCTCCCCGGCTGAGGTCCGCGAGTGCGCATCGGCCGATGCCCTCGTCCTCGACGATCAAATGCTCGGCCTTCTTCCGACCTGACTCTCACCCAGGGTCGCCCGGGTAGACCGTCGGCTCGAGGAAGCGGACCCCGTCACCGGTACGGCGAGGGGAACTTCCGTGAACACGGTCTGTGTCCAGCAGGCCGCGAAAAATAGGCATTTCGGCTGGAGTGGGCGAGGGGGGACTCGCACACCGTTTTCTGGGAGATCTCCCACGCTGGTGCGTGGAGCCTCACGGCAATTCAAC
>JBBSLH010000131.1:0-10984 GCA_038255425.1 Acidimicrobiales bacterium
CCTTCAGTTCCCGTGCCGCGGTCGTGAACGTGTCCAGCGTGCGAGTCGTGATGGTGCCGGTGGTGAACTGCTCGCTCGCGACGACGGCCGACAGATACGAGACGTTCGTGGCGACGCCACCCACGCGAGTGGCGGCGAGCGCTTCGAGGAGCGCCTCGACGGCTTCGGGTCGGGTCGGGCGGTGGACGAGCAGCTTGCCGACGAGCGGATCGTAGAAGGGCGTGATCTCGGAGCCCATCTCGGCCCATCCGTCGAATCGCACGTCGTCGGGAACGACCAGATCGGTCACCAGCCCTGAGCTCGGTGCGAAGTCCGCCAGCGGGTCCTCCGCGTAGATCCGCACCTCGATAGCGCAGCCCGACGGTGGCGGCACGGCCGTGAACGCGTCGAGCGTCTCGCCGGCGGCCAGTCGGATCATCCACTCGACGAGGTCGATGTCTCGAACGAGTTCGGTGACGCCGTGCTCGACCTGCAGGCGCGTGTTGACCTCGAGGAACCAGGCGTCGCCGCCGTCGGCGCGGTCGAGCGTGTCTGCGTCGACCACGAACTCGACCGTGCCCACCGATCGGTAGTTCACCGATGCGGCGAGATCACGGGCGCTGGCGCACAGTCGGGTGCGCAACTCCTCGGAGATTCCGGCCGCGGGCGACTCCTCGATGACCTTCTGATTGCGGCGTTGCGTCGAGCAGTCACGTTCGCCGAGGTCGATGACGTTGCCCGTGCCATCACCGATGATCTGGACCTCGATGTGGCGCGCGCGTCCGACGAACCGTTCGACGAACACGGTGGCGTCGCCGAAGTTGTTGGTCGCCAACCGGGTGACCGCGTCGAACGCGTCCACGATCTCCGCAGCGGTGTCACAGCGGCGCATGCCGATGCCGCCGCCGCCCGCCGAAGCCTTCAGCATCACCGGGAATCCGATCGCCGTCGAGGCGGCCAGCGCCATCTCGGCATCGATCAGCGGCTCACTGCCGGGGACGAGCGCGACTCCGGCGGTCTCTGCGATCTTGCGCGCGGTGTGTTTGAGTCCGAACTGTCGCAGCTGGTCGGGCGTCGGCCCGATGAACACGACACCAGCCGCTTCGCACGCAGCGGCGAAGTCTGCGGACTCCGACAGCAGGCCGTAGCCCGGATGAATCGCTTCGGCGCCGGTGTCGACCGCCGCCTGCAGCACGGCATCGCCGCGGAGGTAACTCGCAGTCGGTGCCGATGCACCGAGATGTACCGCGGTCGTCGCCATCGTGACGTGGCGGGCGACACGGTCGGCATCGGAGAACACGGCAACGGACTCGATCCCGAGACGGTCGAGTGTGGCGATGATGCGGCAGGCGATCTCGCCACGGTTCGCGACCAGCACCCTGCGGAAAGGTGGTCTGGTCACGCGGGATTGGTGACGATCATCTGCACCGGGGTCGGGTTGAATCCGTTGCACGGGTTGTTGATCTGCGGGCAGTTGGAGACGACGACGATGACGTCCATCTCGGCACGCAGGTCGACGTACAACCCGGGTGCGGAGATTCCGTCGACGATGCCGAGGCTGCCGTCGGGCTCGACGGGGACGTTCATGAAGAAGTTGATGTTCGGCACCATGTCGCGCTTGCCCATGTCGCGCCTGACGTGCTCATGGAGGAAGTTGTCGACGCATGCGTGCTGATGATTGGTGTGGTGCCCGTAGCGGAGTGAGTTGGATTCGCGTGAGCACGCGCCGCCAACGGTGTCGTGGCGTTCGACGGTCGACCCGATGATCGTCATCATGGGGTTCCCCTCGTTGGAACGCAGCACACTCCCGGTCGTCAGGTACACGTTGCGCTGCGCGCTCATCGTGTCCGCGGCGCTGTACCGCTCGACCACGTCCGCCGCCGAGTAGAGCAGGAAGTCGACCGCCTGGTTGCCCTCGAGGTCGACGATCCGCAGGTGCTGATCGCGTGTGATGAGGCGGGACCACGGCGCTCGCGCACCGACGACCTCGTCGCCGTCTGGGGCGCCGAGGGGTAACTCGGTATGTCCCACGGTGTTCATGATCCAGCCTCCTGTGCACCGATCGATTGTCGGGTCAGGAACCAGTCCTCGGTGTTCTCGAACGCGCGTTGCGCTTCCGGCGTCGAGACACGGATCGAGTCGTCCGGGGCCGCCGCTCCCCCCACCCTGGCCACGATGTCCAGCGGTGTCACCACGTACTCGGCACGAGGGTCGAGCACATGTGGGGTCACCGTCAACACGACCAACACGTCCATGTCGGCCCGCAGCACGACCTCGGCGCCTGCGGGCGAGGCTTCGCCGCGCCAGGTGAACGTCCCGTCGGGTTCTACGAACACCGACTTGAACAAATTGACGGATGGACCGATGTCGCGACGCCCGAGACCTGCCTTCGCGAGCGCCACCGCGAATCGGTCACGTGCGTTGGGAGCGGTGCCGTGAACGCTGCCGTCGCCGTACTTCGCATCGTTCCAGGCCCGATTGGACATCGCGTTGAACGTGTCGTGACCTGCGCTCGTGTCCGACTCGAACGACATCAGCACTCGCCCCATGTCGGACAGCAGCAGCTGCCCCTGGCCGAGGTAGGCCTGCCACTGCACCTTGACCGTGTCGGGCACGTTCAATCGCTCGACCCGGTGATGGTGGTTGAACACCAACAGCTGGACGGACGTATCACCATCGGTATCGGTCAGATGGAGCCGGCTCCCGCGCGGCAGGACCCGCACCGCGTAGTTGCCGGCCTCCACCTTCTCCTGCCAGATCACGCCGGTTCCGGCGAGTGGCGTCGTGCGACAGAACTGCTCGGTGGCAGCGGAGGCCTGTGCCCGCGCGTGGTCGCGGGCGGCGTGTGTCGTAGCGGTGCTGCTCATCTCAGGAGCCTTTCTGGCTGGCGGTCACTTGCGGCCGGCGTGCTCGCTGACCCGTCGGCTCGGAGCGTGTCCTCGATCTCGTCGACGAGGTCGAGGAAGCGAGGGTCGCGCTTGACGCTTGGCCCTCTCACGTCTCCGAACGGGATGTCGATGATGTCGGCGACCCGCCCCGGGTGCGGCGTCATCACGACGATGCGTTGACTCAGATAGACCGCCTCGGGGACGTCATGGGTGACCATCAGGATCGTTGCGCCCGTGCGGATCCACACGGTGCGGAGGAACTCCTGGAGGCTGCGCTTCGTCAAGGCGTCGAGTGCCCCGAACGGTTCGTCGAGCAGCAGGACGTCGGGAGCCGGGGCGAGCGCCCGAGCGATTGCGACGCGCTGGCGCATGCCGCCGGAAAGCTCCTTGGGCAGTTGGCCGGCGAACTCGGTCAATCCCATGATGCCGAGGAGTTCACCGACTCGTTCCTCGCGTTCGACACGAGGGACCTTTGCGACTTCGAGCCCGAACGCGACATTCTCGGCGACCGTCTTCCACGGGTACAGCGAGTACGCCTGGAAAACCATGCCCCTGTCCGGACCTGGACCGATGACGGGTTCTCCATCGATCTCCACGATGCCACCCGTCAACGGTTCGAGCCCGCCGATGATGCTGAGCATCGTCGACTTCCCGCACCCGGAGGCTCCGACGATGCAGACGAACTCGCCAGGTCCGACGTCGATGCTGACATCGTCGACGGCACGCACGACCCGCGGAGATCGCAACGAGCCGCCGGTCGAGTAGTCCTTGACGAGATGGCGGACAGCGACTTTCGGCGGAGCGGCGGCCGTGAGGGACTCGGCCATGCTCAGTCCCTGGCCCATCGTGCGCTGCGATTGCGGAGTGCCCGGAGTGCCATGTCACTGGCGATGCCGAGCAGACCGAAGACCAGGAGAAGTGCGAACATCCGGTCGATACGACGGAAGCGCTGTGCCCGAATGATCCGGAACGCCAGCCCGTCCTGCGCGGCGAGCAGTTCGGCGACCACGAGCATCAGCCAGGCAGCGGCAAGGTTGATGCGTGCGACATCGACGATGCCCGGCCACGAGTGGGGCAGGATCACGCGACGCATCACCGTCCAACGACTGGCTCCCAGCGTGTAGGACGCCTGGATCAACTCGTGGGGAACCGCACGAGCGACGTCGGCGATCATCAAGATGTTGTAGAACACCGTACCGACGAAGACGAGCGCGATCTTCGGCGCTTCGTCGATGCCCAGCCAGATGAGGAACAACGGGGTGAGTGCCGTTGCCGGGATGTAGCGGAGAAAGCCGAGTTGGGGCTCGAAGAACGCATCGACTGTTGCAAAGCTGCCGATGAGCAGGCCGAGGGACGCCCCGATGAAGATGCTGATCGAGTACCCGATTCCGACGCGCCTGGTCGAGGCAACGAAGTCTCTCCACAAGACCCCTTCGCGCCACATCTCGACGAGCGCATCCCAGGTCGCAGCAATCGTCGGCACGGAGAACCCCTCGCCGGCCCACACCGTGGAGGCCAACCCCCACAGGGCAATGATGCTGACGACACCCGTGGCAACCGCAACGATTCGTGTGCGTCCCGGAATGTCACCGCGTAGGCGCAGCAGGTTCCCCTGCCGCGTGCCCCGACCGCAGGGCGATGGCGGCTCTGTGCCGCCCGGACCGTCCATTCGCCCGGGGACACTCACGAGGCCGAACCGGGTGGCGCTGACCGTGGACGCGGCAGCCGTCGGCGTGATCGAAGCGGCGGAACGTTCGAGCATGATGTCGCTTCGGTCAGCTTCCTGGTGCTGCGATCAGTTCCCTGCCCGGTCGACATAGTCCTGCGTGAAACTGGCGTCCAAGAGGCCCTCCAGCGGAGCTTCGGATTCGGTGAATCCGGACTCGACGAGGAACGGGTTGATCAGGCCGGCGGTGTAGGACAGCGACTCGGTCGTGTCGCCATCGGCAAACGCCGCAAGAGCCTCTTCGGCGCTGAACAGTGTCGTGCCCTCGGCGAACTGGAGGTACTCCTCGACGGACGTCTCTGCCACCTCTGCCATGATCTCGAGGGATTCGTCCGGGTTGGCGTCCATGTACTCGAGCGTCAGATACCACGCATCGACCAGCTTCTGAACCGCACCGGGGTTGGAGTCGACGATGTCGCGGGTCGCCACGATGTGGTCGGGAATGAGGCCGGGGAAGTCAGCCGAGCTGAACACTTCGGCGGAGCCCTCTCGCTCGAGGGCGGTCAGCCAGAACGGAGCGAAGACTCCGACGCAATCGAATTCACCAGCTGCGAAGCTGGCCGCCGCGACGTCGGTGAGCACGCCACGGAAGTCGATGTCGGCCTCGCTCAGCCCGACGGACTCGAGACCCTGCACCAGCAGGAAGTGATCGACCACGCCCGCCTCGGCGGCGATCGTTGCCCCCGCCATCTCCTCGATCGAGGTGATCGACTCGTCGCAGATGATCTTGTCGTTGCCGGTCGAGTTGTCGTTGACCACGACGACCACCTGTTCCGACCCGAAGGCGACACTGGCCATCGTGTCGCTGAGGGTCTGGGTCACGAAGTCGAGTTCGCCCGCCGCCATGGCATCGATGCTCGCCAGGTAGTCGGCGAAGAAGACCAGTTCGACATCGAGGCCGACTTCTTCGAAGATTCCGGCCTGTTCGGTCACTGCGAGGGGGAACCACCCGGGCCAGGCCGAGTACCCGACCTTGATGGAATCGACTTCGTCGACTGCTTCAGCAGGTTCCGAACTCTCATCGGAGTCGACCGCCGGCGTCGAGTCGACTGGACTCTCGGCTGGCTCGGGGGTGGGTTCGGCGGCATCGTCGGAGCTTCCGCAGGCTGCGGCGACGATGGCGAATGCTGCCAGAGCTGTGGCGATTCGAGTGGGCGAGCGATGCATACGGTTGCCTTCCGGGGAGTGAGGGCCTGAACATACGAATCGATCGTTTCAATCGAATGTCATTCGAATTAAGCGAACGAAGCCATCATGTGTCGACCGCATTTCGTGGCCAGGCGAACTCACATCGACGCTGTCAACGGGGCGCTGGTATCGCTTCGGATCGATTCGAGCCGTCCGGGCTCCCTGAGGAGCCCCCGGACTCCGAGATCGGCGATGAACTCACCGATGGTTGCCGGGCTCAAACGAGGTTCGGCATCGTCGGGATCCGGACCAGCTTGTCGGTACCAGTTCTGGATCGCTTCGTCGTTGGCGAGCACCGTTCGAGCAGCGAGCTCGACGTCGACGTCGAGGAAGTCACCGTCGTCGATCCCCTGGCGAACGAAACCTTCGACGCGCTCCGCCAGTTGTCGACGATCGATCCAGTATCTGCTGAAGTTCTCTCGATCATCGCCGGCGAGTCGGTGGATCTCGTTGAAGTCGAAGGGGAATTCGCACAGTGCGGCAGCATCGTGCCGGATGAACGCATGGAGTCGACGCGGCGCGTCGGCAAAGGCGTGCGCAGCGACTCTGGTGATCGCAAGAGGGGCTCGGTTCACCTCGATGACGATGCGTTCGACCAATTGGTTCTTGTTGCCGAAGTAGTAGTACACCGACGACACGCCGAGCCCGACGGCGTCGGCGATCTGCGCCATGGTCGTGGCGTTGACTCCCTGCTTCGAGAAGAGGCGGGCAGCTGCGCCGACGATCTCCGCGTCGACCGGTCCGCCGGCGGTGCGCTCGATGCGCCGTGGTCGTCCGGCACCCGGTGCGCGGGTTCTCGGTCGGTCGTCGAACCGTCGCGTCGCCACGCGCAGAAACGTATCCGCGTTCCGGTTGAGCAGCTTGACTTCCGGCACCCAGTCGGGGCACCCGCCGATCACTGAGATATTTCGCGAAGCCGGCGGTACGCGAGCGCAAAGCACCGTGATCGCGCCAACGCGCATCGGCTCGGGTCAGCAGGAGACGACCAGTCGCCCTTCGGTGGTGGTCGCAGGGTCGTCGGCGTTCATCGGTCGAGACGGGCGAAGCCGAAGTCTCGCCCGAGCCCGGTGCGGAAGGCGAGATGGATCCAGAGTTCCGCAGCGTTCTCGACGATGCGCGCTGCGCTGCGATCCCCGATGACGAGCGCGTCGAAGCCGACGTCGTTCGCCAACTGCGCAACGCTGTCCGCCGCGGGACGGTCGCCGGCGATCGGCAGGAACAGCTTGGTGCCCGCGATGCTCGGCTCGAGGAACGCTTCCGCTCCGATCGTGTTGAACGCCTTCACGAGCGTCGCCGACGGGTTCACGGCGGCGATGACGTCCAGGATGCTGTCGGCACCGTCCGGCAAAATCCCACCAACGGTGTTCGTTGCGTCCACCATCGTCGCATCGCCGACGTCACCGAGCGCTGCGACGGTGTCGGCAACAGCTGCGAAGGGGACGGCGAGTACGACGACATCGGCCGCCGTCGCGGCGTCGGTGAGCGACACGACATCGAGGCCGACGAGGTTGCGAGCAGCGACGACCTTGTCGCTGTTCGGGTTGCGGGCTCCCAGCACGACCCGGTGCCCAGCCGATGAGAATGCCCTCGCCAGGTTGGTGCCGACGACCCCGGCACCGACCACGCAGATCGAACGGCTCATGTGAGGTCCTCGATGACGAGCTTCGCCGCGGCGGCGCCGGAGTGCTGCTGCTGACCGGTGATCAAGTTGCCGGAGCGGATTGCGTGGGCTGACATCGGCTCGGCTGCAACGAAGGTCGTGTCGTCGATCTTGGCCGCTTCGTTCTCGATCCAGAACGGCTGGAACTTCTGCCCCACGTTCTGCTCCACGTACTCCTCTTCGGCCGTCGTGAAACCGGTCCACTTCTCGCCAGCCACGATCAAGTCTCCGTTGGAGCCGGTCGCGTCGAGCAGCACCGCTGTCGCATGACACACGACAGCGGTCGGTTTGCCCGCTTCGTGGAAGTCACGGACGACACCCTCGACCGCGGGGTTGTGACGAAACGTCTCCATCGGGCCCTGGCCACCGACGAGGAACACGGCGTCGAAGTCGGACACGTTCAGCTCCGCCAATGGTTCGGTCGCATCGAGCAGGCCCTTCGTGGTCGGGTCGTCGAGGAAGCGTTTGGACATCTCGTCGTCGGCGGAGTAGCCGTTGTCGGCGTACGGGTCGGAGAAATCATCCATGTACAAGGCACCTCCGTCGGGGCTGAACAGTGTGATTTCGAAGCCCGCATCGACGAACTCGGCATACGGGTGGGTCAGCTCCGAGAGCCAGAACCCGACCGGCCAGCCGGTCACCGACGAGACCGCCTTGTTCGAGAGGACGAAAGCAACATGCTTCTGGTTGGACACGTCGTCCACCTTTCCGTTGAGGAACACCACAGCGGTATTCCGATACACCTGTGTAACGTTGGGGGACAGTACGACATTCCCGATTTCGTGACAACCTTGTATCGAAATCAGTACCCTGAGCTCGTGCCAGATGGATCAGCACCGCGCGGACGCCCGAAGGACCCAGACCTCGAGCGAGCGATCGTCGACGCGGCACTCGACATCCTGCGCTCGTCGGGCTTGAACGGGTTGACCTACGTCGCCGTCGCGGAACGCGCCGGTACGACACGACCGGCGATCTACCGGCGATACCCCGACGTCACCGAGCTCGCCGTTGCGGCGGTCGCATCACTGGCCGAGGCAACCGCCCCCGAACGAACCGGCGACCACCTCCACGACCTCACCGCCGAACTCGCCACGTTCAGATCCGGCATCCTCGAAGCGAACGGCCTGAGCCTCACCGCCGTCGTACTCGACGAAGCCACCGACCCAGCGATCAAGAACGCCTACCGCACCGCAGTCGTCACCCCACGCCGCTCACGGATCGCTGAGATCATCGCTGCCGCCGCCGCCGATGGAACCATCAGCGCCGACCGGGCGACTCAGCGACTGCTCGTCAACATGGGCACCGGCAGCTGGTACGCCCATGCCGTCGCCGGAACCGCCCCACCACGAGACTGGCCCCGAAGAACCGCCACGATCATCCTGGCCACTGCCGCCCGCTGACGGGCAGCGGCCACTCCGACCCGGTGCCGTCCACGGGAGGACCCCGGATGCGTGTCGCTGCTCGTCCGACTCTCTGCTCCGTCGAGTGGCCTGCCACACTCTCCATTCGATCGACTGGCGAAGGGGGCCTACATCGTGATCCTGTCCTTTCCCGCACGCTTGCACGCGCTCGCACAGGAGCTGCCTGACGCGCCGGCGGTGACGTGCAACGACATCACGCTCACGAGAGCGCAGCTGGACTTGCGGTCCAATCGGCTGGCGCGCGAGCTCCGTTCGTACGGGGTCGGCGAAGGCTCGTTCGTGACCGTCGCCGTGCCCAATTCCGTCGACTGGTTCGTTGCATACGTGGCCTGCTGGAAGCTCGGGGCGGTTCCCCAGCCCGTGTCGGCCAAGCTGCCGGGACGCGAGTTGGCGGCGATCGTCGAACTCGCCGGCTCCGCCGTGGTGATCGGTGCCCCAGCTGAGGCAATCGCGCAGCTCCCGGAGTCGATCGTGCATCTTCCCCTCGGTCACGAACCGCCCGCCGACTTCACGGACGACTCGTTGCCCGACGCGGTCTCACCGGCGTGGAAAGCGCCGACGTCGGGAGGGTCGACCGGTCGCCCCAAGCTGATCGTGTCGGGCGACCCGGCGCTGTTCGACACCGAGGCGCCACCGCAACTGGGCATCGCACCGGGTGGGTGCATGCTGGTTCCCGGACCGCTGTACCACAACGGCCCGGCGGTGTGGTCGTGCCAGGCGCTCCTCCAAGGGAATCATGTCGTGTTGCTGGGGCGCTTCGACGCCGAAGACGTGCTGGCCTCCATCGAGGCTCACGGGGTGGATGTGGTGTATCTCGTGCCGACGATGATGAAGCGGATCCTGCGCCTCGACGACGAAGTCCGCCTCGGCTACGACCTGTCGTCTCTTCGCGTCGTGTGGCATCTCGCCGAGCCGTGCCCGCCGTGGCTGAAGGAGGCCTGGATCGACTGGCTGGGCGCAGAGCGGATCTTCGAGCTCTACGCCGGCACCGAGGCGCAGGCGGTCGCGACCATCACCGGCACCGAGTGGCTGGACCACCGCGGTTCCGTCGGTCGTGTCTCGTCAGGCGAGATGAAGATCTGTGACGAGGACGGCAACGTCCTGCCCGTCGGCCAGCAGGGCGAGGTGTGGATGCGTTCGGAGCGTGACACCCCGACGTACCGCTACGTCGGCGCCGACGCCAAGACGCTCGACGGCGGTTGGGAGTCGCTCGGCGACATGGGCTGGTTCGATGCCGACGGCTACCTCTATCTCGGCGATCGGGTGCAGGACATGATCCTGTCGGGTGGTGCCAACATCTATCCCGCCGAAGTCGAGGCAGCACTCGGTGAGCACCCCGCCGTGCACTCGTGTGCGGTGATCGGATTGCCGAACGACGACCGGGGCAATGACGTCCACGCGATCGTCCAGGCCGATGCCGGCGAGGTGTCGGACACCGAGCTGCTCGCATTCCTGGCCGATCGGCTGACGACCTACAAGCTTCCGCGTTCGATCGAGTTCGTCGACGAACCGTTGCGCGACGAAGCCGGCAAGGTGCGACGTTCGGAGCTGCGCACCGCTCGCATCTGACCGAGGGCACGGGTCCACAGGAATGAGAGGGACCCTGACGGGGTACGTCGTCCCCATGACATACCTCGGGATCTACCTCAACGACCATCGAGCGGCCGCAGCCGGCGGACTCCGAGTCGCACAACGCAGCCGTCGGAGTAACGAAGGCTCCGAGCTGGGGTCGTTTCTCGACGACTTCGTCGACGAGCTTCGTCGTGATCAGTCGCTCGTCGACTCCGTCATGGATGCACTCGACGTTCGACAGAACCCACTCAAGCAGACCCTGGTCGTCGCCGCGGAATTCGTCGGGAGGTGGAAGCCGAACGGACACGTCATCAGCTACTCGCCCCTGTCGAGGGTGCTCGAACTGGAGGGGCTGATCGCCGGGGTCCACGCCAAGCAACGGCTCTGGGTCGTCCTGCTCGTGGTCCTCGAGTCCGAGTCACTTCGAAACGAGATCAGCGACGCCGAAGGGCGGGCACGTCGCCAATTGGAACGTCTCGAGGATCTTCATGAAGTCGCACTCCGCATCGCCTTCACGGGTGAGGGCACGACGACCGGCTGAGTCCGGAGC
>JBBSLH010000132.1:0-10967 GCA_038255425.1 Acidimicrobiales bacterium
CGTCTCATCGCCGAGAGCGACCAGGCCGACATCGGCGACACGTTGCGGAACCCAGCGACGGGTGAGGTCGATGCCTACGCCGTCGACTACTTGACCAAGGAGTGGACGGCGCTCGACCCCGACATCTCAGCGGCGCTCGACTGGCTCGGGGAGCGCCTCACCGGCGACTTCGGGGTGCAGTCGCGTACCAGCAACGATCGCATGTGGATCATCTGGAACGACCCACTGACGACACCGAGCGCGACCTACATCTTCAACCGAGACGCCGAGACACTGAAGCCGTTCTACACGACGCGTCCCGAACTGGCCGGAGCTCCGTTGCAGCCGATGCACCCGATCGAGATCACCGCCCGAGACGGTCTGGTCCTCCCCTCCTATCTGACCCTCCCGCCGGGCTCCGCCGGCCATGGTGACGGTGTGCCCGACGCAGCGGTTCCGATGGTCCTCTTCGTCCACGGCGGTCCGTGGGCGCGCGACGAGTACGGCTTCCACCCGTACCACCAGTGGCTCGCCAACCGCGGATACGCCGTCCTCTCGGTCAACTTCCGCGGGTCGACCGGCTATGGCAAGTCGTTCATCAGCGCTGGCGACCGGCAGTGGGGCAAGCGGATGCACGACGACCTGCTCGATGCCGTGGCCTGGGCGGTAGACACGGGTGTCACGACCGAGGGTCAGGTCGCGATCATGGGCGGCTCCTACGGCGGCTATGCGACACTCGCCGGGCTCACCTTCACGCCCGACGCCTTCGCCTGTGGCGTCGACATCGTCGGACCGTCGAACCTCGAGACGTTGCTCTCGACGGTCCCGGCGTACTGGACACCGATGATCAAGCAACTCCACGAGAGGGTCGGCAACCCGGAGACACCCGAAGGGCTGGCCCTGCTGCAAGAACGCAGCCCCGTCCACGCCGCCGACCAGATCACGAAGCCGCTCCTGATCGCCCAGGGCGCGAACGACCCTCGGGTCAAGCGGGCCGAGAGCGACCAGATCGTCGCGGCGATGCAGACCGCAGGCATCCCCGTGACCTATGTGTTGTATCCGGACGAGGGGCACGGGTTCGCCAACCCGGCCAACAACATTGCGTTCACGGCGATCACCGAGAACTTTCTCGCCACCTGCCTCGGCGGCCGAGCCGAGCCGATCGGGACGACGATTGCGGCGTCGACCGCGGAGATCGTCGAAGGCGCCTCGTTCGTGCCCGGTCTCAGTGACGCGCTGAGCACTCGGGGGTGACGGTGAGCCGAACGGCTCGGCTCGTGGACCCGCAGCCTTCCAGGCGGTGTCACCGAACCGATGCTTCTATGGATGTCAAGCGGCGAGTACGGGTGGTCTGGCCTGGTTGATGTTGGCGATGTCGTGGAGGATCGCGCGGTGGACTTGGCGTGCGACGTAGCGCTTCAGACAGCGGATGATTTCTTTCTTGGTGCGACCTTCGGCGAGTCGTCGTTGCATGTACGCGCGTGTCGGTTCGTGCCAACGGAGCCGGCTGATGACGATGATGTAGAGCGCTGCGTTGGCGTTGCGGTCGCCGCCGCGATTGAGACGGTGACGGTGTTGACGACCCGATGACGCGTCGATTGGTGAGGTCCCGCAGAGCGCCGCGAAGGATCGTTCGCGCTCGAGCCGGTCGGGGTTGTCGCCGGCAGCGAGCAGCAGGGCGGCTGCGGTCTGGGTCCCGACACTGGGCAGTTCGCGAAGCGTCGGGGCGAGCGCGGCGGTGAGGTCATCGAGTACAGCGTCGAGCTCGACGATCTCGGCGGTGAGCGCTTGCCAGCGGCGTGCGAGGAGCCGCAACGTGCGGCGGGCCGCACCGACCGGGGTCGTGGCTGGTGTGGCGTGGAACCGCGCGCAGCGCTCGACGAGCTGTTTGGTGTTGAGCCCGGCGAGGGTGGTGCGTAGCTCGGCTGGTGCGGTGGTGACCACGGCGTGCATCTGGTTCGCTGCTTGGGTGCGGGCCTTGATCGCGCTGCGCCGGGCGACGCTCAGCAACCGGATTGCCTCGACCTGTCCGTCCGCAGACTTGGGTACCCCGCAGGCTTCGCCGGACTGAACTGCGCGGGCGGCGCCGATCGCGTCGGCGGTGTCGACTTGCCGTGCCGGCGACGGAACTGGCGGTTCGGTCGTTGCACCTCGACCACTCGGACGCCTTGACGGGTCAGGTGTCGCGCGAGGCCCGCACCCCAAGCACCGGTGCCTTCGACACCGACTTCGGTGAGTTCACCGAAGTCGCGCATCCAGGCCAGCAACCGTCGATAGCCGGCGGGTGTGGCGGGGAACTCGGCAGTGCCGAGCACGACACCGACCGCGTTGAGCGCGGCGGCGACGTGGATGTCCTTGTGGGTGTCGACCCCGCCGGTGACGGGGCTCGTTGGATCTGTCATTGTGGACCTGCCATCGCTTCGTAGTGGTTGTTGATGGCACGCACAGCCGGTCTACGGACAGGCCAGTGATGGGGCTCTTGCACGAGCTTCTATCAGGTCACGTTCGACCAGCCGATTGTGCCGGTGGTGCAACGCTCGACGAGTCGACCGTTCGGCTCAAGGACATCCGCACGGAGTCAGGCGATAGGAGGGTCAGACCCGACGAGCGTTGCACCACCACACATCATCATCACTGGCGGTAGGTGACGCTTCTTGAGCCACTGCGACTCGGGATTATGGGGCACTCGGTAAGGGCCGGACTGGGGCGCGGGCGTTGTCGCCTCGACGGTGATTGTGTGTGGCGAAGTGTGGCGCTCAGTCGGTTGGCCGGGTGAGCGTCCTACCTGCTCAATGCGTCGATCGAAACACGAGCCAACCACGTTGCGGTATCCGCCGAGACTTCATCACGCAGCCTCGGGCCGGAGGGTGCAGGCAATCCTGCGGCGGGGCCGGGTTATGAAGGTGCCGTACGAGAGCGAAGCGTCCGAGGTCACCCCGACAGCGAGAAATCCGCTTGACTGCGAATGATCAATTGGGCTCGTCCTCTGACCCCGAGCTTGCGATAGATCGCCGAAAGATGACTCTCCACCGTTCGAGGACTGAGCACCAGACGTCGCGCGACGTCGCGATTCGACTCCCCTGCCGTCACCCAACGCGCAATCTGGAGCTCCTGGGTTGTGAGCGTGGCGTGCGCCTCGACGTCGAGCGAGGTCGGTGCACCGCCGCCCAATTTGTGGAGCTCCTGATCGCATCGAGCGATCCAGACGGTCATGCCAGCACGCTCGAAGGCGTGGCGCGCCTGGTGCGTACACGTACGCGCCTGTGCCCGACGCCGGGCTCGCCGGAGGCGTTCGGCGAGCATGAGATCGGTTCTCGCTCCGGCGATGACGAGCCCGCCACCGTGCAGGACGCGGCTCGCAATCGACAGCTCCTCGATCGCATCGTCGTTGTCTGTCATCATCTGCCCGCGCACACGGTGCGTGACACCGCGAACCCACGGCCAGTCACCAGCCGCCTCGAGTCCTTCAAGGATGGCCAACTGTTCCCCGGCGCGATCGCGTCGCTCGGTGGCCAACGCGGCTTCGGCGAGATCGGCGTGCCAGATGATCAAGCTGCGCACCTCGCCGCCTGACCAACGGTGGAGTTCGTCGAGCGCCGAAAAGGCGATGCCGGGCTGTTGCATCGTGAGTGCGTGGAATCCCATCGCTGATCGGGCCGCAACCCAGGCGGGATCACCACCGAGTGCAGCGACCGCATCGCACGTGGCCGGGCACTCTGGATCGCCGAGTCCGGCTTGTGCGTTGGCCAGCCATGGCAACGCGAGCGACACCAGCCCGTGTTGGCCGGATTCCTTCCCGAGTTCGATCACCTGGCGAGCCGCGGTGGCCGTGCCGGTGAGATCGGAGCGAGCGCAATACGCGGCTCGTGCGAGCAGGAGAGACGGCACCACCGACGGGACGACGTCGCCCACCGACCGATGGAGGTCGTCGGCCAGCTCGCGGAGCACGGGATCGTCCCCTGCTCCGGCCAGCGCCAGGGTGACCGCTTCGACGATGAACCGGAGATCGTCGACGTCGGCCGACGAACCACGGAGTCGGGCGAGTTCGTCCGACGCTCGGCCCAATTCGCTTGGTGCGCCGGTACGACAACGCAGTACGGCGTCGAGGATCCCCGCACGCGTTCTCAGCCGCTCACTGCACGGCGGCATCCTGGCGAGACAGCTTGCGGCGGTGGCGACGTCGAAGAGACGCAACGACATGACGACCTGCTCGACGATGGCAGCCGCGCTTCGTTCGTCGTCGATGCACCGCCACTTCTCGGCGGCGGTGGCGAAGCGCCGCTGGGCATCCACCGGGTTGCCCATCTCGAAGGCCACACGCGCGCTCAGTTCGTCGGTGGCAAGGTCCGGATCGATTCGTGCTGCCTCGGCGAGGAAGGCCGACGCAATGGTCGTCGAACCCGAGACGAGGGCCGCTTGGGCGCCGGCCACGAGGGCACGCGAGCGGCAGGCGTCGCTCTTGGCAATCTCGGCCGCTCGCTGGAACGTACCGACCGCACTCGCGTGGGCGCCGCGTCGTGCGGTTCGCCACCCGCTGTCGATCAGTCGTTCCGCCAGCACATCGTCGGGTGCGACTGCGGCGGCTGCGCGGTGCCAGACCTCGGCGTCGACGGACGGGTCGAGGGCGTCGGCGATCTCTCGGTGGACGCAACGTCGTTCGTCCGGCGATGCCGACCAGTAGACCGCCGAGCGAATGATCGGATGGGCGAACTGTGCCCCGCTCGTTCCCAACGTGACGATCGCCAGCGTTTCGGCGCGCCCGAAGCGCCCAATGGCACTCGGATCGATGTCGTGGAGATGTTGGCCGTGGCCGAGCGCGGCGAGCAGCAGGAGTGCATGGCGCTCGTCGTCGTCGAGTCGCCTCACGAGATCAGCGAACTCCGATTCGAGGTCGTCGCCGAACGGGAGGGGGTCAGGGAGCGCTGCCAGACCGGTTCGCTGGCGAGGTGTGAGCTGGTCGACGATGTGACGCAGCAGCAGTGGGAGGCCGTCGACCGCCGCAGCAATGGTGCGCGCCACGACACGGTCCACACCGAGCTCGGTCATCAGATCCGTCGCTTCGTCGTCGCCGAGCAGTCCGATCTCGATTGCGCCGCCACAGTTGAGACCGTCGTCCGTCGGGCGCTGCGCTCCCACGAGGGCGACGTGCGTTCCCCCCAGGCGTCGGGCAACGAACTCGACGACCAGCACCGTCGTCGGATCGAGCCACTGTGCGTCGTCGATGATGACACACAGCCCATCCGGGCGAGCAGCTTCGGCGAGCAGCGCGACGATGGCGAGTCCGAGTGCCATGACGTCGTTCGACGGCGCCGGTGAGGACAACCCGTCGAGCCCGAGTACGCCGCGGACGATGGCGGCCTGGTGCGTGCCGAGGCGGTCGGCAACCGCGATGAGGGGTGCGCACAGGAGCGTGACTCCCGCCAGGGGCATCGCACGCTCGAATTCCGTAGCGGTCACCCGGATGGTCGGAATGTCGTGTGTCCGTTCCACCGCGTCGAGCAGCGTGGTCTTCCCGACGCCGGCCACGCCCTCGACGACGATCGATCCGCCCTGCCCCGCACGACCCGAATCGATGAGATCGCCGATCCTTTTCATCAGAACGCCGCGCCCGTCCATAGTGACGGAAGTTTAATCCGACAAGGTTCCGCGAGATCAAAGTACGGCGACGACAAGGGGTATGCACGTGGTTCCCCCGATGCGCTGAGACAGGAGGAAGGCGCACAGTCGGGCAATGGCCATGTCCGTCGGCAATGCCGAGCGTGCGATCTCAGAACTCGATGTCGGTCTGCGCCTCGCCGGCGTGGGACGGCTCTTCGACTACCTGGCATCCGATGACACCGACATCGAGCCGTCCGTGTGGTGTCCGGGTCGTTGCGATGGTCAAGGTGTCGTCGTCATCGCGGACGTTCGGAAGGTCACGATCCTCCGCGTCCAGCCGACGGGCATCGAGCCCGACGTGGCGACCGTGGACATCGGGAGCCTCGACCAGCTGTCGATCGATCCATCGATGCGCGCGTTCACACTTCATTTCGCCGACGGCGACGTCGTCGTCAGCGACGCGCCACGAACTCGATTGGCCGGGTTCGTCTCGTACCTGATCACCCGTTCACCTACCACCCGGCAGCGACCGGATCTCATACGTCCAGGAGGACCAACATGACCACCATTCACCCACGGCGATCGCTCGCCCTGTTCTGTGCCGGCGCGACGCTCATCGCAGCCTGCGGCGGCTCCAGCGGCTCCGGATCAGCCGACGGAACCACCCTTCCCACGGTTGCGCCTACAAATCCCGTACCGACGGACGCCACAGTGCCGGACACGACACCGGACACGACACCGGACACGGCCCCGGCCACCGATCCGGCACCGGAGGCCGGTGGACTCGACGCCGTCGCGGCCGCCACGGTCCAAATCGTGGCCCAGGGAACGTTCGTCGACCCGGAGTTCGGAGCGACGGAAGGCTCCGGCTCAGGGACCGGATTCGTGATCGACGGCTCCGGCATCGCAGTCACCAACAACCACGTTGTCGCCGGAGCCGGCCTGCTACAGGTCTACGTCCCTGGTGACGACGAGCCGAGGAATGCGAAAATCCTCGGCGTGTCGGAGTGTTCCGACCTGGCCGTGATCGACATCGACGGTGACGGGTACACCGCGCTCGACTGGTACAGCGGCGACCTGCGGCCGGGCCTCGACGTGTATGCCGCCGGGTACCCGCTCGGCGACCCGGAGTACACGTTGACGCGCGGCATCGTGGCGAAGATCGCAGCTAACGGAGAGACGCAATGGGCGTCGGTCGACGACGTCCTGGAGCACGATGCAGCGATCCAACCCGGCAACTCCGGCGGACCCCTGGTGACCGCCGACGGCGAGGTCGTCGGGATCAACTATGCGGGCGGCAGCAACACCAACACCGATCAATTCTTCGCAATCGACGCGGCCGACGCACAATCGATCGTGTCGGCGTTGAGCGCAGGGGAAGACGTCGAGTCACTCGGGATCAATGGGCAGGCAGTGGTCAGCGACGACGGGAGCGTCTTCGGTCTCTGGGTCTCCGGCGTGACGTCGGGATCGCCAGCCAACGATCTCGGTCTCGAGCCCGGTGACATCGTCACACGACTCGAAGGCATCTCGGTCGGCGCCGACGGTTCGATGGCCGACTACTGCGACGTCCTGCGCACACACGATTCTACCGATCCGCTCTCGGTCGAGGTCCTGCGCTACTCGACTCAGGAGGTGCTCAGCGGTGAGTTCAACGGCGCGCCACTGGAGCAGTCGTTCAGCTTCGCCGCCGAACTCGACGACACCAGCGCCGAGGAGACGTCGACGGCATACGACTACGTCCAGATCACCGATGACACCGGACTGCTCACCGTCTCGGTGCCCTCGGCGTGGTCGGATATCGATGGCGCCGGCATCGAGCTCGAAGGAACGACCGCGCCATCGGTCCAGGCGAGTCCGGACCTCGACGCCTACAACGGTACGTGGGGCACTCCGGGCATGTTCTTCATCGCAAGTGCATCGCTCGCAGATGATGACCCGAACCTATTGCTCGACACGCTCGCTGCGGCACAGTGCACCTCGACCGGCCGCGAGGAGTATTCCGACGCAGTCTTCAGCGGGCTCTTCGAGGCCTTCGAGAACTGCGGCGAAACTGGCGCACAGGTGCTCAACGTGGTGGCGTCCCCGGAGGACGGAGCCTACGCCGTGGTGGTCAGCATCCAGGTGGTCACCGATGCCGATCTGGACGCGGTTGACACCATCCTTCGGACGTTCAACACCACGGAGGGATGAGAGGCAACAGGAGTCATCGCGGACGTCGACTCGACGGCACGTAAAGGTGCAACGTCCTAGCCGGCGTCCGCGATGTCGAGCGAGATGAGCGAGTAACGACCGGGGACGCCTCTGCTGCGACGAGGCGCAATCTGCAACTCGGTATTGCGCATTCCAACGGACAGTCGGGCGAGCGGTACCCGGCGAAGTGTGGTGACGACGACCGGCCAGAGACTGCCACATAATGCCGCCGAAGTGAGCCCGCAGGCCTCGCCACAAAGTGCCGCTTGGCCACGGTCACCGATCCGGCGATTGGGGACGGCGCTTCACGTCCACGACGAACGGCAGGTTGGTGGAGTCGGGTTCGCCAGCATCATCAACGGTCACCAGGTGCCCGACGCCGACTGCGCGCAGCTGCGAGTACGGCGGCGTGGTCGTCGACCCGAAGGTCGCCATGTGCATGAGGCAAATCGTGTGCGCATCTCGATCGAGGCCACACACCCCTCCGCCGCCGTCCCCGAAACCGACTGGCCATCGCCATGACGGCGTCTCACGCGGCGCCGGTGGCGTGCGCCAGAATCCGGATCGCGAACTGTTCTACGTGTGTGTCATCCGACGTGCAGCGGCGTGGCAGCGGATGCCGCGCAGTGCCGATAGAAGTCCGCAAAGGCGGTGGGGGGTACGCCTGGGGAGAACAGGAAACCCTGGAGCGAGTCGCATCCCTGCTCGCACAGGTATGCCAACTGGTCCTCGCGTTCCACGCCCTCCGCCGTCACTTTCAGGTCGAGGCCGTGCGCGATGGCGATCGTGGCCGACACGATGGGTGTGTAGTCGTCGTCCCGTGTCGCGGTGAGGAAGCTGCGGTCGATCTTGATGCGGTCGACGGGGAAGGCCTGCAATCGTGACAGCGACGAGAACCCGGTACCGAAGTCGTCGATCGCGATCGTGACGCCACGGCTGCGCAGCTGCCGCAGTCGTTCGACCATCACCTCCGGCTCGAGGGTGGAGATCTGTTCCGTGATCTCGATTTCGAGCGAGCTCGGTTCGACATCGTATTTGGCGAGCACCTGCAGAACTCGGTCGACGATCCCCTTCTGGGCGAGCGTGCTCACCGACATGTTGACCGCAACTCGTACGGCCACTCCTTCGCTTGCCCATGCGTTGACCTGTGACACCGCCTGCTCGAGGACCCACAGGTCGATCGTTGCCATCAGGCCGAGTTGCTCTGCGAGCGGGAGAAACCGATCGGGTGCGATCGGCCCATGGGTCGGGTCGCGCCATCGCACGAGTGCCTCGGCACTCTCGACGAATCCCGACACGTCGAGCACGGGTTGGTAGACGACGGAAAGACAACCGCCGACGATGGCGTCGCGGAGTGCCTGCTCGAGGAGGAACTCGTCGTCTTCGGCCGCGAGGGTCGTGGCGATGTCGATCGCGTCTCGCCCCGCTCTCTTGGAGCGATTCGCGGCGGCACCGGCTCGGCGCAGCAGGTCCGCCGCCGACGTGTGCGATTCCGTCTGGTAGGTGATCCCGACGCTCACCGTCAGATGCAACTCGTGGTCACCTGCTCCGATCGGGTCGCGCATCGACTCCAGCAGCGTCTCGCCGAGGCCGATAATTTCGGGTGGACTGAGCTCGCGGGTCACGACGGCGAACTCGTCGCCACCCATCCGACATACGATGCCGCGGTGACCGACGATCTCGGTGATGCGTGACGCGACTGCGACGACCACGGCGTCGCCGACGTGATGTCCGAGGTTGTCGTTGATTCGCTTGAAGCGGTCGACGTCGATCACCAGTAACCCCGCTGTTGCCGCATCCGCAGCGTCGATCAATGCCCGTTCGAGCACCACCCTGTTCGGAATCTGCGTGAGCGGGTCGCGCTCTGCCTGATCGCGGATCTCGTTGAGCAGATGAACGTTGTCGAGTGCCGTGGCGGCCATCGAAGCAACTGCATCCAGCACCTCCTGATCCGCCTTGCGCCATGGCAATGCCTGTTCGTGGCGGCGGATCACGACCCACTGCCGGCGATGCGACGTCGTCGGCACCGGACTCTGGATGGAATCGGCGTCGGGTTCGGCGGTCACGATCATGGCCGACGTAGCGCTGAGCAGTTCGGCGGCAACGCTCTCGATCGTGGTCACGACGTGTTTTTCGGTGTTCGCGGCGCCGATGAGTCCAGCCGCTTCGAGGAGGCGGCGAAGCACTTCGCGATCGGTCGACGCTCGCTGCAGGTCCCACAGGAGCACGACCGGTGCCGCTGCCGCCACGATCAGCCACGTCGAGCGGTCAACTGCGACCGCTGTGATCAGGCCCCAACACATCGTGAGTGACAACACGATGAACGAGAAGCGTGCTCCGGCCGTCGCAATGTCGCGCAGGCGTTCCTGGGTGGCCAGAGACAGTGCCACCCAGACCAGACCCGTCAGCGTGAAGGAGCAGGCGAGCACGGCGACTGCCACTGCGGCAATCTGGCGAGGTGACGCCGGCGATCCGGCCGGGCCTGCGAGCACGTCGATCAAGATCAGCCCCACGGCGCCACCCGCCAAGCCCGCACCCACGTTGAACACGGCTTTCATCGCCGAACGTCGCAGGATCACCTGCGCAGCGATCGCGCTGAGTCCTATCACGTACAGCACCCCGTTCGGAGGAAGCAGCAGGAAGACTGATGGCCATACGAGCTCGTCGAGCTGCACGTCCTCTCCCTCGACACCATGTGCGACGAAGACTGGACGGATCTGAGCAATTGCGGCCGCCACGGTCAGGACAACGAGCCATTCCCACGAATCCCACGACTCGCTCCCAGCATCACGGGCCGCGACAGCGGACAGAGCAACTCCGGCGATCGCGACGGTCGCCACGAACCCGAGGAGGGACCGGGGACTCCGCACAGCATCCATCGGAGCGATCTCCGTTGCGGAATTGCCCCCGTCGCTCACACGCTTGACATCGTCATATGGCGCCTCGAGCCGTCCGTTGACGCCTCCACCGGCCTGACCGTGAGTGCCCATCACCACGTCACCATCGGTCGACCGATCAAGAACTCGACTTCGGCCAGACTGCTTCTTCGTTTCGCCCTGATACGGGCATTCGAAAGCACGATGCTCTCCTCGGGATGTTCACGGCGGCCGGCGCGGTTGCGGCGCACCCTTCAATCGGCACCACCACGCCCAAACTGAAGCGCAGCGGCGAAATCGGACCTCGTGGTAGGTCCCATC
>JBBSLH010000133.1:0-10957 GCA_038255425.1 Acidimicrobiales bacterium
ACGGCTGAGCCACGATGCCCGAACGTGCGCATCTGTCCATCGGCGAGGTCCTGTCGCTCGTCCAGGAGGACTTCCCCGACGTCACGATCTCGAAGATCCGCTTCCTCGAGTCACAGGGACTGCTCGATCCCGAGCGCACGCCGTCGGGCTACAGGAAGTTCTACGACGACGACATCGAACGTCTCCAGTGGATCCTCACGCAACAGCGCGACAACTTCCTCCCGCTCAAGGTGATCCGTGAGCGGCTCGACGAGTGGGACGCGACCGGGAACCACCCGGAGGGCGGGCGTCAGACTCCTGCGACCGCCGACCTCCCCGGATCGAACGTCGAAGACGACGACGAGGCTGTGCCCGCCCACGATCCCCGCCACGCCGCAGCGACGCTGGCCGCAGCTTCGGCGATGGAGGTCATCGCGCCCGAGCCGAGGCCCGACCCGGAGCCGATGACCGAGCCGGAACCGGTCGCCCCGGCCCCAGCGGTCGAAGCACCGGACGAGGAATTGCGAGTGGGGCCGACATCCACGTCGCTGACCGCGGAGGAACTGGCCGCGCAGTCCGAGGTACCCGTGGCGATCATCCACGAACTCGAGAACTTCGCCATGATCGAGTCACGCCGGATCGGCGCCGAGTCGTACTTCGAGCCGACCGCCCGAGTGGTCGTGGATGCCTGTCGCAGCTTCCTGGATCACGGGATCGAGGTGCGTCACCTCCGTATGTACAAGATCGCCGCAGAACGTGAGGCGGGCGTCTTCGAGCAGCTCGTGATGCCGCTGCTCAAACAACGCAATCCGGAATCACGCGCTCGCGCGGTGGACACGGTCAACGAGCTCGCCGACGTGGGCGAAGCGCTCCACGCTGCGCTCCTGCGCAAAGCGCTGAGCGACACCCTGCCCTGACCAGGTGCCTCGAACAGGTGCGCTGGATCGCGGGGACGAGGCCGTCGGGCCGACGATAGGGTGGCCCCGATGACCGTGGAGATGGAGCTCGTCGGAGTCCGTGTGGACATGCCCTCGAACACCCCCGTTCTGCTCCTGCGGGAGCAAGAGGGTGAGCGTCGACTCCTCGCCATCATGATCGGCGGACCCGAGGCACAGGCCATCGCCTTCGCACTCGACGGGGTCGAGACGCGCCGGCCGATGACCCACGACCTGATCACCACGATCATCGACGACTTGGGTGCGCACATCGAGCGGATCGTCATCTCCGCCCTCCGCGACGACATCTTCTACGCAGACCTCGTCCTCCGTGCCGACGAGGACACCCACGTGGTCTCGGCCCGGCCGAGCGATGCCATGGCGATCGCTGTCCGTGTGGGGACGCCGGTGTTCGCCGAGGAGGCCGTCCTGGCCGAGGTCGGGTACATCGAGGAGACCGAAGTCGACGACGACGGCGACGTCGATGCGGACGAGGTCGTCGAGGAGTTCCGCGAGTTCATAGACCAGGTGAATCCGGAAGACTTCGCCTCCTAGGGCGACACCGGTGGCCAGACTCCCTCCCCGCCTCGAACCGAGGCGGATGACCTTCGACGACCACACCAGCCGAATCCGGCGAGGCCTCCTGCTGCTCGGACTGGTGACGGCGGTGGGCTGCGGCGGTTATCTGATGCTGGGACTCGGCCCGCTCGACGCGCTGTACCAGACCATCATCACGATCTCGACCGTCGGCTACCGCGAAGTCGGTATCGAGGCGGAGTCCCAGGCCTACCGTCTCTTCACGATCTTCGTGATCCTCGGAGGAGTCGGCACCGCCTTCTACACCCTGGGAGTGCTGCTCGAGACGCTCATCGAGGGCCGACTGACCGACCAACTGTGGAGACGACGCATGGAACGAACGATCGCTGCGATGTCCGACCACGTCATCGTCTGTGGATGGGGGAGAGTCGGGCGCACCATCGCGAACGACATCGCCGCCGCAGGACGCGACGTGGTCGTCATCGACCACGACGGCGACCGCCTCGCCGACCTCGACCTCCCGTTCGTCGAAGGCGATGCCACCGACGATGCCGTCCTGTCAGCTGCATCGATCGAGACCGCCGGCGCCTTGGTCGCCGCACTCGACAGCGACGCCGCCAATCTCTACGTGACCTTGTCCGGCCGATCGGCCCGAGCAGATCTCTTCATCGTCGCTCGCGCCCGTGTCGAGTCGGCCGAGCCGAAGCTCGCCCAAGCAGGCGCGGATCGGGTCGTGAACCCGCAGTACATCGGGGGTGAGCGGATCGCCGCCATGATCCTCCAACCCTCCGTGGCTGACTTCCTCGACGTCGTGATGCACGACGGCAGCCTCGAGTTCCGGTTGGCGGAGGTCCGGGTCCCGGAGGGTTCGCCGATCGCGACGCAGAGCCTTCGTGATGCCCACCTCCGTGACCGCACCGGTGCGCTCGTCCTCGCCATGCGCGACGCGCACGGCGCCTTCAGGACCAATCCGCCCCCGGACACGCCGATCAATCCCGGCGAAGTGCTCATCGCCATCGGGACCGCGGGCCAACTCCAGGCACTGCGCGACGAGGTCGGCGTCCCTCGTCTCACGGGCTGAGAACGCGCCATTGACCATCGGTGGTGTCGGTCGTACCATTCGTCGCACCACAGACACGTAATTTCGCCGTTGTCATGCGCAGCGGAGTCGCCGATCGACGCGATCGGCAGAGGAGCGATGGTCATGACTGAAGCATTCGTGGATGGATTCTCCGGCAAGAGGGCCGCCGAGGTCGTGGGCATCACCTACCGTCAGCTCGACTACTGGGCGCGCACCGACCTGATCCGCCCGTCGCTGGCCGACGCTGCTGGGTCGGGGACCCGCCGCAAGTACAGCTACAAGGACCTGCTGGAGCTCAAGGTCACCAAGCGTCTGCTCGATGCCGGGATCAAGCTCGAATCGATCCGCGACGCCTTCGAGTACCTGCGAGAGCAGTTGGGCGAGGACGTTGCGTCCGCTCATCTCGTCATCTCGGGGACATCGGCGGTGCTCGTCCGTGAGGGTGAGCTGGTCGACGTGGTCAACCGCTATCAGGGCCAGGGCGTGCTCAACCTCCTGCCCATGGACGGTGTCCTCGAGGAGCTCGATGCCGCGGTGGCGCAGTTCGAGCCCGCAGGCGAAGAGTCGTCCGTGGTGGACGTCGATCCGGCAGCGGCGGGGCACTGATCGCCCGGCCGGGCGTGTCATGCTCGGCCCATGAAGCAGTCGCCACTCGACGCAGCGCACCGTTCACTGGGAGCCAAGATGGTCCCGTTCGGCGGTTGGGAGATGCCGCTCTCGTATGCGGATGGCACCGTTGCGGAACATCGAGCCTGTCGATCAGGCGCCGTGGCGTTCGACGTGTCGCATCTCGGCACCGTGCGGGTCACCGGCCCCGAGGCGTTCGACCGCCTCCAGAACACGCTCACCAACGACCTGCTGCGGGTGGGTCCGGGTCGGGCCCAGTACACGCACCTGTTGGCGGAGGGTGACGCCTCGGTCGACGATGACATCATCGTCTGGTGGGTGGACGACGAGCGCTTCGACGTCATGCCCAACGCCTCGAACACCGATGGGGTCGTGGCCGCGATCGGGGGAGAAGACGTGACCGCCAGCCGAGCGGTGATCGCGATCCAGGGACCAGATGCTCGGGCGAAGCTGGCCACGATCGATGCCGGCGCAGCGGCGGTGGGCAGATTCGCTGTCGACCGGTTCACCTGGGAGGGCGAGGAGTGCGTCGTCGCCGGAACGGGCTACACCGGTGAAGACGGCGTCGAGTGCGCGGTTCCCGCGGCGGTTGCCACGTCGTTCTGGGATGCGGTCCTCGCCACCGGCGTCACGCCCGCCGGGCTCGGCGCGCGCGACACCCTGCGTCTCGAAGCAGGCCTTCCCCTGCACGGACACGAACTCGGCGAGGGGATCACGTCGTTGCAGGCCGGCCTCGGCTGGGTGGTCCGTTGGGACACGGACTTTCGGGGCAAGGACGCACTCGCGTCCGAGAAGGAGGCCGGGATCGCCCGCAAGCTCCGCGGTCTGCGCTGCGACGGTCGTCGCCCGCCACGCGATGGCAACCCGGTGCTGATCGACGGTGCCGAGGTCGGCGTCGTGACCAGCGGCAACTTCTCTCCCATGCTCGAGTCCGGTGTCGCCATGGCGTTCCTTCCTCCGGACGTCGAAGACGGCACCGCCGTGGAGATCGACGTTCGTGGCAAGCCTGTCGCTGCCACCGTCGTCCCCATGCCCTTCTGGAAACGCCCCTGATCGACCCCACCGCCCCCAACCCCTCAGCTTCTGGTCACCACATCGGCGGTTCAGACCGCCGATGTGGTGACCAGAACGATGGGGGTGGTGACCAGAACGATGGGGGTGGTGACCAGAACGATGGGGGTGGTGACCAGTGAAATGGGGTCAGTCAACGTCGAGGGTGGTGGCGGCGCCGACGTCGTAGATCGACGTGAATCCCTCGGGCGGCGCGACCTCGACGATCGCCTCGTCACGGTCGTCGAACTCGACTCGGAGGGCGCGGCTCATCGTGGCGTGCATCTCGTACATGCACGTGATGTAGGTGAGTTCGAGGATCTCCTCGTCGTCGAGATGGCTGCTCAGCGCGGCGAAGACGCCGTTGGCGACCCGACCACCGTCGTAGACGAGGGCATCGGTCCAGGCGAGGACGGCGCGTTCGACGGGGGAGAAGCACTCGGCGGTCTGCCACGCCGGAATGGCTTCGATCTGTTCCTCGGAGAGACCGACGGCTCGACACGACTTGCAGTGCTGCGAGAACACGAACTGGCTGCCCCGGGTCCATCCGGCCCGGGTCTGGCCCAGTTCACGGAGCTTCGGGTCGAGCTTGCGTTTCGGACTCTGGTAGAGGCCGAACCCGGCGACGGCGTGCTCGAAGACGTCGGGACTGTTGGCGAAGACTGTCCACCAGTCGCCGGGCGTACCGGTTGCGGTACCCGGGTCGACGACCGGATCGCGGTCGCCGAACAGGAGGCCGTAGAACGGCTCGACCTTCTCGTGGGCGTCGGCGCGGGGGATCTCTCGGAGGCGAGGCATGGGGGCATCCTGCCCCACGCCGGCCCGGGTCAGGCGAGCTGTCTCGCGACGGTGCCGGCGTCGTAGTAGAGGCGCTGGTTCACGAGGTCGGCGCCGTCGAACTCGAAGATCGCCGCCATGCGTGCGCGGAACCGACGGCCAGTGGGCTCGACTCCGTGCAGGTCACCCAGGTGGGTCCCCGTCATCCAATGTTCCGAGACGACGGCATTGTCACTGTGGTGATGGCAGATGACCTCGAACTTCTGGTCGGGGAATGATCGACGTCGATCCTCGAGATACGTGCGCACCGCGGCAGCACCCTCCAGCACTCGCCCGGACGCGATCAACTCGATGCGCGGGCGGGAGAACGTCGCGAGCACGCCCTCGACGTCGCCGTCGTTGTGCGCATCGAGATGCTGTCGGAGCAGCGCTTCGCGACTCTCGCGGAGCTTGTCGCTGATCGGGATGACGTCGGCCACGGACCCGCTCAGTCGAGGAGGTCGGGCTGGTCGGCCACGATCTTGTCGTAGAGCGGCTGGAAGCTGAACCAGCCGGCGAAGTTCGAACCGACCTGGCCGTGAGCCTGCTTGGCGCCTTCCTCGTCGATCATCACCGGCGTGCCAGCGGCCTCGGCCAGGAGCTGGACCTCGCAGCAACGCTCCATCGAGATGAACCAGAACGCTGCTTCGTCGACGGAGCCGCCGACCGTGAGCAGGCCGTGATTGCGGAGGATGGCTGCCTTGTTGTCGCCGAGGGCATGAGCGATGCGCTTGCCCTCCTCGACGTCGAGCACGACACCGGTGTAGTCGTCGAACAGCGCATGGTCCTCGTAGAACGCGCAGACATCCTGCGTGATGGGATCGAGGGTGCGGCCGAGTGTCGACCACGCCCGGCCGTTCTTCGAATGGGTGTGCGCTGCGGCCACGGCGTCAGGACGCGCAGCGTGGATCTGCGAGTGGATGGCGAACGCCGCTTGGTTGACCGGCCAGTCACCTTCGACGACGACGCCGTTGTGGTCGACGAGAATCAGGTCGGATGCCCGGATGAGGTCGAAGCTGAGACCGAACGGGTTCACCCAGAAGAGTTCAGGATGCTCGGGGTCCCGTGCGGTGACATGGCCGGCCACGCCCTCGTTGAAGCCGAACCGTCCGAAGAGTCGGAACGTGGCTGCGAGGCGTTGCTTGCGGTGGAGTCGCTCGTCCTCGACCGAGTCGAACTCGGGCAGCGTGTGCGGAACGGGACGGGGTGGTGTGACGGTCACGAACGGTCTCCTCGGCGTGGGTGCATCCGCGGTCAGTGTAGATCGGCTCCGACGATCACGCCGGTGGGGTGGTCGCCGCCGTCGTGGCCTCGCGTAGTCCGGAGAATCCGTTCCACAGGATCGTGGCCAGGTAGTCGGTCAGGGCGGCACGCGACATCGTGCGACTCCGGATCCACCAGTCGCCGGCGTGGTGCACCATGCCGACGATGCCGAACGCCATGGGCTCGGCGCCGCCGGCGTCGAGGTCGTTGGCACGGAGCTGGTCGCCGATCACGACCGCGACCTGGCGACCGATGACGTCGATGAGCGAGCTGAGCGGGCGATCATCGGCTTGGCCCTGGGCGCGCGGCGCCTGGTGCATCAGGAAGCTGTACAGCTCGGGATCTTCTTCGAGGAACGCCAGATAGCTGTCGATCGTCTGTCGCAGGAGTTCGACGGGTTCGCTCGATTCGAGCGTGGTGGCGAGTCGCTCGATGAGATGCGCGGCATATCGCTCGCCGATGGCATCGACGAGCCCGTCGCGGTCGCCGAAGTGGCGGTAGAGGATCGGCTTGGTGACGCCGCCCTGCTTTGCCAGTTGCTCCATCGAGGCCCGGGCGCCGGTGGTACGGATGGCATCGACTGCGGAGTCGAGCAACTGGGTACGTCGCTCGGCGCGGCTCGGCCGCTGGATCTTGTCTCCGCCGTCTCTCGAGCCTCCCATTGGTTCGAATGGTACCGATCCGTTGGCCACGGCCCTGGGTACGCTCACGGGAGATGCTCGCTGCCACCCAGACCGAGGGATTCAGACGTTCCCTGGTCCCGGTCATCGCGATCGTCCTGGTGCTTGGACTCCTCGCCGCCGTGGTGGATGAATCGCGTGCCGCGAACGAATCACCCGACCGGGCACAAGTCGCCCAAGGTTCCGACGGACTCCCCTCGGAGTCCGGGGGCGCCGATGGCGGCACCGGCCAGCCGGCAGGGGACGGGGAGAGTCCTGTGACCACGCCGCCACCCGCTCCTCTGGGGCCGGTCACCGTGCCGGCTCCGGGTGTCTACCGATATGACATCGATGCTGTGAGTGACGGCGTCAGCACGTCTCGCGTGGAGGAGCGCGAGATCACCGTGGTGGGGGAGGAGGGAGCTTCCTCGATCGTGCAGGTCGTGGCTCGATCCGACGGCGAGCGGCAGGTGTCGGTCCTGGACTGGTCGCCAGACGGAGTCGTTGTCCGCTCGACGAGGATCGAGTCGGACGACGGCGCGAGCCAGGACTGCTCCTGGGATCCGCCGTTCATCGAGTTCGGGGCACTCGCTGCCGGTTCCGACTGGTCGTTGGACTCGACGTGCACGACCGACGTGGCGGGCTTGGCGACGACCTTCGTCGTGACCGGCTCCGGTCGTGTGACCGGAGAGGCCGAGGTGGTCCACGCCGGCGTCAGCGTCCGGGTCTGGCAGTTCGTGCGTGACCGGACCACGACGATCACGGCCAGGGTCGGCACCGACGACGTCGAGCAGGTGGTTCGCGAGGCCGGCACCTTCTTCATCGATCCGGTGCGCGGTCTCGTGCTCCGTTCCGATGTCACTGCAACGCTCTCCGGCACCCAGCAGGGCGTGACCCGGCGGACCTCAGTGCTCACCGAGGCCTGACGCACGTCGGGGTCAGGCGGCTCGCGCCGCCTTCATCGCCGCTGCGCCCATCCGTGCGAGCCGGGCGTCGCCGAAGGGAGTGCTGGCCGACCGCATGTCGTTGGTGACGTACGCCACCGCCAACTGCGTGTCCGGGTCCGCCCATGCCCCAGATCCGCCGAGGCCGAAATGCCCGAAAGCGTTCGGCGCCTGTCGGAGCGAGGCGGTGAACGCCTGGTGGTAGCCCAGTCGCCACCGCATCTTGACGGGCACGCAGTAGTCGCGCCCGAAGGTCTGTTGCTCGGACATGGTGGCGACGCGCCCCGGCGACAGGATCCGCACGCCATCGTGTTCGCCGTCGTTCGCCAACGCGGCGTACAGACGCCCGAGCGAGCGCGCAGTGAACGTGCCGTTCGCTGCCCCGATCTCGGCATCGAGCACGCGGAGCGACACGTCGCGGAACAATTCCATCATCCCGGGCACGGCAGAAGTCTCGACCAATCGACGGAACGGCCCGTGACGCAGCAAGAATCCTGTGACAGCGGCCTCCACTCGCGGGTTCACCGCACGAAAGGGCGGCATCAACGGCGCGACCCGTCCGCGACCAGCGTCCGGAAGGCCGATGTGGAGCCCGTCGAGGTCCAGCGGCTTGGCCAGCTCATCCTGGACGAAGGTCCCGAGGCTCTTGCCCGACACTCGTCGCACGATCTCGCCGACCAGCCAGCCGTAGCTCATGGCGTGATAGCCCGATCCGGTGCCAGCCGCGGGATCGGAGGGCTGCGCCGCCAACGCCGTCGTCATGCGATCCCAGTCGAGGAGGGCATCGGCATGGTCGACCACGCCTGCCAGCTTGTGGAGACCCCCCTGGTGGGAGATCAGTTGCCGGATCGTGACCTGATCCTTCCCTGCCTGTGCGAACTCGGGCCAGTAGGTGGCGACCGGTTCGTCGTAGTCGACGAGCCCTCGATCTGCGAGGACGTGAAGCGCCGTGGACGTGACACCCTTGGTCGTCGACCACGAGATCGACATCGTGTCGGCCTCCCATGGGGCCCCCGATGGGTCGCGGACGCCGCCCCAGGCATCGACGACCTTCTCGCCTCGGAAGTACACGCACACAGCGCCGCCGTAACGCTTCGGGCCGGACGTGTAGCGGTCGAGCAGATGCGTGACTGCACCGAACGACGGATGCGTGTGTCCCTGGAGCATCCGACCACGTTGCCACGGGGTCGATGCAGCGGTGCGGTCAGGTCGTGGGCAACTCGTCGGGCATCAGCGGCGACGTCGAGATGCGATAGCGAGTCACGCGCTCGGCGTCGCACTGCATGCAGAGGTGGATCACCTCGCCATCCCCGAAAGCTACCGAGCGATCGGACCGACCTCACGGTGGCGAGAACGCTTGGCCTCGTACATCGCGGTGTCGGCCCGCCGCAGTACGGCCTCGCCGTCCTCGCCCGGCTCGGGCCGAACGGCGCCCATCGAGACGTGGGCGTGGTACTCGTCATCGCCGACCCCGACGGGTTCGGCCAGCGCGTCGTGCAGACGAGCGATCACGTCTGCCTCGTTCCCGAACGCGACGTCGAGACACACGACGACGAATTCGTCGCCACCCCATCGACCCACGACGTCGCCAGGGCGGACTGCATCTCGGAGACGGTGCCCGATCGCCGTGAGGACGAGGTCGCCTGCTTCGTGGCCCCAGTCGTCGTTCACCCGCTTGAAGTCGTCGAGGTCGCCGAAGAGGACCAACGCCGGCCGTGCACCGGCGACGGCCGCCTCGAGCGTCCGGCTGAGCCCCCGACGATTGGCGAGGCCGGTCAGGGGGTCTCGCTCGGCCGAGGCCTGGAGTTCGAAGGCGCGGATCACCGCGCTCGTGACGTCGTCGACTGTGCCGATCACGTCGATCTCGCCGCCGACGTCCGCATGATCCGGGACGCCCTGGAGCCGGAACTCGAGGTGGCGGTCTCCCTCGACCGTTCGCACCCTGCACGTCGCGGTCCCGCCCGTGTCCCTGGCGTCGGTGAACGCGCGGGTCAGCCGCTCGCGATCGTCGAGGTCGACGCGGTCGATCGCGTCGCTGAGGGATTCGGCGTCGCCGAGCAGCGTTCCCCAACGGCTGTTGGCAAAGAGGACGTGGCCGGAGGCGCTGGACCGGAACACCGCCACAGGGACGACCTCGGTGAGGAAGCGGAGTTCCTGTTCGCTCGCAGCGAGTGCTGCCTCCTTCGCTCGTCCAGCAGAGATGTCATGCGACATCGACAAGATGGTGCCGCTGGTGGCCAGACGATTGATCACCGTCGATTGGATCCACAGGCTGGTTCCGTCCGGCCGCACGATGCGGTGCTGGATGGTGCGCGCCCGGTCGGGGGAGTGGAGGATCTCCGCCCACATCGCCACCGCAGCGTCGCGATCACCGGGGTGGAGCTGGTCGAGGACCGCTTCGCCGTCGAGGTCGTCGGGCTTCAGCCCGAACACCTCTTCAACGTCGCCTTCTGTCCGGAGAATGGTGCCGATGTCGTCGAGATGCTGAACGATCGAGAGCGGAGCCTCGAAGCTCGCGCCATCGTTGCGGCTGGAGCGAGACGGCTCGTCGTTCTCGCGCAGCGGTCGCGAGAACGTCAGGACGCAGTCGATGTCGTTTTGGTGGAGCAGGTTGAGTGAGGTGACCTGGACGTCGTGCCAGACACCGTTCTTCTCGCGTCGCAGTAGCACAGACTGAGGTTCACCCGGTCGGGCGACCGCCTGCCACCAACTGTCGACAGCTGCACCGAAGTCGGAGGGATGATCCTGCGCGAGTTGCGCTTCCCACGCTCGAGTGTCGGGCTCCGCGATTTCGGTGAGCCGGCAGGGAAGTCGTACCGGACGTGCTCGGCGGTCGCGTCCGACGACGATTGCTCCCTTGACGAGCTCCACCAGCTCGTCCATCGTCCATTCGCGGCTCGGCACGCTTGTCCTCCCACACCCAGATGACTCACTGGTTGCGTCACTGTGACGAAACCATCGCCAGCAGTGGGGCATCCCCGTCCGGGGGTGACGATCGATCCGCCCGATCGTCACCCTCGAGAAGGGCCCACCGCCGACAATCACTGCATCGGCAGGACGTCGACG
>JBBSLH010000134.1:0-10893 GCA_038255425.1 Acidimicrobiales bacterium
AACGCCGAGGTCGACGTCCAGGTACAGGGTGTGAGCCTGTTCGATGGCGGCTTCGGCGGTGCCGACGCACGCGAGGACCTCGACGTCTCGATCGTTGACACCGTGGCCGGTGTCGAAGGAATCGAGCGCGCCGCTCCGTTCGTACAGACACTTGGTTTCGGCGCGACCAACCGTGTCATCGGACCGGATGGCGAAGTCCTCGGGTCGAGCCAGGGCCCGCCCACGCTGCTCGAGAGCTGGATCGACGACGAGGTCCTGAATCCGTACGGCCTGGTCGACGGCGCGGCGCCAGAGGCCGACGACGAGCTGGCGCTGAACGTGGCGGCAGCCGACGACGGCGGCGTCGAGATCGGCGACACCGTCACCGTGCTGACCCAGTTCGGCGAGTCCGAGTACACGGTCGTGGGCACGTTCACCTTCGGCGAGGCCGAATCGGCCGCCGGCTCGATCTCGGTCGACTTCACCCTGGCCGAGGCCCAGCGCATCGCCGGGCTCGACGGGATGACGCAGATCGTCGTGGCGTCCGGGGACGGATCGGTCGACGACGAGGCTTTGGCCGACCGGGTGCGTTCGGTGCTCCCCGACGGCGCCGAAGCGATCACCGGCGAGGAGGCTGCTGCGCAGGACGCCGCCGGCGTGCAGGAAGGCTTTGCCTTCTTCCGTCAGCTCCTCACGATCTTCGGCGCCATCGCCCTGCTCGTCGGCACCTTCATCATCTCGAACACGTTCTCGATCCTCGTGGCCCAACGCACTCGTGAGCTCGCGCTGCTCCGGGCGATCGGTGCGAGCCGTCGACAGGTCCTGGGCTCGGTGATGCTCGAGGCCGGTGTCATCGGACTGGTTGCCGCCGTGTTCGGACTGCTCGGCGGCATCGCGTTGGCGATCGCCGTCACGGCAGGGCTCTCGGCGAGCGGCGCCGACCTCCCGACGTCCGGTCTGGTCATCAGTTCCACCACCGTCACCATCGCCTTCGTCATCGGGCTCGGCGTCACGATGATCGCCAGTCTGTTGCCGGCCATCCAAGCCACACGCGTTGCACCGCTCGCCGCCCTGCGCGAGGTCGCCGTCGACCGGTCGAGCGCATCGAAACCTCGGGTGGTCGCCGGCATCCTCATCCTGGCGCTCGGCGCGTGGAATCTGTCTGCCGCCTGGCGCAACGGCGATTCCGACTCGATTCCCGTCGTCGGGCTCGGTGCCGTGGCGCTCATCGTGGGCGCCATCGTCATCGGTCCAGTGCTCGCCGAACCGACCGTGCGCCTGCTCGGTGGCTGGCTCCCGAGGCTGAAGGGTGTGACCGGTCGGCTCGCCACCGAGAACGCCGCCCGGAGTCCGAAGCGGACCTCGGCCACGGCGTCGGCGCTGCTCATCGGCGTCGCGCTCATCGGCTTCATCACCATCTTCGGAGAGTCGGCCAAGGTCTCGGTGCGCAGCGAGGTCGAGCGCGGATTCACCGGCGATCTCATCGTCCAGACCGACTCCGGCTTCGGACCGCCCGCTGGGTTCTCGCCGACCGTCGCCGACGACATCGCTGCGACCGACGGCGTCGAGTCGGTGACGCGCGTCGGCTTCACCCAGGCCCAGGTGGCGTACGAAGACGGCGAGACCGCGACCGACTTCCTGTTCGCACTCGATCCCGGCACGGCCGAAGACGCGTTCACCCCGAGGATGAGCCAAGGTTCGATCACCGACCTGGGCCCCGACGGAATCGTCCTCGATGTCGGTGTGGCCGAGAATCACGACCTCGTCATCGGCGACTCGGTGACGGTCACCGGCCCGGGTGGTCAGAGTCGAGACCTCTCGGTCGACGCGATCTCCGACGACTTCACGTTGCTCGGCAACTTCTCGGTCGACTTCGAGACCTACGGCACGCTCGTCTCCGAGCAGCAACTCATCCAGGTGATCGTGGTACTCGCCGGCGGTGCCGATCTCGAGACCGTCAAAGCCGATCTGAAGGCGGCGGTCGACGGCATCCCCTCGGTGAGCGTGCTCGACCGCGAGGAGTTCATCGGCGATCTGGCGAGTCAGATCACCGGCTTCCTCACGCTGATCAACGCCCTGTTGCTGCTCTCGATCATCATCGCCATGATCGGCATCGCCAACACACTGTCGCTGTCGATCCACGAGCGGACGCGGGAACTCGGCCTGCTGCGAGCCGTGGGCATGTCACGGTCGCAGCTGCGGTCGGCGGTCCGCTGGGAGGCCGTCATCATCTCGCTCCTCGGCACCGTTGTCGGCCTCGGCGTCGGGCTGCTCGCCAGCTGGGCGCTCGTGACCGCGCTCGGGTCTTTCGGACTGAGCACGTTCAGCATCCCGATCGTTCCGCTGGCGGTCGTGATGGTGGCATCGGCCGCGCTCGGTGTGATCGCGTCGATCCGCCCGGCTCGACGAGCCGCCAAGCTCGACATCCTCGAAGCGATCGCCACCGACTGACCACGGACTGATCGGAAGACATGGCCCTCGATCCCGCCTCGCTCGACGACGATGTCTTGACGTTCCTCCGCGAACGCCATGTGGCGACCCTCACGACGCTGCGGCCAGACGGCTCGCCTCACGTGGTGGCCGTCGGCTTCACCTGGGACGACGACGCGCACATCGCCCGGGTCATCACGTGGGACACGTCGAAGAAGGCTCGCAACGTGCTGGCCTCGCCCGGATCCCGCGCGGTGGTCAGCCAGGTCGACGGCGGTCGTTGGTTGAGCCTCGAGGGGACGGCGACCGTGACGACCGTGCCAGACCGCTGCCGGGACGGTGAGCGTCGCTACGCCGAGCGTTATCGCGAGCCCAACCAGCGCGACGACCGTGCGATCATCGAGATCGAGGTCGACCGGGCACTCGGACGGGCCTGATGGCCGGGTACTCCGGGACGAGCGAGAACGGATCAATCAATCGGCTGGATGTCGGCGAAGTCCCAGTAGGCGCGCTGTGAGGTGATCTTGGCGTCGTCGTCGAAGGTCATGACGTCGATGATCTTCATGCCGTTGACGCCGTCGGCGGACTCCATGCGGGCGTCCATGGCGAAGGCCGCTTCGTTCCCCGCCACCTTGACGTAGTCGCTCGGCGTGAGGGTGACCTTGTCGGCGAGGCCGTGGGTCATGTCCCAGAACGCGCCGATCGCTTCCTTGCCGACGTTGCGGTCGGAACCGATCGGGTCTTCGACGGTGGCGTCGTCGGCGAAGAGCGCCAACCAACCCTCCCGGTCTGCGGTGAACCGCTCGCAGTAGGTGTCGATGGTCTTCCGGATCGCGTCAGCATCGGCCATGGGGCGGACGCTAGCCCTGCGATGTCCGCTCGTGTCTCGCTCGGTCGACCGCCGTGTGATGACCGCCCCGCAGGAGGATCCGGGGACCTCGGTCCCACGTCAGGTAGTTCCATCCCCAGTTGACCAGGACCGACGCTCGGTTCCGGAACCCGATGAGCATGTACAGGTGGAGCACGAGCCATGCGAGCCACGCGCCCGACCCGACCAGGGGCGGCAGACCAGGGATCTCGGCCACGGCCGAGCGGCGGCCGATGGTGGCCATGGTCCCCTTGTCGCGATACCGGAACGGTTGCGTCTCGTCACCACGCGTCGTCGCGACGATGTTGGCGGCGACGATCTCGCCACCCTGGATCGCTGCTGGTGCGAGCTGGGGAACCGCGGCGCCCTCGTCGTCGGTCACGTGGGCGATGTCGCCGATGGCCCAACCGCCGTCACGATCGGGGATCGACAGGTCGTCGGCCACGACGATTCGGCCACCGGGTCCGGTCGGCACGTCGAGCAGTGCAGTGAGCGGATTGGCCTTCACGCCCGCCGCCCAGATGAGCGTCTGCGTCGCCACGTGCTCACCACCCACCAACACGACGTGGTCGGCGGCGATCGACTCGACCGCAGTCGCCAGGCGGACCTCGACGCCGCGGCGACGGAGGGCGTCGATCGCATGGCGCTGGCTGCGCTTCTGGAACGGCGTGAGGAGGGTGTCGGCCATCTCCACCAGGACGACGCGTGCCCGGTCGACGGGAAGATGCGAGAAGTCGCGTCGCAGCACGCGGTCGAAGAGTTCTGCCAGCGCGCCCGAGAGTTCGACACCGGTCGGACCGCCGCCCACGATGACGAACGTCAGGGCGCCGTCGTCGATCAATGAGTGGTCCCGGTCGGCGGCCTCGAACTGCTCGAGGATGCGATTGCGGAGCCCGACCGCGTCGTCGAGCGCGTAGAGCGGATAGGCGAACTCGGCGGCGCCGGGGACGCCGAAGTGGTTGGTCGAGCTGCCAGCGGCGATGACGAGGTGGTCGAACGTCAGCGGCTGCTGGTCCTCGATGTGGACGTGCTTCGCCTGCCAGTCGACACCGGTGACCGTGCCGAGTCGGGCGTCGACGGATTCGGCCTTCTGGAACACGGCCCGGACCGAGTGCGCCACGTCGGCAGCGTTCAGGCCACTCGTGGCCACCTGGTACAGCAGCGGTAGGAACGTGTGGAAGTTGTGGCGGTCGACGACGGTGACGTCGACCGGCTCATCTGCCAGTTCTCGGCCGACGGCAAGGCCCCCGAAACCGGCGCCGATGACGACGACGTGGGGGCGGCTGCGTTCGTCCGTCACTCCCGACATGCGAGTTCCCGTCATCTTGTGAATCTATTCACGAAGTCGCTGATCGACAACCCCTTTTCTCGGTGGCTGACATTTCGGACACCAATAGGTCGACCGCGCCATCGGGCCCTGCCGCTTCATCCGCACCGAGGTTCCGCAGCGCGGACACGGCTGGTCCTTGCGCCCGTAGACCGCGACGCCACCGCGATACGTCACCCGTCGAGTCGTGTCGAGGTTTGCCCGCAACAGTCGGTGGGCGGTCTCGTACACCTCCCGCAGTCGGTCGGGTACGACGTCCTGCACCGGGGTGAACGGGTCGATGCCGTGAAGGAACAGCACCTCCGACTTGTAGACGTTCCCGATGCCGGCGGCGATCCGTTGGTCGAGGAGCGCGTCGGCGATCTGGGTGTCGCTGTCGGCGTGATTCGGCACACGGGCGAGCACGAGGTCGAGGTCGGGATCGGCGGCCGTCAGGTCTGGCCCGAGGCCGGCAAGGGCGTCGGGCACAGGGGCCGACCGATGGAACGTCTCGACCACCGGCGCCTGGAAACACACGGCGACCCACCCACTGTCGGCCCCCACCACGACCCGAGCGAGATGCGCACCCTTCTGCCACCGCTCACCTTCGCGGTAGAGGTGCCACGACCCCGTCATCTTCATGTGGGTTCGCAGAACCAGTCCCCCACTGAACTCGATGAGCAGATGCTTGCCCCGTGCCTCGACAGACTCGATCTGCTCGCCGACCCGCGGCCGATCCCCGACGAGTCGCGCTGCCTCGAACCGCGTGACCACATGGCCCGCCAACGCCGGTCGCATCCGGTTCGCCGCCCGGTGGATCGTGTCGCCCTCCGGCATCCCCCAACGCTACGACCCCGCCCTCCCTCACCCACCCACCCCACCCCACCCCCCCCAAATCGTTCTGGTCACCTTTCGGCGCGCTCCAACCGCCGATGTGGTGACCAGAACGATCTGCGCAGCGAACTGGTGCACGGAGAGCGCGTCAGAACCGCCGATGTGGTGACCAGAACGATCTCGGTGGGGTCAGCGGGTTGGGCGGTGGACGAGGCCCTTGTAGCCGTCGCGGTAGCCGGCGGACTCGAGCGACGGACGCCATGGCGACTCGGCGGCGGGTTCACCGTCGATCTTGCGGATCTCCAGCGAGCGGTAGCGACGGGTCTCGACGAGGGTCTTCAGGTGCTCGGGCCAGGTGGGATGGTCGGCAGTGGCGGCGAACGTCGACACGCTGTGACCGCCGCGCTCGAGGTAGGCGACGATCTCGCCGTCGATCAGGAGGACGTGGGCACCGGCCTGTCGCGCTGGACGTCCGCCCGATTCCGGCCACGGCAGCGAACCGCCGTAGGGCTGGGCGGGATCGGTGGCGGCGAGCAGCACGGACCGCGAACGAGCATCGGGTTCTCGGGCGGCACGCAGCCGGTCGACCGCTCCCGGCAGAGCGAACTGTGCAGCCCCGAGTCCGGCCACGAAGTAGCCACGACGGAGGTCGCCGCGCTCCTCCAACGCCTTGAGCACCGGGTAGATGCCGGCGAAGCCGCCCTCGCTCCCCTCGCCCAACGCGGCCTCGCGCGTCAGCACGCCATACCGCTCGAGCAGTTGACGCGCCTTGGCATGCGCGGCCTCGGTCGGCGTCGGCTTCGGTTCGAGCAAGGGAGCGACCAACGACCAGCGTCCGGCGCCGGCGGCCGGACCGAGCCGAGACAGCCGTCCGGGGCGGGGACGACCCCGTCCCTTTCCCGCTCCCCCACGGCGCGGCTTGCCTGCGAGATAGGCACGGAGGGGCGCGAGCGAGTCATTGGTGACGTAGCCGGCCCAGGCCAGATCCCAGAGCGCTGTGAGGACCGAGGTGTCGTCGTAGTCGACGTCGGCCGCCTGCGCTGCGCCCACGAGGTCCGACCAGAACGACGCTCCCCTGCCGTACAGGTGCTGGAGGAGCGCGGTGTGGATCGGCTCGGACGGCGTCTCGTCGAGTGTCGGGACCAACAGACCGGCGGTGTCGCGGAAGAGCAGTCGGATCCGGCCGTCCTTGGCACCGAGCGAGCCGCCCCCGACCCAGACGACCTCGCCGGCGGTGCAGAGTTGGTCGAGGTCGGACGGTGAGTAGTCGGGCAGTCGGGCGGGGAGGACGTCGGCCTCGAGAACCGATGCCGGGATGGGCGCTCCCTGGAGCTGAGCGACCACGTCGATGAGAGCGTCGATGCCCTTTCGGTTGGAACCGACGTGGTGCCACTCGGGCAGGAACCGACCGAGCGCGTCGCCTTCGACCGGCTCGACCTCCTTGCGCAGCGCCGCCAGCGACCGACGCCGGAGGACTCGCAACACCTCGGGGTCGGTCCACTCACGATCGTGACCACCCGGCCGGAACTCGCCGCGCAGCACCCGGCCATCGGCCTCCAGCCGTTCGAGCGCTGGGATCATCCGATCGACGGCGACTCCGTATCGAGCCGCAGCTTCGACCGAGGTGAACGGACCGTGCGTCTTGGCGTAGCGAGCGGCCAGGTCGGCCATCGGATCGTCGACCGGATCGGTGAACGCAGCCGGAAGTCCGACGGGCACGGCGACTCCGAGTGCATCTCGCAGACGGGCGGCGTCGGCAGTCGCCGCCCACCGTTCCTCGCCACCGACACCGACCGAGTACGCCCGACGGTCGGCGACCAGTTCGTCGATCCACGCCTTCGAGTCGCCCTCCGAGCGGATGTCGAGCTCGTCGATGCTCAGCGGACCGAGGACACGCAGCAGGTCGTGACATTCGTCGGCATCGCGAGCGCGCCGGCCGTCGACGAGGCGTTGCAGTTCGAGTTCGAGGTCGGCGAGGACGTCGGGGTCGAGGAGCTCACGCAGCTCTTCCGATCCGAGCAGTTCGCGGAGCAGGTCTCGGTCGAGCGCCAGTGCAGCTGCCCGCCGCTCGGCCAGCGGCGCGTCGCCCTCGTACATGTAGACGGCGATCCACCCGAACACGAGCGACTGCGCCATCGGCGACGACTGATCGGTGTCGACCGGCACCACGCGGATCTTGCGTGATCGGATGTCCGAAAGCAGTTCCTTCAGTGCGGGGAGGTCGAACACGTCGTTCACGCACTCACGCGTCGTCTCGAGGAGCATCGGGAACGTCGGGTACTTGCTCGCCACCTTCAACAGATCGGCGGCGCGCTGGCGCTGCTGCCACAGCGGCTGTCGCTTGTCAGGCCGTCGGCGAGGCAAGAGAAGCGCCCGACCAGCGCACTCGCGGAAGCGTGAAGCGAACATCGCGGTGTTGGGGAGTTGGCCGAGGATGATGTCCTCGATCTCCTCGGGCGGGATCGCCAACTCGTCGAGGGGCAGGTCGTCGACGGACTCGGGCAGGCGGAGCACGATGCCGTCGTCGGACCAGATCATCTCGATCTCGACGCCCCATCGCTCCCCCAGCGTCGTCTGCAGCGCCATCGCCCAGGGTGCGTGGACCTGGGCCCCGAACGGCGAGAGGATGCAGACCCGCCAGTCACCGATCTCGTCGCGGAATCGTTCGACCACGATGGTGCGATCGTCCGGAACGACGCCGGTGGCCTCGGCCTGTTCGTCGAGGAAGGCCACGAGATTCTGAGCGGCGAGCGCGTCGAGACCATGGTCGTCTCGCAGGGTGCCGATCGGATCGGGGTGCAGCGTGCGGTCGCGGATCGTGCGGGTGAACGCGCCGATCGCCCGGCCCAGCTCGAGCGGTCGTCCCGGCCCGTCGCCATGCCAGAACGGCATCTTCCCGGGGACGCCGGGCGCCGGTGTGACGATGACGCGCTCGAAGGTGATCTCCTCGATACGCCACGTGGATGCGCCGAGCAGGAAAGTCTCCCCCGCCCGTGACTCGTACACCATCTCTTCGTCGAGTTCGCCCACTCGGGTGCCGTCGGGGAGGAACACGCCGAACAGGCCGCGGTCGGGGATCGTGCCGGGATTGGTGACTGCGAGACGCTGGGCCCCGGCCCGACCGCGCACCATTCCGTCAGTACGGTCCCACACGATGCGCGGCCGCAACTCACTGAACTCCTCCGACGGATAGCGGCCACCGAGCAGGTCGAGACAGGCGGTGAGCACGTCGTCGGACAAGGTCGCGAAGTTGGCCGAGCGGCGGATCAGGCGAGTGAGATCCTCGAGCTTCCATTCGTCGAGCGCGCACGCGGCGACGATCTGTTGACACAACACGTCCAAGGGGTTGCGCGGATAGCGCGTGGTCTCGACGAGGCCCGCCTGCATCTGCTTGACGACGACCGCTGCCTCGAGAAGGTCCTGGCGGTGTTTCGGGAACATCTTCCCGCGGCTCGGCTCGCCCACCTGGTGACCGGCGCGGCCGATGCGCTGGAGGCCCGAGGAGACGCTGCCGGGCGACTCGACCTGGATCACGAGGTCGACGGCCCCCATGTCGATTCCGAGCTCGAGCGATGACGTGGCGACCAGTCCCTTGAGCCGCCCCGACTTCAGCTCGTCCTCGATCTGTAGCCGACGCTCGCGAGAGATCGAGCCGTGGTGCGCCTTCACGAGTTCGGGCGGGTCACCCTCGTCGTCGCTGGGTTCATAGGCATGTCCCATCGACCCGACGCCATCGCCGGCCGTGGCCGTCGCTTCGTCGTGTGCCAACTCGTTCAAGCGAGCCGCCAACCGCTCGGCCAACCGGCGCGAGTTCACGAAGATCAGCGTCGAGTTGTGTTCTTGCACCAACGCGAGAAGACGTGGATGCATCGACGGCCAGATGCTCTTGCGCACCGGGCCCGCCGCCGCCGGACCGCTGACGGGCTCCTCGATCACCTGGCCGAGTTCGCCCATGTCGTCGACGGGGACGATGACCTCGATGTCGAGCTCCTTGCGGACTCCCGCATCGATGATCGAGACCGGCCGCCACGACCCGTCATCACTGCGGCCCCCGAGGAACGCGGCGATCTCCTCGAGTGGGCGCTGCGTCGCCGACAGACCGATGCGCTGCGGCGCAGTTCCGCCGTTCTGCTCGATCCACGTGACCATCCGCTCCAACGACACGCTCAGGTGCGCGCCGCGCTTGGTCTTGGCCACGGAGTGGATCTCGTCGACGATCACCGCCTCGACGCCCATCAACGTCTCTCGCGCCGCCGACGTGAGCATGAGGTAGAGCGACTCGGGCGTCGTGATCAGGATGTCGGGCGGGTTCCGGACCAGCTTGCGACGCTCGTCCTGTGGCGTGTCGCCCGTGCGCAATCCCACCGTCGGCTCGGTGTACGGCACACCCAGTCGATCGGCGGCGAGGCGGATGCCCTGGATCGGTGCACGGAGGTTCTTCTCGACGTCGACGGCGAGCGCTCGCAACGGTGAGATGTAGAGCACTCGGGTCCGGTGCGTCCGCTCGTCCGGCGGTGGCGTCGACGTCAGTCGGTCGATGGCCCACAAGAACGCGGACAACGTCTTGCCGCTGCCGGTCGGCGCGAGGATCAGGCTGTGGTTCCCACCGGCAATGGCGGGCCAGCCCTGTTCCTGGGGCGGCGTCGGCGCGGGGAACGACGTCTCGAACCACGCCCGCACGGCGGGCGAGAACTGTTCGAGCGCGGGCGAGCCAGACATCTGCGAGAACGGTATCGGGGCGCCGTGACCGTTCGACCACGTGAGGTGGCAAGGTTCATGGGCCACCTGTCACCCCCTGAGGAGAACGCATGCCCTGGACAATCTCTGACATCCCCGACCTGACGGGGCGCGTCGCCGTCGTCACCGGTGCCAACGGGGGCCTCGGCTTGGAGACGGCCGAAGCATTGGCTGGCAAGGGCGCACACGTGGTGATGGCGGTGCGGAACCAGGACAAGGCTGCAGCCGCACACGCACGGATCGCAGCCAAACACCCGACGGCTTCCCTCGAGTTGGTTGCCCTCGACCTCGGTAACCAGGACTCGGTGAAGGCAGCGATCGACACCATCACCAAGGCCCATCCCGAGGTCCACATCCTCGTCAACAACGCCGGCCTGATGGCGATGCCCGAACGCAAGACCGACGACGGCTTCGAGATGCAGTTCGGCGTCAACCACCTCGGCCACTGGACCTTCACCGCCGGGCTGCTTCCGTCACTCCTCCGGGCCGATGCGGCGGGACACGACGTGCGCGTGGTGACGGTCACCAGCGTCGCTCGCTTCATGGGCACATCGGTCGATCCCAAGAATCCGCACCTCGACGGCAACTACAGCGCCTGGGGTTCCTACGGTCAGGCCAAGCTCTCGAACTACTACTTCGGCCTCGGGCTGCAGGAAGCGTTCGAGGGCGCTGGCGTGGGCATCCAGAGCCTCATCGCCCATCCCGGCCTGTCGCACACGGATCTCCAGTCGCACACCCA
>JBBSLH010000135.1:0-10890 GCA_038255425.1 Acidimicrobiales bacterium
GCTCCGGGACGAGATCGTCGAGATGGTGGGTGACACGGCATACCGGTTGCTCGTCGACCACCTGGACTCGCGGCGCAACTGGACGCCGTTGCCGCATCCGGTGCTCGGAAGTCGATCCAGAGGCGAGTCGTGACCTGATGGTCTTCTCCACGACCACGGTCAATCAGGCCGCCCTCGACGCAGGTCTGCGCATCCCGACACAGGTGATCGACCAGTTGGTGGCGTCGATCGACGCCGGCAAACACGTCATCCTCACCGGGCCACCCGGCACGGGGAAGACGACGCTCTCGTTCCTCGCTGCAGAGGTCGCGCAACGAGCGATGTTGTGCACCGGCTTCCTGCCGACGACCGCCACCACCGAGTGGACGACGTTCGAGACCATCGGCGGATTCCAGCCCTCGTCAGAGGGCCTGCTCTTCCGGCCGGGCATGTTCGTCGACGCTCTCGAGAGCGGTCGGTGGCTCGTGATCGATGAGCTGAACCGATCGAACTTCGACCGCGCGTTCGGCCAGCTGTTCACCGTGCTGTCCGGGCAGAGCACCGTGCTGCCGTTCAAACGCTCCGGCAGATCGGATCCCATCGCACTCGTCCCCGCAGGCGTCGTGCCGCCACCCGAGACCGACGTGATCCGAGTCCCTGCGTCGTGGCGGATCATCGCCACCATGAACGTGTTCGACAAGAACCTCCTGTTCGAGATGTCGTATGCGTTGATGCGCCGGTTCGCCTTCGTCGAAGTGACGTCGCCCGATGCGCAGGTGTTCGAAGAACTCCTCGAGTCACACCATGACGTGGTCACCGATCTGTTGCTGCTCCGACGGTTCCGCGATCTCGGTCCCGCCGTCTACCTCGATGCCGCTCGCTTTGCCGACCGCCGCGCCCGTGACGACGTCTCCCGCTCACGCCTGTTGTACGAGACCTTCTACAGCTACTTCCTCCCGCAGCTCGAGGGCGCCGACGACTACGAGGCGACGTCGCTCTATCGGACGATCAGCCCCTTGCTCGACGAGGCGGAGCAGATCGAGGTCCGGCGGACCATTGCCGACGTGTTGGGCGTCGAGCTCGCGTTGTGAGGGACCTCCCCTCGCTCGGGCGCCCGCACGGGGGAACCGGCTCGGAGTGGGAAGCTCGGCCGAGGAGCGGACCAGCGGGATCGGCTGCGGCGGCGCTCGACCGGATCTGGAGTCGTATCCGGCGCCCCGTCGACCCACACGGCGCCATCGAGGCGCTGGTCGGGGTGCCGCGCCGAACTGCCCGCCAGGTCATCGGTGCGGCCACGGCCGGCAGTGACGAGGCAACGGCCCTCCTCGCGGCGATGCCGCAGCTGATCCGAAACCTGTCGATCTCGACCATCTCGGTCCCAGAACGGTGCATGGGCGAGATCCGTGGCCCGATCCTCTGGTCGGAGACCTTGGCGGCCCGTGGGTCGTCGGCCGGCGACACGAGCGTGTTCGTGTGTGCGACCGTCAGTCGGGCACATGACACGCCGGAGAATCGCCTGCTGGTCGCGGCGCTCGAGACGATCGTGCGCGGCGGGCGCGATGTCGAGCGATTCCACGCCGAGAGTGAGGGCCAGGAGGCCGAAGCAACGTTGCTGGTCGACGCCCGCCGACACGCCGACCTCGCACAGCGATTCCTCGATCACCGGACGCTGATGGACGTCCAGCCCGGACGCTCGACACGACGTCAGGCGCGCCGGGTCCGGCACGATCCTCGGCGCCGCACCTACCGACCGGTGGCGGCCATGCTCGAGCGGGCGGCCGAACCACTCGACATCGCCACCGTGCGCTTGTTCTGCAACGAGATCACCACCGCTCGCCACGATCTGTTCGTCGCGGCAATCGATCACCTCGAGGCGCGCGGTGTCCGGGTCCCGACGCTCCTCGTCGTCGACCGAGAGATCATCGGTGGCCCGCTGCGGTTCCACCACCCGGCTCTCGGCGGCCGGACGGACGCCAGCCGTTTCGGGCTGTTCGTGGGGCACACACGACTCGACGTCCCCGGCGGGCTCTCGCCCGAGACGGGCACCGTCACGGTCCACAATCGTTCCGATCTCGTCGCGGCGATCGACGCAGCGATCATCGGTGACGGTCTCTGACCTGCGGGATCAACCGCTCCGGAATGACCGGAGGATCTTCCAGAACTCGGGACTGCTGGTGGCGTAGTCGTAGATGCTGCCACCGATCGAGGAGTGCTCGCCGGCCGCTTGCACCATCTCGTGGAGGTCCTGTTCGGTCGACTTGTTGCCGATCCCGCCGATCGGATGCACCAACGCTGCAGGATCACCGAGGTTCTTGCGGACTCGGGCGATGTTCGTCGCCGTGTACTTGTGGGCCGAGCGCCACTCCCCCGTCCGATTGGTCCAGTACGCCATCGGCATCCAGACGTCGTAGTACGGCTTGATCTCGGTCCACGGGAAGTTCGGCCAGTAGGTGGAGCTCAGGTCTTCGATGAGCACCGGCTCGAGCACGATGCCCCCGATGGCCTGTCCGGGCAGCCGGCGACGGAGCTCGGCCGACAACGCGATCAAGCGCCGGTTGCGCTCGTCGATGTCCTTGACCTGGGTGCCCTCGATGTCGATCGCCACGCCCTCGAGCCCGAGCGCGGCCATCGCCATGATGTGTTGGAGATCCTTCTCGACGTCGACGAACGCCGGGAGGTACCACCCGACGACCGCGACACCTCGCTGACGCGCTCGAGTCAGCAATGCCTGGAGGCGAGCCGGTTCGATGACCCCGACCTCGTCCTCCCAGTAGCTGGTCTGTATGTAGAGCGTCTGGACGCCCTCGTCGGCCATGTGGTCGATCGCCTCGGGACCGACCGGTGCACCTCGTGGGCCTGCCCACTCGGCCGACCAGTCGTAGCGGTCGAGCCAGGCGCCGAGGCCCCGGTAGGGCTCGATGGTCCCGGGTGCCACGGAGGCGGCCACGACCGACGCAGCGGCCGTCGTGGGCGGTGCGGTGGTCGGCGGTGCGGCAGTCGTCGTCGGGGCCGCAGTCGTCGGCGGGACCGTGGTGGTCGTCGGCGGGACCGTGGTCGTGGTGGTGGTCGTCGACGTGGTCGTGCTCGTGGTCGTGGCGTCCGGGGCGCGTTCCAGCACGAGTTCACGTTCGCCGGATCCGCACGCCGTCACGAGCAGAACCAGCACCAACCCCCAGGCGCGCCGATGCATGTCGCCACGATCCTATTGATCGGACGCTGCTCCGCAGCATCACCCCGGCGAAGGGATGTGCCGAACTCGACGGACGGACGAGCTAGTACTCGTCTGCGTCGGCCATGCACCAGCCCGCGTGAGACGCGCCAGGCTTGGCGCCGCACTCATCGCACGGTTCTGGTGGCTTTTCCTCGAAAATGTCCGAGATGTCGATCCCGGTGTCCGAACGCTTGAGCGCACGGGCTTCTTCGAAACGGCGATGTCGACCCTTTTTCACGGGCGTGCTCCCGACTCGGTGGGGGCTTGTGAGCGAGCCAGTGTAGCGCCGATGACTCCGGACACTCCCAGGCGCCTCCGAACCTATCGGGCCGGAGCCCAAGATCCGCGACCGACGGTCAGGTGGATTGGTCGGATCGCAACACGAGACCGACTCCGCGCTCGAACGACAGCGCCGAACGCCCGTCGAGAAGCGCCTCGATGTCGGCCGCCAGGGCATCGGCACGCCAGCCGTGCCCGAGTCGGCTCTCGTCGTCCCCACGGAGGAAGTCTTCGAGGTCACGTCGCGTCGCCAACACGGCCGGATCGAGTTCCAGCTCGCGGGCGCGCTGGGAGACCCATGACGTCAGGAGCGGGACCGCACCGCGTACATCGGCGGGAACCGGGTTGGACTCGGGGAAGCGGACCTCGTCCAGATCGAGTTCGAGTCCCCGGCCGATGGCGTCCATCAGATCGCCGCGAACCGCCTTCGGGATCCCTCGGTCTCGCAGGCCACGGATCTTGGTGAGTGCCTCGACCGACTTGGGCGGTCGTTGGGCGATTCCGGCCAACGCGAGGTCCGGGAGCACCGACCGGAGAGGACGATCGCTCTCGGCAGCATGGGCCTCACGCCACCGGGCCACCTCTTGCGCCACTGCGGCCGCACGGCCCCGAAGTCGTCGGGCTTCCTTGACGCGCCACCATGCGATGTCGGGATCGTTCTCGATCGCCGCCTTGTCGACCATCGCTCGGCACTCGCTCTGCACCCAGGCCATGCGGTCGCGCTTCTCGAGAGATGCGGCCAGGAGGTCGTGCAACTCGAAGAGGTGGACGACGTCGGCCTCTGCGTACTCGAGCGCGCCCGATGGGAGCGGGCGGGCGAGCCAGTCGGTCAGACGATCGCCCTTCAACAGATCGACGTCCAGAAGCTTCTTGACCAACGGCGCCAGGCCGATCGAGCTCATCCCGAGGAACGAGGCCGCGACCTGGGTGTCGAAGAGGTCATCCGGCAACACGCCGACCGAGCGCTGGAACACCTCGAGATCCTGGCCGGCAGCGTGCATCACGATCGTTCGGCCCTGGAGGACCGCGCCGAACGGTGTGAGGTCGACCTCGAGGGGATCGATGAGCGCGCGCCCGGACGACCAGGAGACCTGAACCAGGGCGCACACGGGCCAGTAGGTGCGTTCGCGGTGGAACTCCGTGTCGATCCCGACACGGGGCTCCTCGACGAGGGTGCGGATCAGATCGGCGAAGGCGTCGTCGTCGTCGACCCAGAGAGCGTCAGTCAAGAGGTCGACTCAGGAACCGGTGTCGACCGGGTGACCGGCTTCGATCCATGCCATGGTCCCGCCCGTGACGTTGACCGCGTCGACGCCTTGCTCTCGGAGGAATTCGACGGCCTTGGCGCTTCGTCCGCCGGACTTGCAGATCACGTAGACCTCGCCCTCGGTAGGGAACTCGCTCACACGGTCCGGTACCTCGTCGAGTGGGACGAGGCGGACGCCCGGGGCATGCGCCTCCTCGTACTCGTCTGGCTGGCGCACGTCGAAGACCGGCTGACCGGCCTCGAGCTTGTCGGCGAGCGTTGCGATGTCGATCACGGGGATGTCCACACCCCGATCGTACGCAACGGACGACGCGTGTCCGCCCCTCAGTCGATCCCGGGCAGATCCAGCGGGGTGTCCGCGTCGGCGTACGGCAAGTCGGATGCGACTTCCACGAACTCGATCTCGAGCCCGCTGGCCGCGCCGAAGAGCGACCGTTCGCCCGAATCGAACACGTCCTCGAGCACTCCGGCCACCCGCCGGCGCCATGCCCCGTGTAGCCATTGCGCACGGTCGCGGACCCGAGGGATCACGGCGTCGGCAGGCGACGAGTCGAGCCGCTCGACCAGCCGACGCATCTCGGCCGGATCGGGATGGAGGAGGTCGCAACTCAAGACGAGCACGATGGGCTTCGACCCGACGGCGTCCAGCGTGGACACGAGTCCGCCGAGCGGTCCCTCCCCCGGCCAACGATCCGGGACGAAGTCGAGTCCGAGTGCGGTGATCTCGGCTCCATCCCCGCCGACGGCGCTGGCTGAGACGGCGCCAGCGGACATCAGCGCTGCGGCGACTCGGGAGACCATCGCCTCGGCGTCGACCTCCAACAACGCCTTGTCGCGGCCCATGCGGCGGCTCGAGCCGCCGCACAGCACCGCTCCGTCGAACTCGATCACGCGTCGGCGATGCCGCCATAGCTCGCCGCCACGCCTCGACTCTCGCCGTGCTGCGACACCGCGTCTTGCAGATCGGCGAGGAACTGGTCTGCGACGTTGGCGTGGAACGGCCACAACATCAGATGGAGCCCACCCTGCTGTCGGTCGAGGTGCCAGCCCCGATCGTCCATCATGTCGCCCACGGCGCCGATGTCGGGAGCGTCGTCGCCCATCGCCGGATCGGCGGCGAACTCGAACAACGACATGTCTGGCTCGTGCGTCAGGGCCAGGCCTTCGATGGCCGCAACGCCGTCACGGAAGGTGCGGACCGTGTCGCGCAGCTTCTCGGCCAGCGCCGTGTATCCGGGTTCGCCCAGATGACGGATGGTCGCCCACGCCGCGGCGATTGGCGATGCCGCGCGGGTGCCGGCGGTGGTGGCCGAGCCGTAGAGACCGCCCGGCCAGTCGTCGTAGAGGAAGAACTGCTTTTCGAGCAATGACTTGTCGCGGTAGAGCACCAACGACGCTCCCTTGAAGGTCCAGCCGTACTTGTGGATGTCGGCCGACATGGAAGTGACGCCGTCGACGCGGAAGTCCCAGGGCGGGACGTCCTCCCCGATGCGTTCCCAGAACGGGAGGAGGAAGCCACCGAGGCACGCGTCGACGTGGCACAAGATGCCGGCGTCCTTGGCCGCGGCCGCCAGCGGCGGGATGTCGTCGATGACGCCGAACGGGTAGCACGGCGACGAGCCCACGATCATGCCGGTCCGGTCGTCGATGGCCGCGACCATGGCCGGCACGTCGGCGCGCCCGTCGTCGAGCGCAGGGACCCGGATCTGCTCCACATCGAGGTACTTGCACGCCTTCGCGAATGCCGGGTGCGCGGTGTCCGCCGTCAGCAGGGTCGGTTCGGCGATCCCGCGAGCCTCCCGGGCGTGATCCCGCATCGTCTGCACAGCGAGGAAGATCGACTCGGTGCCGCCGCTGGTCAGCCGGCCATGTCCGGGGCCGTTCATCAGGGCCGAGCCCCATTCGATGACCTCACCCTCCATCTCGGTCAGGCTCGGGAACGCGAATGGGTTCAGCGCGTTCTCGTGCAGGTATTCGCTCGCGACCGACTCGTGCAGGCGGTCGAGATCCTCGTCGTCGGGGTGATACACGAGGCTGAAGGTGCGACCGCCACGCCAGTCAGCGTCGCGGTCGCGGCGGGCGACGATGGCGGCGAGTACCTCGTCGACCGGCATCGAGGAGTCGGGGAACATCTGTTGGCTCATGGCCGGAGACTACGAACTCCGACCCCACGCTCGCGTCCACCTCGTGCGGCCGGGGCTCAGCGCCCGCCGATGGAGCGGAGATCGGACATGTCGGACTCGTCGAAGTCGACCGGCGGTCCACCGCCGAGCAGATCTCCCACGAGGGTCGACTCGACCGCGAAGTACATCACGGAGTTCCGGTTGGACGAGTGGCCGGGGTGGTCGGGGTCGGCACGGCCGGTCTGGAGGACGAGGTCGACGAGTCCGAGGAGATGCCCGACCTCGTGCGTCGTCACCGCGGCCTCGATGCGTGCGGTTCCGACGAGCGGGCCGGACGCCTCGTCGACCCGGTCGGAGAAGATCGCCGCCACGTCCGAACGTACGGCGACGCCGATCGTCTGCTCGGCCCCGGCGAGTCCGCCGCGCACGAACAACAGGGTGAGAACCGCCGCGTCGGTGCGCTGCGCCGGACCCGTCCGGTCGGCTTCGGCTCGGATGTCGCTCGGGGACCACTGGCGGGAGCCGCCCGACACGGAGCCCCCCGCCGTCGACACGGTCTTCCCCGACACCTGCCCGAGAACGGACCGGATCCGGTCGATCGTCGCGCCGGAGGGCTCGGCTCCCGACTGCGAGCGGACCTCGAGGACGATGGACGATGCGGTGTCTGCTCGCAGGTACCACGGACCGAATGCGCCGACCTCGCCTTCGGTCGGCACTGCACCTCCAGGGGTCCCGGGTGGCGGTTCCGACGGTGTCGTCGGCGGCGCTGTGGAGTTCGGCTGGGTGGGGAGCCCGCCCGCGTCGGTGCCTGGAGGCGCGTCGGAGCCCGGCATGGTGTCCGGCGGCTCCTCAGGGAGTTGCTGCGACGTGGTCGACGACGAACGACCGTCATCGACGATGGCCGGGTCGGAGCGCTCCTCGTCAGCCCGACATGCGCCAGCCACCAGCAGGAGCACCAGCGCGAGCGCCCGCGCCGTTCGGAGCCGACTGCGCACCATGGGCCTCAGCTCGGGACGTTCGACGGATCCAGTTGGGTCAGGAACTGGAGGCAGCGGTCGGCCTCGTCCCGTTCGTCGATCGCATCAGCCATGCGACGGAGACCGTCGAGCGATCGGAGGAAGCCCAGATTCTCCGGATGAACCCATCGCACGTAGCCGGACCCGCGCCAGCCGTTGGCTCGCAAGCGGTCGAGACCGCGGTGGTATCCGACCCGGAACGCTGCGTAGGCCTCCACGTCGTCTCGCGCCGTCTCGCCGAGCAACGCCCACGCCAGGAGACAGCGTGGATGATCGGCGACGACGCCGGCGATCGCCGTCCGTCGGGCCTCGGGATCGAGCTGCTCTGCGGCAGCCAGACGGTCGAGTGCGTCGGCGGGTTCGGCGTCGAGGACGGTTTCCGGAGGCCCACTCGACGACAGGTTCACGTGTTGTGACATGGGTCGAGCCTACGGCTGGTACTGAACATGGCTGCAGCGGGCCGCTGTAGCCTCCCGGTGTGGGACACATCCTGGCGGCCGCACCCTTCGAGGAGTTCGCGCGCGAGAACAGCCCGATTCTCGCCGTCATCATCTGCGTGGTCCTCGCGCTCCTCGTGGCACGACTCATCACGAAGACGTTCACCCGCATCGTGCTCTTCGGCATCATCGTGCTCGCCGGACTCTTCATCGTCATCGAGCGCGACAACATCACCGAGTGCACCCAGACATGCGAGTGCCGCCTCGCCGGTGTCGACACCACAATCCCCGCCTGCAACGCCAAACTCCCCCGCACCGGCGCCTGAGACGGGTCAGCCCGCCAACGCCTGCGCAGCCATCGCGCTGATCAACGCGGCGAACTCGGCCGGATGGCTGAGGTGGACACCATGCGTGGCGCCCTCGATCTCCACGTGGCGTCCATCGGGTACGGCGTCGGCGACCGCTCGGACCGACTGCGCGTGGTGCGCCGCCCCTGCTGCGCCGTTGGCGGCGATCACGGGTCGATCGACGTCCTCGAGCCGAAACGGCGGCGGACCCGGTTCCCGGAGCTGCCCCATCTCGGCCACCAGCGTCGGCCCTTCGGCACGTCGCGCTCGTCTGGTGCTCGGCGGAAGCCGCGTCCACCGGTCGTCGCCGATCATGCGGCGCATGAAGGCTTCGCCGGCGTCTTCAGGATCGCTTGCGTCGGCGACTGCCGACGCGCCAGCGCTGCGTTCGGGCCACCACGGCATCCACGGCAGCGGGCATTCGTAGACGACGAGGCCGGCGATGTCCTGCGACGTCCGGGCGCATGCGCCGAGTGCGATGGTCCCGCCGTACGAATGTCCGGCAACGACCACCGGCGACCCGTCGGCCGTGTGCGCCGACGCGACGACCTCGAGGAGGTCGTCGACTTGGTGATCGAAGCTCGTCGGGGGTCCGAGGTCGACGGAACGCCCGTATCCACGTCGGTCGTAGCGGACGACGTGATGGTCGTCGAGCGACCGGACCACGCGACCGAAGCTGGTCGATCGGTCCATGGTGCCGTGCACCAGCACGACCGTCGGGCCCGTCCCGTGCTCGGTTCGCCACACCCGTCCGGAGGTGACGAGATCGCGGTCGGTCACGTCACCGGGACGACCCGGAGCACGTCGGTGCTGCCCGGATGGAGCCCATCGGGAGCCCCGGCGAGGACCGCCACGATCTGTCCGACCTCCACATAGCCGAGCTCCTTTGCACGATGTACCGCGTGGTCGACCATCTCGTCGGTCGTCTGGTATTCGTCGACCAACATCGGTTGCGTGCCCCAGACCATCGCCAGCTGTCGGACCGTGTGCTCGAGCGGGCTGGCGCCGATGAGCATCCCCGGGGGGCGGAAGCGGGACATGGCACGAGCCGTGTAGCCGGTGTTGGTGCACGAGATGATGGCGTCGAGCCCGAGTTCGGTGGCCAACCTCCACGCCGCGTGACTCATGCCGGCAGTGATCCGGGTGCCGAGGTCGAGCTGGACCTGCCCTTGGATACGCCCCAGCGACGCACCCCACGTCTCGTAGTCGGCGGCGGCCTCCGCGCGCTCGCACAGATGCGCCATGGTCTTGATGACGAGCACAGGGTTGTGCCCGATTGCGGTCTCGGCCGAGAGCATGACGGCGGTCGTGCCGTCGAAGACGGCATTGGCCACGTCGCTCGCCTCGGCTCGTGTCGGCGACGGCGAATGGATCATCGACTCGAGCATCTGCGTCGCGGTGATCACCGGGACACCGAACGCCACGCCTCGGCGGATGATCTGTTTCTGGAGGTGTGGGACCTCTGCGATGTCGCACTCGTTTCCGAGGTCACCGCGAGCGACCATCACCGCATCCGACATGTTCACGATCTCGTCGAGTGCCTCGACCGCTGCCCTGGTCTCGATCTTGGCGACCACCGACGCTCCCTGGGCGCGTGTCTTCACCTCCGCGACTTCCGCGGCCGAGCGCACGAAGGACGCCGCCACGAAGTCGAGCTTTCCGGCCAACGCGTCGAGGAGCTCGATGTCGACGTCGGTGGGCACGCTGACGCGCAGCCGCCCTGATGGCAGCGTGACGCCCGGTCGGCCCTGGATCCGGCCGCCGTGTTCGACCTCGACGACGAGGTGGGACGCTTCCGACTCGACGACGATGAGACGGACGCTGCCGTCACCGAGCACCAAGGTCTCTCCCACGTCGACGTCCTCGACCAGATGGTCGTACTCGACGTGGATCCGGGTGTCCGTCATCGGCTCGGTGCCTGGCCAGACCTCGAGGCGCTGTCCTTCGGTGAGGAACAGACCGCCGTCCTCGAGTACCGGTCCCATCCGGATCTTCGGGCCGGGCAGGTCTCCCAGGATCGCGACCGGTACTCCCAGTCGCTCCGACACGGCACGGATCCGCTCGATGCGCGCCTCGTGTTCGGGGATCGTGCCGTGTGCGAGGCCGAGGCGACACACGTCGACGCCAGCAACGATCAGCGCCTCGAGCATCTCTTCGGAGTCGGATGCTGGGCCGATCGTGGCGACGATCTTGGTACGAGGGATCACGCTCCGACGTTACCCACGTTCCGA
>JBBSLH010000136.1:0-10843 GCA_038255425.1 Acidimicrobiales bacterium
CAGCGGCCACGCACAGCCCGACGAGCAGCCACCCTCGCAGCGGATCGTCGACCACGATGATCAGCGCGCAGACGCTGAGACCGGCGAGCAGGAAGATGCGCGACGCGGTGGCGCGACGGTCGTGTCGTTCCAATGTCTCCGAGTCCGGCGGGCCTCTCACCACTCCGTCTTCGGCGGGCACGCAGCAAACATTGACCGGAAGACGCGACATTTGTGCCCGGATCGCGCGAAGTGATTCCTCGATGGGCGATTCGCGGTGAACAACCCCTCCAGCGCTCGCATGTCGACCGCCGCCGATCCCCATGGACCTGGGCACGACGACGACCGCGGTGGCATGGATCCATCCCCGAAACGGGAAGAACCGCAGGTTTCTGGCCTGCGGTTCTTTCATTCCACTGGGTGGGCCATGAGGGATTCGAACCCCCGACCCCCTGCGCGTCATGCGCTTTCCGGACGTCCGCTGGGGTTCGCCGGGGCGTGAATGTCCTGGTCACAGCGTTGCGAAGTTCGCCGTCGTCCGGCAGTGTTCGCCGGCGTTGGCTCCCCTGTTGGCTCCCCTCGAGGGATGATCAGTCGACTCGATCACTCCAGTGGCGGGGACGGCGTCGTTCGTGCGCCACAGCGACCACGAGAAGAGTCTGTGCTCGTTCCACGTAGGCCAAGTAGTAGGGGAAGCGCCCGACACGGACCCTCCGCACCGGGGTGCCTTCTGAGCTCCGCGCAACCTGCGGGCCAGTCTTCGGCCATTCAGCTACAACGCGAGCGGCCTCATCGACTGCCGCCACGAACTCCAGCCCGAGCCCGGCTCGTCGTTCCTCGAACCAGTCGTCCGCCGCGTCGACCTCCGTCGCAGCAGCTGCAACGAACTCGATCCGAAGCGTCACCGAGAACGCTTGGCCAGCAGCCGTTCCCTGACGACGTCCCAGGGCTCTGACGACGTCTCGTCGGCCTCGACGGCATCGACCCGCCGCGTGAGCTCCTCGGCCCATTCGGCCTCGACCAGGGCGGGATCGTCGTCGACCTCATCGAGGCTGGCGAGAAGCTCCGCAGCGAGTCCAGCCCGCTGGTCGCCGGGCAGAGCGAGCGCTTCTCGCAGCACGTCCTCGGCGTTCATGGCCATGAACACCAGGCTACCGGCCATGGTGGGCAAGGATGACGACGTGGCCGCCCTCCCTGAGTTGGAAATGGTCCGTGTGCGCCGCTGGGCCGACCAACGGATCCCGGGGATGAGCCCGGATGGACGACGGATTCCCTGCCGCCGGCCATGAGGTTCCGACCTCCGAAATGGCCTTGTAGGGCATGAACCTTCAACAGCCGACTCTCCCCTTCGACCTCGACAGCCCTCCCACCGTCGACACCGATCCTTCAACGACGACCCTGACCCCCAGACCCAGCAACGATTCCGCCCAACCAACGCACCCCCGACACCGACCTCCTCATCCTCACTCGAAACCCCCCAAACCCACACCCTTCTCCACTGACCCGAACTCCGACACCAACGACCTCAACCCCCACCCCTCCAGCAAACACACCCTTGCAGCTTCCCCTGACGGGGAAGCTGCGCCGACTGACCCGAACTCCGATGAGGCCGATCTGCACGGAGCGCTACTCGTGACGATCCGAGACGCGGGCCGGCTGCTCGGCATCGGCCGCACGACGATGTACGAACTCATCGGCGCGGGCGAGGTCGAGGTCGTCCACATCGGGCGAGCCGCTCGAGTTCCCGTCGACTCGGTCGAGCGCTACGTCAGCCGGCTCCGGTCGGTGTCACAGCCCTCCCGGTAACCTGACCCACCTGCGCTTCGGCGCGACTCGCAGCACTCGCTGCCCTCGGCACAACTGGGCATGTTGGAGATCTGCGATGAGCCGTCGTGGCCATGGCGAAGGAGCACTCTTCTACGAGGCGGACCGAGACCGCTGGGTCGCACTCCTCGAGCTGCCGCCGGACGGCAGCGGACGTCGACGACGACGGAAGGTGACCGGCCGGACGAAGACGGACGCACGCCGCAAACTCCGTCAGCTCCAACGTCGACTCGAGGACGGCCTGTCGACCGGCGACGGGTCGGTGACGCTCGGCGACTTCCTCGAGCACTGGCTCGCCGAAGTGCTCCCGGCGAGGAGCCGGGTGCAGGCGAAGTCCACAGTCACGAACTACCGCTGGGCTGCCGGCCACGCCATCAAGGGACTCGGCCGGCGTCGCCTGAACGAGCTGACGCCGGAGAACGTCGAGGCGCTGCTCCGCCACCTCGCTGACGACGGCATGGCCCGCAACAGCGTCATGCGTGTCCGCTCGGTCCTGGTCATGGCGCTCAAGCACGCTCAGCGTCGCGACATCGTCGCCCGCAACGTTGCCGAACTCTCCGAGATGCCGACCTCCGCTCGGGAGGCGCGCACCGGTCGCTCGCTGACGCCCGAGCAAGCGCGCCAGCTGCTCGCCGTCGCCGCCGAGGACCGACTCGGCGGCCTCGTCACGGTCGGAGTGATGCTCGGCCTCCGGCCGGGCGAGCTGTGTGGCCTCCGCTGGGAGGACGTCGACCTCGACGCTGGCGTGCTCGCCGTGACGCAGGCGCGGAAGCGCACCACGGACGACGATGGCCACGAGGCGCTCGTCCTCGGAGCCCCGAAGACGAGCAAGTCGCGACGGGCCCTGGTTCTGCCAAAGCCAGTGCTCGACGCCCTGCGAGAGCACCAGGTCCGACAGCGGGACGAGCGCCGCCGAGCAGGTGAGCGGTGGCAGAACCACGACCTCGTCTTCCCCACGAACGTTGGGACACCGATGAGCCCGAGCAACCTCCGACGTGACCTGGCCCGCCTCACCGTCGCCGCCGGACTCGGCCGATGGTCGCCGAACGAGCTCCGGCACTCGGCAGCGTCGCTGCTATCGGCGTCAGGGGTACCGCTCGAGCGGATCGCCGACCTGCTCGGCCACACCGACACCCGGATGCTCCTCAAGCACTACCGGCATCCAATCTCCCGAACCATCGACGCCGCAGCGGCTCCCATGGAGCGTCTCTTCGGCGAGGAGAGAGGCGAGCGATGAAGCAACGGTTCGTCAGACCGAACGACGACCTCGACGACAAGGATGAGCTGATCCTCCGCGGCGGCGACCTCAACCCATCGATAATCAGGCGCGACGCGCAGCGGATGTTCGACGTCTACGGGGCCTATGGCATCTCGGTCTTCGCACTGCTCGGCGCGACGATCGACGAACTCGCACAGGAGGCGCCGCTGGTCCGCTTCCCGCACTTCACCGTCATGACCGTGGGGACGATCCGATCTCTCGGTCTGCACCTCGAGCCGACCGGACGGAACCTGCGCCACTACACGCTGATGCTTGGCTCGCTCACCGAGGACGTCGACGCCCTCGTCTCCGCCGACCACCACGTGTGGATCAACCCGTACCATGAAGCCTGAGTCGAACGGAGGGCTCGTCATGCACTTCGAACTGGACATCACCGCCGACCTCAACGCCCAGGACGACAACGGCCTCGGCTGGTCGACTATCGCCGACGCCGCCGACCCGCGCCGGGTCGTGCCAGGCGCCATGCTCCTCGCTGGCGATGAGGCTGCGTCGGCCGTCGTACGCGTCGTGGCAGTCGACGACGACGGCCAGATCCACTTCGCCGTGCTCCCCGGCTCTGTCGAGAAGAACCGACATCTCCTCGGACGCCCGGCCGTCTAGAGCCATCGACGCGTCCATGGCCGGGGAACTCGCGTGTCCGCCGTTCGCAGCGCTGTACGGGTCAGATGACACCGTCTCTCCTCGGACGGCGTACTGGTTGTGGGCGACGGCGGACTACCTGCACGACACCTATCTTCTCGATCCGGACGGGCTCCTCGACCTGCTGCCGCCGATCGCGCGCCCCCACTTCGAGGGTGTATGGCGGGACCGTCTCATCCAGTGCTTCGCCAGGCTCGCGGAGCGGCTCGCCCGCGGCGTGCGAGACGAGTACTCGCTGACCAACTGCACGGGTGAGGAGATGGCCCTACAGATCGCCCTCAGGTCGGCGGGGGACTTCCACGCGGACAGCCTCTGGCCGGAGCCAGACGTTCTCGCGGCGCTGCCCAGCCACGAGTTCGACTACGACTTTGACCTGATGAGCGATGTGCTCCTCAAGGACAACGACGTGATGCGTCTCTTCGATCCGCAGCTGGACGGCATCGACGACCCGCAGAACGACTACGCGGCCGACCATGGCATGGTGAACCTGCACCCGAGCCGTTGGTTCCTACCGTTCGATCTCGATCTCGAGGATTGACCGACCACACGACCATCGACGTGGCTCGCTATCGCTTCCACCATGTGATGCGGCGAATCACTGAGCGCGGCGACCTGTCCGACTGCGCGACGAAGAGACGGCCCACGTCCACCCCGCCAATTCGCTCGCCGTTCACCAGCGCCCTGGCTGTCCGATGGACCGCCTTGTCGATCTCTGTCGGGTCACCGGCGATGACTCCCGAGTCCACCAAGTCATACCAATCCTCGAACCCACTCCAGTCGTCGAGTTCCTCCGCGTAGCTCGTCGCCACCCACGCCCGATAGAGCTCACTGGCCAGCTCACGGGAACTGATCGCCTCCCGGAGGAGGTCCGCGGCCCGGTATCGAGCGCCCTCGATGATCGCCGACTCGCTGTTCCGAGAGGGGATCTCCAGGCCGAGCTCCCCCAACGTGTCCGGTCCGTATGCACTGGCGTCTTCTTCGGAGAAGGCAGCTTGCGCTCCGGCGAGGATTCGCAACGAGGGCGAGTCGATCCCGTCGACGAGCGCCTGAGCAGCGGCGTCCACAAGCGGCTGTCCACGGCCGCCGCCGGCCCAGCGGACGGCAGCCCCACGGAAGCGCTCGATCGGATCCTCGGACACGACATCGATGATCACACGAATCTGGCTCCACTTGGCTCCCCTTTTGGCTCCCCTCGCCGGCCTCGAGCCCGGACGCGACAAACTCCCAGGCTTCTGACCTGGGAGTTTGAGTGGGCCATGAGGGATTCGAACCCCCGACCCCCTGCGCGTCATGCAGGTGCTCTAGCCAACTGAGCTAATGGCCCCGGAAGTCGGGCAATGTAGCAGTGCCCCTGGAGAAACATGAAGCGCGTCAGATCGCCGGATTCGCGCCCAATCCGCCCCGGTCCTCCACCCCAGACTCTGCCTGAGCGACAGATCCGTCAGTCCGTTCGACTCATGGCACGCGATCTGTACTGTGATAGACCGCACCGGGTGACGTCCGAGATCGATGTGCTGGACGCTCGACTCCTCCGAGCGATCGCGGAGAATCCTCGGGCGGGAGTGATGGAGTTGGCGCGCCAGCTCGAGGTGGCTCGTGGCACGGTGCAGGCCCGCCTCGACAAGCTCCGCGAGCGCGGGGTGGTCACGGGCTTCGGCCCCGACCTCGACCTCCACCGCCTGGGCTACGAGGTCCTCGCGTTCATCACGCTCGAGATCACCCAGGGCGCGCTCGAGACGGTGGTGTCACACCTGTCGACCATCCCCGAGGTGCTCGAGGTGCACACCACGACCGGCGGCGGCGACCTGCTGTGCCGCGTCGTCGCTCCCACCAACGCAGACCTCCAGTCGCTCATCGACCGGATGCTCGTGTCGGGGGGCATCGAGCGGACCACCACCCAGGTGGCACTCACCGAGCAACTCCGGTTCCGCGTCCTCCCCCTCGTCGATCGCGTCCTCGACGAATGACCGTGCTCGCACACCAGGGCGGATGGGACGAGATCCTGTTCGTCCTGGCGCCTCTTGTGTTGTTCGCGATCCTGCTCGTGATCGCACGGCGCCGGGTGGAGCGCATGGAGGCAGACGAGCACGACCGGACCGACGGCCCATGAGCCGCCTCGACGGCATCGACGCACTCACGCTCGACGTCGGTGGCGTCTTCACCGTTCCCAGCCACGACCGGCTGGCCGATGCGTTCGGAGAAGCCGGACTCGACGTGGACCGCGACCGATTCTGGGACGGCCACTACCTGGCCATGCATGCCGTGGACCTCGCCCGCTCGGCACCCGAGACCTTCGGCGAGTACGTACCGGCGTTCTGTCATCACGTGGGATTGATCGACAGCACACACGCCGAGGGCGTCGCCGCTGTCCAGTCGTTGTTCGGACCGTCGGGGCTCTGGGTCGAGCCCATCGTCGACTCGGTCGCCGCCATTGGCGACCTCCACCGCGCCGGCATCTCGATGGCCGTCGTCAGCAACGCCGACGGCACGGTCGACACGATCCTCGACGGTGCCGGGGTGTGTCAGGTCGGCGAGGGCCCACACGTACCGGTCGCCGCCATCGTGGACTCCGGTGCGATCGGCATCGCGAAGCCCGACCCCGCGATCTTCACGCCCGCGCTCCAGGCACTGGGCACCGAGGCGAGCAGGACGCTCCACGTCGGCGACAGCGTTCACTACGACGTGCTCGGCGCCCGCGGTGCCGGACTCCAGTCGGTCCACTTCGACCCTCGAGGGCTCTGCGAGGACGGCGACCACGACCACATCGCCTCCCTCCGCGACCTCCTCGACTGATCCTGAACACAGCGGCACGGACCGTGTCTGAATCTGTGGGGTTCATGTCATTGCCGACATCCATCGACCGGGCGATGATGGCCACATGCGGGCACGTCCCATCGTCTTCACCGTCTACGACGGCATCCAGAGTCTCGACGTCAACGGCCCGCTCGAGGTCTTCGCTGCCGCTGACGAGGCTGTTGGCGGCGGCGCCTACGACATCGAGGTCCTGAGCATCGACGGCGGGGACGTCCGCGCGAGCAGCGGACTGCGGATCGGCGTCGACGGGCCGATCGCCGACGCAACCGAGAGGATCGACACGCTCGTCGTGCCCGGCGGCGACGGCACGGTCCATGCGGTTGCCGACCCGGACCTCATCGCGGCCGTGGCCGATCTGGCGGGCCGGTCGCGCCGCGTGACGTCGGTGTGTTCCGGTGCGTTCATCCTCGCTGCGGCCGGTCTGCTCGACGGTCGCCGAGCGACCACCCACTGGTCCGTGGCAGACCTTCTGGCGGAGCTCCATCCTCTCGTCGACGTCGATCCGGACCCGATCTTCGTGCGAGACGGCAACGTGTCGACGTCGGCGGGCGTCACGACCGGCATGGACCTCGCACTCGCCTTGGTCGAGGAGGACCTGGGCAACGAGGTCGCCCTGGCGGTCGCGCAACGACTCGTTCTCTTCCTTCGCAGACCAGGATCGCAGTCCCAGTTCAGCTCGCATCTGTCGACCCAACTCGCCGACCGTGACCGGATCCGCGAGCTCCAGGGATGGATCGCGGACCACACCGCGGACGACCTCACCGTGGCCGCACTCGCCTCACGAGCGGGATACAGCGAGCGACATCTGACCCGAGTCTTCCTCGACGAGATCGGCGAGACGCCGGCCCGCTACGTCCAGCGCGTCCGCGTCGACGTCGCCCGACGGCGACTCGAGGAATCGACCGACGCCATCGACGCAGTGGCCGTGACAGCCGGCTTCGGATCGACCGAGACGCTTCGCCGGGCCTTTGTCCGCGAGGTCGGCGTCGCCCCCACCCAGTACCGCGCCCGCTTCACCGCACTCCCCTGACCCACCGATCCTGCCCCCCGATCCCTGACCTGCCGATCCAAGGAGTTCCCATGGACATCGCCATCGTTCTGTACCCCCGCTTCACCGCACTCGACGCCGTCGGGCCCTACGAGGTGCTGCGCAACCTGCCCGGCGCCACGGTCACCTTTGTGGCCGAATCTCCGGGCGAGATCCGCAACGACGTCGGATCGCTCGGCCTGCGCGCCGACGCTTCGCTCCAGGACCTGACGGCACCCGACATCGTCGTCGTCCCCGGCGGCCCCGGTCAGGCCGACCAGATGGTGCCCGGCCTGCTCCACGAGTGGCTCCGCAGCGCGCACGAGACGTCGACCTACACGACCTCGGTCTGCACCGGATCACTCATCCTCGCGGCGGCAGGGCTGCTCGACGGTCTCACGGCGACGAGCCACTGGCTGTACCTCGACAAACTGGCGGAGTTCGGGGCAACGCCATCGCCGGAGCGGGTCGTGGAGCAGGGCCGCATCGTCACCGCCGCTGGTGTCTCCTCGGGAATCGACATGGCGCTTCGGCTGGCCGCGCACGTCGCCGGCGACGACATGGCGCAGGCGATCCAACTCGGCATCGAGTACGACCCCCAGCCGCCCTTCGACGCCGGTTCGCCCAACACGGCGCCGGCGGACATCGTCGAGTTCATGCGCGGGAACGCCCGAGCGATCATGGGCTGACAGGAGCGATGACCACGGCCGTCATCCGGAAACACCTCAACTGCTGGCGTCGTCGCGCCGATGAAAGGGCACCACAGGGCGACGGAGGACAGCGATGACCACGGCTGGCAGCGGATGGCGCACACGCGCCGCGCTCATGATCTCCGGAGCGCTGTTGCTCTCCACCTTCGGTGTGGTCGACGCCGGCGCGGCGGGCAACGGTCCACCGGACCATGTCCTTGACAGGGATCGACGCGGCAACGACGCGATCCGAGCGCTCGGCGACCGCCTGCCGGCGGTTGCGGCCACCAACGGCAGGACACCGGCCGAATTCCGAGCAGACCTGCGTGCTGACGACCAACTGTGGGTCGGCCGGACGGGCCGGCTGCTCTTCATCGACGAGGGTCTCGGCCAAGGGGCTGCGACCGAGGCACTCACCGATCCCACCGAGGCAACGCATCCGCTCGGTGCCACGTTCGAGCTCCACAGCCGAGCGGGCGCGCCACGGGTGATCTACCTCGACTTCGACGGCCACAATGCGGCGACGACCGCATGGGACAACGGCTCGAACGACATCGACGCCGCCCCCTACGACGCCGACGGCAACCCAGCGACGTTCAGCGACAGCGAGCGAGCGACGATCCAGGACGCATGGCGCCGCATCGCCGAGGACTTCGCGGTGTTCGACATCGACGTCACCACCGAGGATCCCGGCGCCGCGGCGATCGCGCGCTCGTCGAGCGGCGACCAGAACTTCGGCACGCGGCTCGTCGTGACCCCCACCGACGTGCGGGGCTGCGGGTGCGGTGGAGTGGCATATGTCGGCGTCTTCGACAGCACCGGTGGATCGCACGACTACTACCAACCGGCGTGGGTCTTCACGTCCGGCGTGGGGAATGGCGCCAAGAACATCGCCGAGGCCGCCAGCCACGAGGTCGGCCACAACCTCGGGCTGTCGCATGACGGCACCGCCACCACCGGCTACTACACCGGGCACGGCGACTGGGCTCCGATCATGGGTGTGGGCTACTACCGCCCCATCACCCAGTGGAGTCGGGGCGAGTACGCGGGAGCGAGTCAGTCCGAGGACGACTTCGCGGTCATGGCCGCCAACGGGGCACCCGAAGTGGCAGACGACCACGGCGACACACGGGCGACCGCCACGACCGTGACCGGCCCAGGCGTGACGCTGGACGGGGTGATCTCGTCGGCCGACGATCGAGACGCCTTCCAGTTCACGACCGGAGGAGGAACCATCGACCTCCATGCGCGGCCCGCCTCGGTCAGTCCGGACCTCGACATCGAACTCCGACTCGTGGACGGCAACGGCGCGACCGTCGCCGTCGTCGATCCCTCGTCTGCCGCATCGTCGGGCAACGACACATCGGTCGGCCTCGACGCGCGGGTGGCCATCACCGTCGCCGCCGGCACCTACACGTTGATCATCGACGGCGTGGGGTTCGGCGACCCCTCGCTCACGGGATACAGCGACTACGGCAGCGTCGGCCGATATGCACTGCACGGCACCATCGGTGAGACCGGACCGCCGCCCCCTCCCCCGCCGCCGCCGCCGGCGACGCCGCCTGCGGCACCGACCAACGCTTCGGCAACGGCAGCTGGATCGACAGTGACCGTGTCGTGGTCTGACCAGAGCGACGACGAAACCGGCTTCGAGGTGGTGCGCGAGTTCCTCCACAAGAACGGCTCGTGGCGCGGACAGACCTCGGTCGCGTCGACGGGAGCCGACACGACGTCGATCACCGACCAACCCGGGAGCGGAACGTTCCGGTACCGAATCCGCGCGGTGAACGCCGCCGGCACCTCGGCGGATGCAGCCACCAACGCGGTCACGCCGGCGAGCGATGGAGGCAGCGGCGGGGGCGGCAAGGGCAAGAACCGCTGACGCACGCGCAACACACCGGTGACTAGTCCGTCCGTGCAACGGAAATGGCTCACTGGGGTGATTCCCAATCTCCCCGAAACCGGACATTCTCGATGGAGTACATCACCATCGTTGGGGAGTCTCTACATGCGCGTGTCCCGTTTCCTTCCAGTTCTCGTCGCGGGAGCCGTTTTCACGGCTGCTGCGGCGCCGGCATCGGCGGCCACGCCAGGTGTCGGGTCGACTGTCGGCTCCCTCGAGGTTCTCAGCCTCGATGTCGGCGACCTGCTCGACCTCGACCTGCTGACCGACTTCGCTGCTGCGAACACCGACCCCGACGTGAACGACGCAGGGGCCGCTGCGGCACTCAAGGCACTCGCCGTGTCCGCTCCTGCTCTGCTGGGCGAACCGCTCGAGATCGGTTTCCTCGACGTCGCCAGCTCCGGTGAAGAAGAGACGGCCTCGAGCGACGGCGCCGACCTCCCGGTCGACACCGCACCCCTGCTCGTCGGTTCGCTGCTGCCGGCCGCACTCTCGGCGGTCCTCGCCGACACCGGCGCCGGATCGACCACCGAGGCCGGTATCGCCGCCCTCGACATCCTCGAAGGCATCGCCGGACTCGACAACACCCAACTCGGCATCTCGGCCAACGCGCTGACCGAACAGGCCGACGGCAGCCGCCGCCTCGTGATCGACAACCTCGCGGTGCTCGACCTCGGAGACCTGCTCGC
>JBBSLH010000137.1:0-10801 GCA_038255425.1 Acidimicrobiales bacterium
CGGGGTCGCTCCCGGCGCCCCGAGCCGCATCCTCGACATCGCCTCGAAGCAGTTCCCCGATCTCATCGGCATGGGGGCGCTGACCATCATCTCGAACATCTACGGCAACCCTGCCGTGTCGATCCCCGCGGGCACCGTCGATGGTCTCCCGGTCGGGATGCAGGTCCTCGGCCGCCACCACGAGGACGCCCTGCTCTTCGACGTCGCCCTCGCCGTGGAGCGCGAGCGACCGTGGCCGTTGGTCGCACCAGCGGTGGCGCAGACCGCATAAGTCATCACTCTCAGTGGTGGTTGCCGCACGCACCGTTGCTATTCGTCGCGCCGTGAGAAAAAAAGTCGGGCAAAGCCGTTCCGCTCCCGGCAGAATCGGCGTTCGACGCAAGAGCCGAAGTTGTATCGCTTGGGCGGGATCGTACGGTTGGGCACGGCGGATACACCGCTGGGCGGAATCTCAAACCTGAGCCGAAGTCGGCAGATCGAGCGGAGCGGAACTGATGAAGAAGACCCACAAGGCCAAAGCGGTTGCCGGGACAGGTGTCCTCAGCATCCTCTTGGGCGCGCTGTTGGTGTTCGCACCGGCCGCGTCGAGCGCCGAGAACCCCACGGTGCAGACGTACGACGGAAATCCGAAGTGCACGGACGCTGGCTACGGCTACGGCTACGACCTCAAGGCTGATCCAGTCGACACGTCCGGCAACGATGCCACGATCCAGGACGCCGAGATCAAGGTCACCTACAGCACCCGCACAGTGAACGTCGACGGAACCGACACGCTGTTCATCGACTGGTCGTCCGAGGCCGTCGCAGATGGTTTCGACGGACTGGTGACCGCGATCCTCGTCAAGCAGGGCAACGGCGGTGCGTCGTTCACCTACGACCCAGCCACGAACTCCGGCACCGTCTACGTGATCCCGAACGGGAACGCCAGCGCCAACGGCATCTCCCACATCTCGTTCTGCCACAACGGCTCGACCGAGTCCACGACCACGACGAGCCAGGCGACGACCACGACCGAGGGCGAGGTGACCACGACGACCGAGGGCGAGGTGACCACGACGACCGAGGGCGAGGTGACCACGACGACCGAGGGCGAGGTGACCACGACGACCGAGGGCGAGGTGACCACCACGACCGAGGGAGAGGTGCTCGGCACGACGATCGTGGAGGAGACCACCACGACCGAGGGCGACACCACCACAACCGAGGGTGAGGTCATCGGCGAGGCCGTGACCACGACCGCTCCTGCAGTCCTCGACAACACGGTCAACCGGGGCTCGAACCTGGCCCGCACGGGCAGTGCGACCGATCGTCTCGGTCCGATCGGCGCAGCACTCATGATCCTCGGTGCGATCCTTGTGGGCGGCAGCCGCCGCTCCCTGATCAGCAACGACTGATCCGGCGCCGGGTCGTTGACCCGACCACGAACTGCGACGGCCCGGACTCATGGTCCGGGCCGTTTCGCGTGTTCGCGCCAGTGGGGGCGGTCGGGTACCGTCTGACAACGGCTCTCCTCGGGGGGAGCCGGTCCGACGTTTTCGGGCCGTGCAAGCAAGATCGAGCCGTTCAGTACCAGTCACCGAGGTCAAGAGAGAGGGGCGGGCAGATGCCGGCCACCATCGTCGTGGGAACGCAGTGGGGAGACGAGGGCAAGGGTCGATTCGTCGACCTGTTCGCCAAGGAGATGTCCATGGTGGTGCGCTACCAGGGCGGCCACAACGCCGGCCACACCATCGTGGTCGACGGCGAGTCGTTCGCCCTCCAGCTCATCCCGTCCGGCGTCCTCTACGACCACATCACGCCGGTGATCGGCAACGGTGTCGTCGTCGACCCCAAGGTCATGCTGGCCGAGATCGCCATGCTCGAGTCCCGAGGCGTCAACTGCGACAAGCTCCGCCTCTCGGGCAACGCCCACCTGATCTTCCCGTACCACCAGCTCCTCGACCGCATGACCGAGCGCTGGCTCGGCCGCAACAAACTGGGCACGACCAAGCGCGGGATCGGTCCGGCGTATGCCGACAAGGCCTCGCGGGTCGGGATCCGGGTCCAGGACCTCTACGACGAGAAGATCTTCCGCGAGAAGCTCCGCGTCGTGCTCCGTGAGACGAACCCCGTGCTCGCCAAGGTCTACAACCAGCTCCCGGTCGACGAAGACGAGATCGCCGAGACCTACCTCGGCACGTACCGCGACGCCATCGAGCCCTACGTCGCCGACACGGTGAACCTGGTCCACGAGGGCCTCGAGGCCGGCCAACACATCCTGTTCGAGGGTGCGCAGGCCACGTTCCTCGATCTCGACCACGGCACGTATCCCTACGTGACCTCATCGAACCCGATCGCCGGTGGCGCCACCATCGGTGCCGGTATCGGTCCTCGCCACGTCGAGCGCGTCGTGGGTGTCGCCAAGGCGTATCTCACCCGGGTCGGCAGCGGCCCATTCCCGACCGAACTGTTCGGGGAGATCGGCGACAAGATCGTCGACATCGGCCACGAGTACGGCGTCAACACCAAGCGTCGCCGACGTCCGGGCTGGTTCGATGCCGTGATGATGCGCCACGCCGTGCGGCTCAACTCGCTGTCAGAGCTCGCCATCACCAAGCTCGACGTGCTCGACACGTTCGACACGATCAAGGTGTGCGTCGCCTACGAAATCGATGGCAAGCGCATCGACCGCATGCCCGACAACCAGTCGATCATCCACAAGTGCACGCCCGTCTACGAAGAGCTGCCCGGATGGAATGTCGACGTCACCGAGTCGACCGAACCACACCATCTCCCCGACAACGCCAAGCGCTACGTCGAGTTCCTCGAGGCCCAGTGCGGCGTCCCCATCTCACTCCTCGGCGTCGGCCCGAGCCGCGACCAGTACGTCCAGCTCGCGTCGTAGGGTTCCCGGCGGTCGGATCGCGCGGGTGGAACTGAGGGAGTTGCTGTGAGCATTCGGGATATGGGCGCGCAAGTCGCGCTGGCCGCGTTGGTCGTGGCCGCGGTGAGCCTGCCGGTTGCCGTCTCTGCCCAGGAGGCTCCGGTCCGCAGCGAGTCGTTCAACGGCGTGACCATCACGACCGCCGACGTGCCTGGCGCTGGCGTCGGCATCGCACGCGTCGATTTCCGCGCCAAGGGCTCGTCGGTCGCGTTCCAGTGGAACGATCCCGCGCTCCGGTTCCGTTTCCGACCGGTCGGCTCCGCCGATTGGATCGACGTCGGTGGCGACGCCGCTCACGAGTCGGACGATGGCCTCGAGACCGACCACGGCGAGGACGGCACGTCGTCCCGTCCGTCTCTCGACCCTGTCTGGCTCGGAGAGGGCGCATCGGTGGTGGAGGTCGAAGCGCTCGGCGGGGACCCGACCGGGCTCGAGGCATTGCTCTTCGGCGTCGAGGACTCGAGCGTCGAGCCGGAGACCGCGCCCGGGTCAGCCGTGCAACCGCTCTCCAGCTCGCGAGTCGCGTTCACCAGCGGGAGCAGCAGCACCAGCTCCACGCAGACCACGGCCGCAGCGTCGCCGACGACACGCACGGTCAACCTGCCGCAGGCGTGGGGAAGCGCCGGCTGGTCGTACCGGAATTGTCCGGAGGGCCCCACGTACATGGACCGGGTCGATTTCGCCGTCATCCACCACACGGCGTCGAGCAATTCGTACACGTCGTCCCAAGTCGACGATCAGCTCCGGTCGATCCAGGCGTTCCATGTCAACACCAGGGGTTGGTGCGACATCGCCTACAACTTCATGGTCGACCGCTTCGGGCAGGTGTGGCAGGCACGCTCTGGCGAGTTGTTCGGCGCAGTGCAAGGCGGGCACTCGGCTGGCTTCAACACCGGGTCGGTGGGGATCTCACTGCTCGGCGACTACACCTCGACCGCACCGCCCGCCGCGATGCTGACGGCCGCCGGGGACATCGCCGGGTGGAAGCTTGCATCGTTCGGCAACACCGCGTACGGGACGACGACCGAGGTGTCCGGTGGTTCGGCCAAGTGGCCGAAAGGGCAGACGGTCACCGTCGACCGCTTGACCTATCACCGAAACCTGCAGTCCACGGGATGCCCTGGTGATCAGACCATCGCGCGGAAGAGCACGATAGAACAGGCGGCCCGCCGTCCGGCCCCGTCGCGTTTCACCTATGGACGCATCGGCGACGTTCCCCTCATCGGCGATTGGGACGGCGACCGGGTCGAGACACCCTCGGTCCGGCGCAGCAACGTGTACTTCGTGAGGAACTCCTTGACATCGGGCGTCGCCGATTCGTCGTTCAGCTATGGCTGGTCCTCTGACATCCCGCTGTCGGGGGATTGGGACGGCGACGGCATCGACACCCTCGGCGTGTTCCGCAATGGTCGGTTCTTCCTTCGCAACTCGAACTCGAGCGGTGTCGCCGACATCGACTTCGTGCTCGGGCAACGCGGCGATGTGCCGATCGCCGGCGACTGGGATCGAGACGGGAGGGACGAGGTCGGCCTGCAACGTGGGAACCAGATGATGCTGTGGAACAGCGATGACGCATCGCGCCGAGATCCGGGCGCACCTTTCCGCTCGTTCGATTTCGGTCGAGTCGGCGACACACCGTTCGTCGGCGACTGGAACCATGACGGCTACGACACCGTGGGGCTCCGCCGTGACAGAAGCGTCTACATCAACAACGTGCACGCCGGTGGCTCCGCGCCGTTCAGCTACCGGCTCGCTCCGCACCAGTACCCGCTCTATGGCCACTCGAGTCTCGATCTGCCGATGCCGATCCTCAGCGACGGCCGTCGATGGGCCGTGGGACACGCGATCGTCCCGACCTGAACCCAACCCCTAATCTGCAGTCCGTGGCGCAGTCCGTTCCTCGTTCTCCCCGGAAGGTCGTCGTCGTCGGATCCGGTGGACGTGAACACGCGCTCGTGTCGGTGTTGGGCCGCACTGCCGACGTCGTCATCACCCCCGGTAGCGCCGGTATCCCCGGGTCGGTCGACACGCCGCCCGAGGAGCTCGACGCAGACCTGTTCGTCATCGGGCCGGAGCAGCCACTGGTCGATGGCCTCGCCGACCGGCTCCGTGCCCAGGGAAAGCTTGTCTACGGCCCCGGCGCCGACGGTGCCGCCCTCGAGGGCTCGAAGGCCTGGATGAAGGAGGTCGTGGCCGCGGCCGGTGTGCCCACCGCTGGCCACGGAGCGTTCCACGAACTCGAACCCGCCCTCGACTTCCTGCGGAGCCTGCCTGGCCCCTACGTCGTGAAGACCGACGGGCTCGCCGCCGGGAAGGGAGTGCTCGTCACCGCCAACCTCATCGATGCCGAGGACGACGTCCGGGCGAAACTCGCCGGTGACAGTTTCGGTGCGGCCGGCCACACCGTGGTGATCGAGGAGTACCTCGACGGACCGGAGCTGAGCATCCTCGCGGTGTGCGACGGCCAGAAGGCGGTGGCGCTGGCGCCGTCGCAGGACTTCAAGCGGGTCGGCGACGACGACACCGGCCCGAACACCGGCGGGATGGGTGCGTACTCGCCCGTCCCCAGCGTCGACGACGACCTGGTGCAGGCGATCATGGACGACTTCGTGGCGCCGACGTTGGCCGAACTCCGTTCCCGGGACATCGACTATCGCGGCACGCTCTACGTCGGCTTGATGTTGACCGACGCCGGCCCGAAGTTGGTCGAGTACAACGCCCGGTTCGGCGATCCCGAGTCCCAGGTCGTCCTTCCCCGGCTCACGAGCGATCTCGCGCAGCTCTTGACCGAGGCCGCCGCGGGGAACATCGACCATGTGCCGACCTTCACCGACGACGCGTGCGTCACCGTCGCCTGCGCGTCCGAGCGGTACCCGGCCTCGCCCCGCCTCGGTGACGTGATCGGCGGACTGGGTTCCGTCGACGATCTCGACGATGTCGACGTGTTCTTCGCCGGCGTCCGATCCGAGGGTGATGACCTGGTGACGTCCGGCGGGCGGGTGCTCTATGTGACCGGCACCGCGCCGACGATCGAGGAAGCTCGCGCCAAGGCCTACGAAGGCGTGGCCCGCATCACCTGGGACGGCATGCACCACCGCACCGACATCGCCGCCGACCCCACCTGACCAGTCCCGAAACCGCAACCGAGAACGAACAACAGGAGTACACCGTGGCCCCCTCCGCCAACCACAAGGTCGCCGTGCTCATGGGGTCACCCCGTGACATGGACAAGATGAACCCGGCAAAGGAGACGCTCGAAGCGTTCGGCATCGAGGCCGACGTCCGCGTGCTGTCGGCTCACCGCAACCCGGCCGAGGTGACCTCGCTGGCCACGAGCGCTCGCGACGAGGGCTACTCGGCCTTCATCTGCGGCGCCGGTATGGCGGCCCACCTCGCCGGTGTGGTCGCTGCCCACACGACGTTGCCGGTGGTCGGTGTGCCGCTGTCAGGCGGGATCTCGGACGGCCTCGACGCCCTGTTGGCCACGGTGCAGATGCCCAAGGGCATCCCGGTCGCGACCGTCGCGGTCAATGGCTCGCTGAATGCGGCGTTGCTCGTCGTCCAGATGCTGGCGATCGACGATGCCGACCTGACCAAGGCGATCGTCGCGGATCGCGAAGAACGGGCGGCAGCGCAGTAGCGACTGCTCGACCCGGCGGGTCAGATGGCGCCGATGTCCCAGCGCGCGGCATCGAGCGACACCCAACCACGCTGACCGGCCTCGTCCAGGTCGACCCGCGTCGCCGCGGCCTCCTGAGCGACGACCTCGTCGGTCCTCCGGGCGGCGCTGACCCGCTCTCGCTGATGCGCCTTGACGACCTTCGTCGTGGCCCGTCGTTCGCGGCGACTGGGCCTCACGCGCTTGGAGCCTCGCACGCCGGACTTCTTCAGGGCGCAGTTGAGGCACATCGGCCGCGCCGTGGCACCGTGCGCATACACGAGACACTTCTCGCAGAACGACTGGCCGCAGCTGCGGCATTCGTCCTCGGACTGGTCCCATTGGTGGCGTTGACAGTTCGGAATCATGTGCCCTCCCGTGCTCCCGTACTTTCGGCACGGTCGCCACATTCCTTGAGGAAATGTTCGTGGTCGTCGTCGGATTGCCAGAATGGGGCCGTGTCCGACCAGGAACAGAACGTCGTCCCCAACGTCCTCGCAAGCCGGTACGCGAGTGCCGACATGGTGCGGATCTGGTCGCCCGAGCACAAGATCGTCCTCGAGCGTCGCCTGTGGATCGCTGTTCTCGAGGCGCAGGTCGCGGCGGGACTCGACGTTCCCGACGGCGCTGTCGACGATTACCGAGCCGTGGTCGGCAAGGTCGATCTGGCCTCCATCGAAGCCCGTGAGCGCATCACCAAGCACGACGTCAAGGCCCGCATCGAGGAGTTCTCGGACCTCGCTGGTCGCGAGTTGATCCATGCCGGCATGACCTCGCGCGATCTCACCGAGAACGTCGAGCAACTCCAGGTGCGCGCGGCGATGGAGCTCACGCGTGACCGGACGGTCGCCACCCTGGCCGCACTCGCCCGACTCGCCACCGAGCACGCCGATCAGCCACTTGCGGCCCGGAGCCACAACGTCGCCGCGCAGGTGACGACCCTCGGCAAGCGCTTCGCCGTGGCCGGCGAGGAGTTGCTCATCGCCTTCGAACGGCTCGACTCGTTGCTCGGTCGCTATCCCCTCCGTGGCATCAAGGGCCCGGTGGGGACCCAGACCGATCAGCTCGACCTCCTCGGATCCGGCGAAGCCGTCGACGCGGTCGAGGCCGCGGTCGCCGATCACCTCGGCTTCGAACGCACCCTCACCAACGTCGGGCAGGTGTACCCACGCTCACTCGACCTCGAGGTCGTCGGTGCGCTGGTCCAGCTCGCGTCCGGCCCGTCGTCGCTGGCCACCACGATCCGTCTCATGGCCGGACAAGAGCTGGCGACGGAGGGCTTCCTGCCCGGCCAGGTCGGTTCGTCGGCGATGCCGCACAAGATGAACTCGCGGTCGTGCGAGCGGGTCTGTGGCCTCAAGCACGTGCTCGCCGGTCATCAGGCGATGGTCACGTCGCTGGCGGGCGACCAGTGGAACGAGGGCGACGTGTCGTGCTCGGTCGTTCGTCGGGTCGCGCTCCCCGACGCGTTCCTCGCCATCGACGGCCTGTTCGAGACGTTCCTCACCGTGTTGGGCGGCTTCGGCGCCTACCCGGCCGTGATCCAGGCCGAACTCGACCGCTACCTCCCCTTCCTCGCCACCACCAAGGTCCTCATGGCCTCGGTCCGTGCCGGTGCTGGCCGCGAGGAGGCCCACGAGGCCATCAAGGAACACGCCGTCGCCGTGGCGCTCGCCATGCGTGAGGAAGGCCAGGCCACCAACGACCTCGTCGAACGTCTCGGCGCCGACGATCGCCTCCCCATCGACCGCGCCGCCCTCGCTGCAGCGATCGCCGATCCCATGGCCGTCGCCGGCCGCGCCGTCGCCCAGGTCGCCGCCTTCGCCGACCAGGTCGCCGCAGTCGCCGAGCGCTTCCCCGACGCCGCCACCTACACCCCCGGCGACATCCTCTGACCACCCCGCCGCCCCACCACGCGAACTCGACGAACCTCGCCCCGGATGCCGGGGCTCATTTCGTCGAGAAAGGATCTGGTTCGGTGACGGCGGCCGGACGCGCAAAGATTGGCGACGTGACTGATCTCCCCCTCCTGAACACCGGCAAGGTCCGCGGCATCTACGACGCGGGTGACGACAAGCTCCTGATGGTGACATCGGACCGGATCTCGGCCTTCGACGTCGTCATGGACCAGACGATCCCCGACAAGGGACGTGTCCTCACCGCCATGTCGGCCCACTGGTTCGAGCTCCTCGCCGACGTGGCCCCCAATCACCTGATCTCGACCGACGTGGCTGACTTCCCCGAGAACGCCCGTCTGTCTGATGGGGCAGCCGACCTCGTCGGTCGGTCGATGCTCACGCACAAGGCCGACATGTTGCCGATCGAGTGCATCGTGCGCGGCTACATCACCGGGTCGGCCTGGAAGGAGTACAAGGCCAGCGGGACCATGCACGACAGCCCCATGCCCGAGGGTCTCCAGGAGTCCGACAAGTTGCCCGAGCCGGTGTTCACGCCGTCGACCAAGGCCGAGATCGGCGATCATGACGAGAACATCGACTTCGCCGCCGCCGTCGCCCTGGTCGGCCAGGACGTCGCCGAGAAGGCCCGCGAGATCTCCCTGGCTGCGTATCAGAAGGGGGCCGACTGGGCTCGCGAGCGTGGGATCATCATCGCCGACACCAAGTTCGAACTCGGTTGGATCGACGGCGAGCTCGCCATCTGCGACGAGGTCCTCACGCCCGACTCGTCTCGCTTCTGGCCGGCCGCCGACTGGGAGCCGGGCAAGACCCCGCCCAGCTTCGACAAGCAACCGCTCCGCGACTGGCTCTCGGCGATCGACGGCTGGGACAAGACGCCGCCGCCCCCGACGCTGCCCGACGACGTCATCGAGGCCACCGCAGCGCGCTATCGCGAGGGCTACGAGCGCATCACCGGCAAGACCCTCGACGAGTGGCCCGGCGGCGCATAGAGGCCGCGTAGATTGGGCGGCATGCGCTTCGACGTCCAGGTGGAGACCAGCCCCCGAGCCGGCATCGCCGACCCCGAGGGCGCGACCATCGAACGGTCGCTCCCCGCGCTCGGCTTCGAGGGAATCGAAGGGGTGCGGGTCGGCAAGTCGTTCCGGTTCAGCGTCGAGGCGTCGGACGACGCGGCAGCGCAGGCGCTGGTCGAAGACGTGTGCAGTCGGTTCCTGACGAACCCGGTCATCGAGGATGCGGCCATCACCGTCGCGGCCGCAGCAAACGCATGAGCGCCCGCATCGGGGTCGTCCTGTTCCCCGGATCGAACTGTGAACAGGATGCGATCGAGGCCGTTCGGGCGCTCGACGGCGAGGCCGAGATGCTCTGGCACGGCGACGCGTCGCTGTCCGGCGTCGACGCAGTCATCGTCCCCGGTGGCTTCGCCCATGGCGACTATCTGCGGCCCGGTGCGATCGCCCGGTTCTCGCCGATCATGGAATCGGTGCGCGAATTCGCCGCTGACGGCGGCCCGGTCGTGGGGATCTGCAACGGTTTCCAGGTGCTCACCGAGGCGGGTCTCCTACCCGGTGCGCTCCAGAAGAACGCCGGTCTCAAATTCCTGTGCGCCACGACGACCCTTCGGGTCGAGACCACCGAATCAGTGCTGACGAGTACGTCAAAGGTCGGCGATGAGTTGCGCATCCCGATCAACCATTTCGAGGGCAACTACACCTGCGATGAGGAAACGCTGGCGATGCTGCGTTCCGAAGACCGGGTGGTGGTTCGTTATGTCGACAATCCCAATGGTTCTGTCGACGACATCGCCGGCGTGTGCAACGAGAGCCGCAACGTCGTGGGACTCATGCCGCACCCAGAACGCGCCAGCCACGCGCTGCTCGGTTCCACCGACGGCTTGCCGATGCTGCAGTCGCTGCTCGACGCGGCACGGGTCCCGGCGTAGAACCCTCTCCCGCAATTCAAGGCCTGGGTCTCAGGAGGCCCGGCTGATCCCGGCCCGCTTGAGCACTGCCGCGTCGACGCCGAGTTCACGCCAGGCCGCGTAGGAGATCGACTTCCGCTGGCTGTAGCCCTTCGCTGCCGCCACGAATGCGTCCTCGAGACCGGTCAGGTCAGGCTTGTTCTCCATTGCCTCGATCTCCGCCAGGAGATCCATGCGGTCTTGGATCAATTGCAGACGCTTGACCGGTGATGCGTCGTCGATCGTCTCATTGATCTTGTCGAGCTGCGTCCGGATCGATTGTGCGGTGCGCTTCCTGCCCCGTTTCGGTCGGTGTTGGTCGAGTGCATCGAGATAGAGAC
>JBBSLH010000138.1:0-10719 GCA_038255425.1 Acidimicrobiales bacterium
CAACGGTTGCTCGGCCGAGGGCGGACCGAACGGTTCGTGGAACCAGCTCCGTCACTACCTCGAGGACACACCGGACGACGTGGCGGCGGAACTCGGCCACATCGACGACCTCGGGGGCGTGCGCTCCAGCGGGCACTACCCGTGGGGTTGGGCGCTGGCGGGCAACACGCCCTTCCGACGCTGGAAGCGGTACACGTTCGAGGGCGGCGTGCGCGACCCGTTGATCGTGTCGTGGCCCGGTGGTCTCGAGGACCAGGGAGGCATCCGACACCAGTACTGCCATGCCATCGACGTGTTGCCCACCGTGCTCGACCTCGCAGGCGTCGACCTGCCGAAGGAGCTCGGTGGTGTCGCCCAGCTGTCGTTCGACGGCGTCTCGATCCGTAGCGCGCTCGCCGACCCTGCGAGCGACGATCCGAGGACACAGCAGTACTTCGAGTGCTGGGGGAGTCGGGCCATCTACTGCAACGGGTGGAAGGCGGTCACCGACCACGTGAACCAGTTGACGGCGGCGGAGCGCGAAAACATCGAGGGCAGTGCAACCTTCACCCACGACACATGGCAACTCTTCGACACGTCGACCGATTTCAGCGAGTCGCACGATCTGGCCGCTGAGCAGCCGGAGCGACTCGCCGAGCTGGTCGCGCTCTGGCACGAGGAGGCAGAACGGAACCAGGTGCTGCCGATCGACGACGGTCGCGACAGCCGGATCGCGCAGCTGCACCTCCCATGGCTCGCCTTCCAGAGCACATATCTCCTCGAACGAGGCGACAAGATCCACGAGTCGAATGGGCCGGTCCTGTCGCTCGGCTTCCGGATGGTGGCCTGGTTCTCCGACTTCCTCGCAGAGAACGCGAGTGGTGTGTTGTGCGAGCAGGGTGACTGGATCGCAGGCTGGTCGTGGTATCTCCACGACGGCGTGGTCACCTGGACGCTCGTCTACGACGGGCGCGAGACGCGAGTGGAGGCAGCGATGCCTGCCGGCGCACGCATGGTGTCGGTCGAGGCCGTCCCGGACGACGGCCTGCGCCTCCGGCTCCTCGTCGGCGGTGTCGTCGTCGACGAGGCAGCGTTGGTCGGCGTCTTCCCGCAGGCCATCGCGCCGGACGGTGCGTTCCTGACCGTGGGGTACGGCCGACCCTTTCCCGTGACCGACGACTACGCCCCACCCGCACACGCGCCGCCACAGTTCGCAGGCGTACGTATCGATGTCGGCGCTCCACCGCCGCTCGACTTCGACGCAGAGTATGCACGCGTGATGCGTCATCAATAGGAGGTCTGCAATGACGATCGACACCCGGACCCGGCGCCGTTCGGAGGTGCGCGACCTCACCGCTGACGAGGTGCTCGACGAGGTGATCCCCTCGGCGGCCGAGGCCAACGGCGGACTGGTCGTCGAGGGGATCACGCTTCGTGATCTCGGATCGGTTCGACTGGAGTCGGGCGGTCGCGGCGTGACCATCTCCGCGTCCGACAGCGTCATTCGGCTCGACGCAGATGGCGCCGGGGCAGCGGTGGTTGCGCGCATGACGGAGAACGGGCTGTCGAACCTCGTGCAGGACGTCCAGACGCCGATGGGTCTGGTGATGACGGAACGGGTCGAGATCACCAGCGGATCACTCGACGACTGGCTCGCCTGGGAGCCGGTGCTCCACGCGCTCTTCGACGGCCGCCGAGCGCACCGCGCCGGCGCCATCGAACTGGTCGACGTCGAAGGCGATCCGCTGGACCTCACTCGATCGTTCGACCTCGACGACGATCCGGCCGCGATGGGGCAGTTCCTCGAGCAGTCCGGCTTCCTGCACGTCCGTGGTGTGTTCGAGGCGGCGGAGATGATGGCGGTCAGCGCGGACCTCGATGCGTGTCTGGCCGAATCGATGCCCGACGACGGTGAGTCGTGGTGGGCGACAGACGAGGACGGTCTCGATCAGGCCGTCCGGGTCCTGTGGTTCCACGAACGGTCAGCGACGCTTGCCTCGCTCCTCGCCGACCGTCGTCTGCACTGGTTGTCCGATCTGACCGACGACGAGTTCGACACCGAGCACATGGGTGCCGAGGGTCTGGTGAAGCCGCTTCGGATCGCACGCGGCTTGTCCGATCTCCCATGGCACAAGGACTGCGGCCAAGGCCTGCACTCGTACACCTGCAGCGGACTGACGGTCGGTATCTCCGTCACGGGCGCCGACCGCCGTAGCGGTGCACTCGGTGTCATCCCCGGCTCTCATCGGGCCAACACCGAATCGGCGATGCGGTCACCGCTCCTCGATCTCGAACCGATCATGCTCGAGACCGCGACCGGCGACGTCACGGTCCATTGCAGCGACACCCTCCATCGAGCGCATGCGCCGACCGAGCAGCCCAGAAAGGTCGTCTACACAGGGATCCCCCTCCGGCCGCTGCCCGGCGACGACGGCGGAGATTGGTGGCGTCCCAACCGGGAGGACGCCCGTCGGACACGCGCCGGACTCAGCGATGTCAACAGCCGGATCGACGCGGCCGCTGGCAACGGCCGTTGACAAAATGACCACCTCGCGGCGACAGTGGGGATCACGTCTATTGTGACGTTTGTCATGCTTCGTGCTCCGAAGCGTGTGCATGGGGGATCTTGATGAAACGACACGGCCCGTGGGCGCGGTCAAAGGCGACGGCGATGCTCACCGTCGCGCTCGTGGTCGTCATCGGTTCGCTCGCCCGACCGTCCGAGGCGCAGGAGTCGAGCGTCGGCAACGGTACGGCGAAGGCCACAGCGGTGGTAGCGAAGGTCGCCCCCGGTGTCGGAGCCCTCGAACTGGGATTGACGGCGGGAGTTGCCGTCGCGGACACGACCAATGCGCTGGCGCAGGCACAGGCAAAGGCGCTCGACCTCGGCCTCATCGGCACGACGCTGACGTCTGATGGATGCCGCGAGGCCTCGATCGGTTCTGACGACCTACCGCAGCCACTTCGGGTCGACAATCGCGGCGGCGACGTGCGCGAGTCGCGGGACGAGTTCCCCATCGCCGACTCGGCCATCGGCGGTGGACGTCTGACCGCCGAGGCCACGACCGCACCGAGTTCGACCTCGACGGTGAGCGGGGTGGGCTTCGCGATCGGTCCGCTGCTCACGTTCGACGGAGGCAGGGCCGTCGCCGAGACCGAGGTGTTTCCGGGCAAGGGCCGACAGGCGCACGCAGTCGTCGAGTCCTCCATCGACATCGCTGGTGTCGTCCGTCTCGACGGGATGCAGTGGGATGCGCTCCATCGCACAGGCACCGATCGCGTTGTCGAGGCGTCCTTCGATGTGGGCGAGGCCGAAATCGGTGGTGTGCCGTTTCCCAGCGACGAGTTGGAGCCGCTCGAAGCAGCGGCGAACACGGTGCTCGCGTTCTCCGGCATCACGATCGACTTTCCGAAGGTCGAGCGTTTCGCCGAGCCGACCGACCTCGTGCGGGTCACACCGATGCGCATCGTCCTCGAGGACTCGCCCGCTGGCGGGCTGCTGCTCGGCCCGGGGCTCAACGCGTCGCGAGCGCAACGCGAACAACTCTTCGATCAGCTGACCGCCTCGATCTGCGACGCGGCGGGCGCCCTCCTGGTGGGTGACATCACCGTGTCGGTGATCTCGGGGACCGGATTCCTCGCGTTCGAGATCGGTGGCGCCGAAGCCATCAGTGGCGAGTTCTTGCAAGGCGACGCCATCGGGATTCCGACAGCGCCCGTGCCCACCCTCCCGAACGCAGCGGGGCCGGCGGCAGTCGGCCAGGTGGATCCGGGTCCTGGTGGCGACAACTCGATCTCGGGCGGTTCGGCGACCGAGCAGACCGGCAACGACGTGGTCATCGCTGCACCGGCGGCCGACATCGGGCCGCTCGAGAAGGTGTGCGAGTCGGTCCACCCATTCGACTGGCCGTCGTGCTCGCAGGGTGCTGCACCGCTCGCCGGGCTCGTCGGCATCGTGGGCACCGGGGCGATGTTCGGGCTCGATCTGCGGCGACAGCGCACAGGGCTGGTCGCACCGGTGTCGACGGCCGGATCATGATCGAACTCGCACCGGAAGCGAAGCGGGTCGGCCGGCCCTACTTGCCGGTCGCGGCTGCGGCATTGTGCTTCCTGGTCATGGCGACCGTCGTCTCGCCGCTCCAGCGGGACCAGCAGACCATCGCGGCACCGCTCGACACCCCGTTCGGCTCCGTCGACGGTGCGACCCCGAGCATCGCCGGTGCCGACGGCGGCGACGGCACCGCCGACGGAGGCAACACCGATGGCGGTGGCGCTGTGGCTGGCGGTCCGAGCGCAACGCAGCCCGGTCAGTCGACCGAACAGGCCGGTGGCGGTGTGCAGCGCTGCACCGACCGTGGGTTGCAGGTGCCCGAGGATCCGTACTCGCCGCCGTGCCTCACGTTCAGCGGTGACAACGGTGGGGCAACCCACGTCGGCATCACCGACGACGAGATCGTCGTGACGATCCGCGAACTCGAGGGCCCATCGGCAGCAGAGATCTTCTCGGACATCTCCGGCGAGAACGTGTCGTCGTCCGACGAAGCGGTCGAGAACACGTTGTTGGCGCTCGGCGAGTACTTCCAGACCCGCTACCAGCTCTACGGACGCAAGTTCCGCTTCGAGATCTTCAAGGGCGAGGGCAACGGCGCATCGGAACTCCTGGGCGGTGCGAAGGAGAAGGCGTTGGCCGACGCGCAGCGCGCGGTCGAGAAAGGCGCATTCGCCGATCTCACCGGGATCACGCTCCCGTATGCCGACGCGCTCTCGAAGAAGGGGATCGTCAACGTCGGCGCGCCGTATCCGTCGCGCAAGTGGTTCGTCGAGCGCCGGCCATACGCCTGGAGCCTCTTCCCGGACGGAACGATCGTGAGCGAAGCAGCGGTCTCCGACATCGTCGCCCGGCTGAGCGGACAGGAGACCGCGGAGTACGCCGGCCCCAGCATTCGGGGCAAGAAGCGGGTGTACGGCCTGGTGGCACCCGAGAACGCCGAGTACCAGGAATCGGTGAACCGGTTCATCGAGGCGGTCGAGGAGAACGGCTTCGACATCGCCATCAACCTCAAGTACAAGCTCGACATCTCGTCGATGCCCAACCAAGCATCGAACATCATCGCCCAGTTGAAGGACACGGGCGTCACGACCGTGATCTGCGCCTGCGACCCCGTGATGCTCGCGTTGGGAATGACACCGAAGGCCAACGAGCAGGGTTACGAACCCGAGTGGTCGACCGGAGGGCTCGCGTTCGTCGAACAGGACATCGTCTCCCAGCTGATCGACCAGGAGCAGTGGTCCCGCGCCTTCGGCATCGCCTTCAACGCCGAGTCCGAAGTCCTCGGTGCCTCGTTCCCCTACCGGGCGTTCAAGTCGATCCGCCCGAACGACGAACCGGCCTTCGGTGTCGAGATCGTCTACTACCAACTCCAACTCCTGGCGCTCGGCATCCACATGGCCGGACCCAACCTGACGCCCGAGACCTTCGAGGCCGGGCTGTTCCAGTACCCGGGCGGCCTCGGCCCACAGGGGTTCTGGAGTTTCGGCGAGGGCGACTACACCCCGACCGACGACTTCCGCGAGATCTGGTGGGACCCCGACAAGATCTCGCCCCAGAACAACAAGCCCGGTGCGTGGGTGCAGGTGGGCGGGGCCAGATACTTCCCGGGACGAGTGCCGCCCGGCCGTGCCCCCTACTTCGAGAAGTGAGGCTGGCGTGACGACGACCGATTCTCAGCAGTCGCTGTCCGCCGAGGACGTGCTCGAACGGCTGCGGACGAAGGACGCGACCTTGCAGATCCTCGGTGGCTTCGGTCCGCTCGTCCTCGCAGGCCTGCTGATCCTGGTGATGATGGTGCTCTCTCCGTCCGTGGCGCCCGAGCGGGTCGTCGAACGACCGCTCGACGTCGAGCGGTCGGAGGTCGAGCCGTGACCGCACTCGCGCAGGCGAGGACGCACCTCGAGTCTCACCGTCCGACCCAGGTCGTCGTCGGCATGTGCGTCGCGTACTCGCTCCTCTACTGGGTGCCGCTCTCGCCGCTGCCCGACGTGATGCCGTGGGGCGTCATCGCCCAGGGGATCATCTTCGGCACGTCGTACGCGTTGCTGGCGATGGGCTTGATCCTCATCTATCGCACGACACGCATCGTGAACTTCGCGTACGGCGCGATGGGCGCCATGCCGGGGTCGATGACCGTGGGTCTCTTCGTGGCGAAGGGCTGGAACTACTGGCTGGCGATCGCCGTCGGCGTCGCGGTCGGGGTGGGCACGGGTGCGGCCGTCGACGTGCTGGTCATCCGTCGCTTCGCCCGCTCGTCCCGCTTGGTGCTGACGGTCGCATCCATCGGTCTCGCCCAGATCCTCGGCGCGATCGGGCTCATCATCGGTCTTGCCCTCGGAACCGACGCACTGATCGGCAACATCGAGACCCCACTCAGCGGGAGTTGGTTCGTGCGTCCGTATCCCGTGCGTGGCGACCACATCCTCATGCTGGCCACCGCGCCCGTCGTGTTGATCGCGCTCGGGTGGTTCCTGTTGCGGACCGATGCCGGCCGTGCAGTCCGCGCTGCGGCCGAGAACGAAGACCGGGCGCTGCTGCTCGGCGTACCGGTTCGTCGGCTGCAGACCCTGGTGTGGGCGATGGCCGGTGGGCTCTCGACGATCACGTTCATCACGAAGGCGCCGTTCACGGGGGTGGTCCCCGATGCGCTCGTGGGTGCCACGGCGCTCCTCCCTGGACTGGCCGTGGCCGTGATCGCCCGCTTCAAGTCGTTGCCGACCGCTGTCGTCGGTGGGGTCTTGCTCGGCATCGCCGAGTGGACGATCCGGTGGAACGTCACCGCGGAGTCGCTGTTCGACGTCGCGTTCCTGGTGGTCATCCTCGGCTCGTTGTTGCTGCGCAAGGAGACGCTGAGTCGAGCCGAGGAGGGGGAGTCGAGCTGGGACGGTGCCGGGGTCCTCAAGCCCATTCCCGAGCAGCTGAGACGTCTCCCCGAGGTGCGATGGCCGCTGCTCGCCATGGCATGGGTCGCCGGTGGTGTCGCGCTCTTCTGGCCGCTCACGATGGCCGGCAGCACGCTCATCACGGTCAGTTTCGGCGTGCTGTGGGGCATGATCGGCCTCTCGCTGGCCGTTCTCACCGGCTGGGGCGGGAACATCTCGCTGGGGCAGTTCGGGATCGTGGGTATCAGCGCGATGACGGCCGGCAACTTCATGATGCGATGGAACGTCGACGTGTTCCTCGCGCTCGGTGCGGCGGTGGTGGCCGGCGCGATCACCGCGGTGCTCATCGGGCTCCCTGCGTTGCGGATCCGCGGGCTCTACCTGGCCGTCACCACGATCGCGTTCGCGGTCGCTCTCGACTCGTACTTCCTGAACCCGGTCAACTTCTCGAGCTTCGTCCCCGACACGATCATCAGACCGACGCTGTGGAAGCGCTTCTCTCTCGACAGCCAGTGGGTCATGTACTACTTCTGCGCTGCGTGGCTCGTGGCGGCGGTCGCGCTCGTGCGAGCCCTCCGTCGGCGACGTCCCGGTCGAGTGATGATCGGTACGCGCGACAACGAGCGAGCGGCGGCAGCGCTGGCCGTGCCGACCACACGGGTCAAGCTCCAGACCTTCGTTCTCTCGGGCAGCATCGCCGGACTGGCTGGTGGCCTCTACGTGCTCGTCGCCGGCGGCACGGGCCAGGGCACGTTCCAACCCGGCATGTCGATCGAGGTCTTCAGCTTCGCGGTCATCGGCGGGCTGGGCTCGATCGCCGGCACGCTGGCGGGGGTCTTCCTGTTCCGTCTGTTGGACTTCGTGTTGGCGCAGAGCGTCTCGGGCGACGCCGCAGCGATCGTCCGCCTGAGCCTGACCGGCGGTGGTCTGCTGTTCATCCTCTACTTCCTCCCGGGCGGTCTGTGGCAGTTCGTCCAACGCTGGCGCGACCGGTACCTCCGCTTCGTGGCGGAACGCCGCGGCATCCACGAGCCCAGCCTCGTGGCCGACAAGCGGGTCGAGGATGCGGCGCCCGAGGACGAGACCTCGGTGATCTCTGGAGCGCTCTCGTGAGCACCGAAGCAGCGCCAGGCGACGTCATCCTCGAAGTGCGTGGGCTCGACGCCTCGTACGGTCCGGTCCAGATCCTCTTCGGCCTCGACCTCGAGATCCGTCGTGGCGAGATCGTCGCCCTGCTCGGGACGAACGGCGCGGGCAAGTCGACGCTGTTCAAGTGCGTGACGGGACTCCTCCCACCGACCGCGGGATCGGTCACCTTCGACGGCACTGATCTGGTGGGCATGGAACCGAACGTGGTCGCCGAGCGGGGCATCGTGATGATGCCGGGTGGCAAGAGCGTGTTCCCCACCCTGACCGTGCGCGACAACCTGCGCCTCGCCTCCTGGTTGCAGCGTGGCGATGCTGGCGCTGTCGCAGCCGCCGAGGACCGCGTGCTCGAACTGTTCCCGAGGCTCGGCGAGCGAATCGACCAGTTGGCGGGAAACCTCTCCGGTGGCGAACAACAGATGCTGGCAGTCAGCCAGGCGCTGATCCCCGACCCGCAGATCCTCCTGATCGACGAGCTGTCGCTCGGGCTCGCTCCCACGATCGTCGGTCAGCTGATCGACGTCGTGCGCCAGGTGCACGCAGAGGGGCTCACCGTGGTCGTGGTCGAGCAGTCGATCAACGTCGCCCTCAACCTGGCAGAACGAGCGGTGTTCATGGAGAAGGGGGAGTTCCGGTTCTCTGGCTCGACCGTCGAGCTCCTCGACCGCCCCGACATCCTGCGGTCCGTCTTCATCGCCGGTGCAGACGTCAACGAAGCAACGAGCGGCGGTGGCTCGAAGCCGGCATCGCCGACCGTCAGCGCGCAAGCGCGGAGAACGCCGCCACCGGCAGACTCGCCCGTCGTCCTCGAGTGTGAGGGCGTGGTCAAGCGCTTCGGCGGCATCACGGCGGTCAACGACGTCGATCTCCAGCTGCGAGAAGGTCAGATCCTCGGTCTCATCGGACAGAACGGCGCCGGCAAGACGACATTGTTCGACTGCGTCTCCGGCTTCCTCGACGTCGACTCCGGCAGGATCCTGCTGCGCGACGAGGACATCACGTCGCTGGCCCCACACGAGCGCGCCAGTCGCGGGCTCGGACGGTCGTTCCAGGAGGCGCTCCTCTTCCCGACGCTGACCACGGCCGAGACCGTCGCCATCGCACGAGAACGCCAACTGCTCACGCACAGCGTCGTCGCCGCGGCGACGGGTCAGCCGGTCAGCCGCGACTGTGAGGAGCGCGTGCGCGTCGACGTCGACCAACTCATCGAGCTGATGGGGCTCCAGGCGTTTCGCGAAAAGCTCACCGGCGAGTTGTCGACCGGCACCCGTCGTATCGTCGAACTCGCGTGTCTGCTCGCGTCCGATCCCGAGGTCATCGTGCTCGACGAACCATCGGGTGGCGTCGCACAGAAGGAGACTGAAGCGCTCGGGCCGCTCCTCCAGCGCGTGCAGCAGTACACGGGCGCCTCGATCCTGGTGATCGAGCACGACATGCCGTTGCTCTCCTCGATCTGCGACGAGATGGTCGCCCTCGAACTGGGCGAGGTCATCGCCACGGGTACGCCGGCCGAGGTGCTGGACCACCCGCGGGTGGTCGAGTCGTATCTCGGGACGGAGCTCGCCGCCATCAACCGCTCGGGCGCCGTGTCGACCTGACGGTCCAGATCTGCGGATTCGACCTGACGGTCTTCAGGCTGATGCTTCTTCGACCGATCCGTCGGTGCGGCGAGCGAAGCGGCGGTCGTCGCGACCGTGTGTGGGATCGGTGACGTCCCACGGCCAGCCGCCGAACTGCGTCGACCGGTAGTCGTCCATGGCCTGTTGGATCTCGGCTTTGGTGTTCATCACGAACGGCCCGTACTGCGCGACCGGCTCGGCGATCGGACGGCCCTGGAGGACGAGCGCCTCGACCGGCCCCTCGGTCGCCCGCAGCGGGAGGTCTCGCGATGTCTCGAGGACCGCGCCCGACTTCGCCCCGACCAGCGTGTCGCCGACGGTGAGACCATCGCCGTCGAACAGATAGAGCACCCGGCCGACCCCGTCGTCTGCCGGGCTCGGCAGCGTCCACTCGGCATCGGCGTCGAGGACGATGTGCCAGATGGCGACGTCGGCGTCTGTCTTCGACCCGTACGAATCGGGCGGAGGTGACGGTGGCTCGTGGCCGCCGAGGGTGCCTGCGATCACGGTGACCGTGACCCCGTCCTGCTCGAGTCTCGGGATGTCGGTGTCCCAGAGCATGGCGAAGTACGGCTCGGACATCTTGTCGGCCGCCGGCAGGTTCAGCCAGATCTGGAACAACTCGACCGGGTTGCGTCGCTCACGGTCGAGCAACGGGAACATCTCGGCATGTTGGATACCGGCTCCGGCGGTGAGCCACTGCACGTCGCCACGGCCGTAGCGGGCGGCGGCGCCCATCGAATCGGCGTGGTCGATGAGGCCCTGACGCACATAGGTGACGGTCTCGAAGCCCCGGTGTGGGTGTTGCGGGAAGCCAGGAATCGTCGTCCCGTGGTACATCCGCCATCCGTCCACGCCATCGAAGTCCGAACCCATCTGTCGTCCGGTCAGCGGTGCGTCCGGACCGAGGAGATCGTTGGCTTCGGGGTAGTCGTCGACGTGGTGCACGCAGAACAGGAACGGATCCAACGTCGGCCACTGGAAGTCGAGGGGAACGGTCTGGAGGACATCACCGGCCATGGGTCCAGGGTAGAGACTTGCC
>JBBSLH010000139.1:0-10621 GCA_038255425.1 Acidimicrobiales bacterium
GACCTGCTCTCCGAGGTCGGCGTGCGCGACATCACCGGGTACAACGAGGCCTACGACCGTGGCGACCTCAACGAGGTCGAGGATGCCTACCAGGAGTCGTTGGTCACCTCGTCCAGCGCCCCTGACCGTGATTCGGAAGGTCGGGTCGCCCCTGAGCGCTACTCGCGCCTGCCCTTCGTCATCATCGTCGTCGACGAACTCGCCGACCTCATGATGGTCGCGGCCCGCGACGTCGAGGACTCGATCTGTCGGATCGCACAGATGGCTCGCGCCGTCGGCATCCACCTCATCATCGCCACCCAGCGTCCGTCGGTGAACGTGATCACCGGCGTCATCAAGGCCAACGTGCCGGCGCGCCTCGCCTTCGCCGTGTCCAGCGCCACCGACTCGCGGGTCATCCTCGACCAGGTCGGTGCCGAGCGCCTCGTGGGCAAGGGCGACATGTTGTTCCTCGGACCCACGAGTTCGAGCCCGTCGCGTATCCAGGGGTCGTGGGTCACCGAGGACGAGGTGCGGGCCGTGGTCGCGCACTGGAAGCGCCAGTCGCCACAGGTGGCCTACGTCGAGGAGGTGCAGGGCAGCGAGAGCGGTCCCGACGCCGCCACGATGCTTCCTGGCGGCGGGACGGGTGACGAGGACGACGACGATCTGGCCCTCCAGGCGATGGAGCTCATCGTCCGCTCGCAGCTCGGGTCGACATCGATGCTGCAGCGCAAGCTCAAGGTCGGCTTCGCCCGTGCAGGCCGCCTCATGGACATCCTCGAACAGCGTGGCGTCGTCGGGCCGTCGATCGGGTCGAAGGCTCGCGACGTGTTGATGACCGAAGCCGAACTGGACGACCTGCTCGCCAGGAACTGATCGGTCCGCGAGGATCACGCCATGGGCTGGCTCGACCGACTCCTGCGCGCCGGATCGGACGACGAGGACAGCAAGCCCTAGGGGACCAGCACGGTCGAGCCGGTGGTGCGCCCGGCCTCGAGGTCTTCGTGCGCTCGAGCAGCTTCCGCCAACGGGTACGTCTGGTCGACTCGGACGACGACGTCGCCGGACGACAGCACAGCGAACAGGTCGTTGGCCATCTCCTGGGTGTGTTCGGGGGAATCGGCGTAGTTCGCCAGCGTGGGTCGGGTCACGAAGAGCGACCCCTTCGCGTTCAGCAGCGACGGCGAGAACGGCGGCACGGGGCCCGAGGCGTTGCCGAACGTGACGAGCAGTCCCTTCGGGCGAAGGCTGTCGATCGAAGCGTCGAAGGTGTCGGCGCCGACACCGTCGTACACGACATCGACACCACGACCGTCGGTCAGCGATCGCACCGCCGCCGCGACGTCGACACCCTGGTCCCGATAGGCGATCACGTGGTCGTACCCGTGCTCGAGCGCCAGCGAACGCTTCTCCGGGGTGCTGGCGGTGCCGATCACCGTGGCGCCGAGCGACTTCGCCCACTGGCCGAGGATGAGGCCGACGCCGCCAGCCGCGGCGTGGGAGAGGAGCACGGTGTCTGGACCGACGTCGTGGATTAGGCGGATGAGGTACTGGACGGTGAGGCCCTTGAGCATCGCGGCGGCAGCGGTCTGGTCGTCGATGCCATCAGGGATCCGGACGACGCTGCGAGCCGGGAGCACGGCGGCTTCTGCGTAGGCGCCCATCGGGCCGGTCGCGTAGGCGATGCGGTCGCCGATGTTCCAACCGTCCGTGTCGGGCCCGACGTCCTCGACGACGCCGGCGGCCTCGACGCCCAGTCCGCTCGGCAACGCCGCGGGGTACAGGCCGGAGCGGAAGTAGGTGTCGACGAAGTTGAGACCGATCGCGGTGTGGCGGACACGGAGTTCACCCGGTCCGGGGGTCGGCAGGTCGACCGTCTCCCAGCGGAGGACGTCCGGACCGCCGGTCTCGGAGAAGCGGATCGCGTGGACAGGATCAGACGACGTCATGCCTGCGCCAACCGTCACATCCCGCCCATTGTTCCGGAACTCGTCGTCGTCGTGTCCGGTACGACAATCTTGGTGCCGTGCCCCTCGCCCTCCTGGCCGTCATCGTCGGCCTCGTGCTCCTGACGAAGGCCGCAGACGAATTCGTCGCCGGCGCCGCCCGGTTGTCCGCCACGCTGAACGTCCCGCCGGTGATCATCGGCGCGGTCGTCATCGGCTTCGGCACGAGTGCGCCGGAGATGGTCGTCTCCGGTATTGCCTCGACGCAGGGGAAGCTCGACATCGCGGCAGGCAACATCATCGGGTCGAACGTGGCGAACCTGACGTTGGTCCTGGGCATCTCGGCGTTGCTCTGCACCATGGCGATCTCCTCCTCGGTGCTGCGGAAGGAGGCGCCGCTCTCGGTCGCCTCGGTCGTCCTCTTCGCCGTCTTCATCCAGGACGGGCTCGAGCGGTGGGAAGGGTTCGTTCTGTTGCTGGCGTTGGTCGCCGCGCTGGCGTTCCTCTTCCTCGGCTCGCGAGACGGCAGCGAGGAACTCATCAGCGAGGTCGACGAGTTCCTCGAGGACGAGGACGACTTGTCGGCACGACGCGAGGCGGTCCGCACGCTCGTGGGGCTGATCGGCGTCGTCGCCGGTGCACAGCTCGCCGTGTGGGGCGCATCCGACATCGCAGCTCGGCTCGACTTGGCCGAGGGCTTCATCGGTCTCACGCTGATCGCCCTCGGGACCTCGTTGCCCGAACTGGTCACCGCCATCGCCGCCGCCCGGAAGAACGAGGACGAGCTCATCGTCGGGAACCTGCTCGGTTCCAACATGTTCAACAGCCTCGCGGTGGGCGCGACAGTGGGACTCCTGGGGCCCGGTCAGCTCGAGAGCGATGTGCTCGCCGGCTCCGCCACGGTGATCATGTTGGTGGTGGCCTTCGGCGCGTGGTTGTTCATGTTCACGGGCAAGCGGATCAACCGCAACGAGGCCATCATCCTGCTGGCGGCCTACGCGGTCACGGTCCCGCTCCTCGCAGGCTGACCGTGGTCTGGCTCACGTTCGTCCTCCTCGTCGTGTGCGGCTCGCTCGTCGCCACGGTCGTGCTCCAGCACCGACGGCTCGCTGCGCTCGACGCCGAGATCGTCGAGATGTACGGCGACGCCACGGTCGAGGTCATCGCCATCGAGATCCAGAATCATCTCGAGCTCGCCGCCAGCCGATCGCCCTTCGCCCGACCGCTGGCGATGGTGACGCCTGGAATCCTCAAGGGGATCGTGCACCGAGAGACCCTGAAGATGATGCGCTCCGAACTGGCCGAGAACGGGGTCGTCGCCGACGTCCGCTCCCGCCGAGTGCCCGTTCGACGCACGCCAACATCGGTCGACCACGATGATGCGCAGACGGAGGATCCCGAGCTCTGACAGGATGCGCGCATGGCTGACGTGACCGAGATCGCATCCGACCTGCAGTTCCCCGAGGGGCCGATCGCCATGGACGACGGCTCGATCCTCCTGGTGGAGATCAAGCGCGGCACCATCACGTGGCTCGAGGCCGACGGAGCGATCCGCCAGCGCTTCGACGTGGGCGGCGGTCCGAACGGTGCGGCCATCGGCCCCGACGGCAAGGTCTACATCTGCAACAACGGCGGCTGCTTCGACTGGCAGGACGTGATGGGCCTGACGTTCCCGGGTCCGGTACCGCCGACGTGGACCGGCGGTTCGATCCAGCGTCTCGACCTCGACAGCGGCGACGTCGAGACCGTCTACACCGAGTCGGTGACCCCCGACGGCGAGGCCGTCCCGCTGCGGGCGCCGAACGACATCGTGTTCGACAGCGACGGCGGGTTCTGGTTCACCGACCACGGCGTTCGCCACGACCGTGCGTCCGACATCACCGGCCTGCACTACGCCTCGATCGACGGCTCGTCATGCGTCGAGAAGATCCATCCCGTCGATGCCCCCAACGGCGTGGGCCTCTCGCCCGACGGCACCAACCTCTACGCGGCCGAGACACACACCGGCCGTGTCTGGCGGTGGCCGCTGTCGGGCGCGGGCCAGATCGACGAGACGCAGGCGAACCCCCTCGGCCCCGGTGGCGGCCATCTGCTGGCCGGCCTCGAGGGCTACCAGCTGTTCGACTCGCTCGGTGTCGACGGCGAGGGCTGGGTGTGCGTGGCCACCCTGGTCAACGGGGGCATCACGTCGGTCTCGCCCGACGGAGCCACCGTCGAGCACCTGGCGTTCGACGATCCGTTGACCACCAACATCTGCTTCGGTGGCGACGATCTGCGGACGGCCTACATCACGCTGTCGGGCACGGGTCGCCTCGTGAGCGTCGAGTGGCCCCGGGGCGGCCTGCAGATGGCGTATCACCGCTGACACCCGTTCGGTCGGAAGAAGCGCCAGCGCCGACCGAACCAGGAAGGCGACGAAGGAGCCGACCGCAGCGATACGGCCGAAGCAGGGCATGCGGGGTGCCATCGGTACCCTCAGTGCTGTGGCAGAACGCCGATTCTGGGTGGAGACACTCGGATGCCCCAAGAACGCAGTCGACTCCGACAAGGTCACCGGCTCGCTGCTCGCCGATGGCTACATGCCGGCGGTGAGCGCCGACGAAGCCGACCTGGTCGTGGTCAACACCTGCGCGTTCGTCGAGGAAGCCCGCCAGGAGTCGATCGACACGATCCTGACGCTCAGCGACGCCCGCAAGACCGATGCCGAGCTGGTCGTCACCGGCTGCATGGCCGAGCGCTACGGCGCCGAGCTGGCGACAGAACTGCCCGAGGTCGACCGAGTCGTCGGGTTCGGCGGCCCCATCGTCTCGGACCAGACCGGCTGGGTCCCGGTCTCGATTGGTCCCGGGGTCGGGAGAAGCGCCGGCGCCGACCCCGGCAGGGAGGCGACGCTTGCGAGCCGACCGCAACAGTTCGTGCCTGCCTTCGACCTGCTCAACATGCCCCGTCCCGCGGCCACAGCGCCCTGGGCGTACATCAAGGTCGCCGAAGGCTGCGACCGCAAGTGTGGGTTCTGTGCGATCCCGTCGTTCCGCGGGCCGCAGCGTTCGCGCGACCCGCTCGACATCGTCGCCGAGGCAGCGACCTTGGTCGACGGCGGAGTACACGAGATCGTGCTCGTTGCCCAGGACCTCGCCAGCTACGGACGTGACCAGGGCGTGGGAGAGCGGGGCTTGGTGCCACTCATCGACGAGATCTCGTCGATGGTCGAGCGGGTCCGACTGCTCTACCTGTACCCCTCAGAACTGAACGACACGCTCATCGACGCCATCTGTCGCACCGGCGTGCCGTACTTCGACCTCTCGCTCCAGCATGTCTCTCGCCCGCTCGTGCGACGCATGCGTCGATGGGGCGACGGCGACAAGTACGTCGAACGCATCCACACCATTCGAGCCCGCGAGCCCGAGGCCGCCTTCCGCTCCAACTTCATCGTCGGGTATCCCGGCGAGACCGAGGCTGACCACGACGCGCTCCTGGCGTTCGTCGAGGAGGCACAGCTCGACTGGTGCGGTTTCTTCTCGTACTCCGAGGAAGAGGGCACCTACTCGGCCGATCTCGACGGCGCGGTGCCGAAGGCGCTGATGAGTGATCGGCTCGCCGAGTTGCGCGGCATGCAGGACGACATCACCGCAAGCCGGCGCGACGCACTGGTCGGTTCGACCGTCTCGGTGCTGGTCGACGAACCAGGCGTGGGGCGATCACACCGCGAGGCCCCGGAGATCGACGGCATCATCACCGTGCCCGAATCGCTCGGAATGGGTACCTTCCATGACGTGGTCGTCACCAGCGCCGAGGGACCGGAGGTCCACGCCGTGCTCCCCGCCGACGCGCCCGGAGCACTGGTTCGGTGACTGCCGCCCCGGAGACTCCGTTCGAGCGCAGCCGCTATGGCGCCTCGGCCCTGGCCACCCCGGCGAACGCGATCACCATCACCCGGATGATCCTGGCGTTGCCCTTGTTGGCATTCGTCGCCGTCGACGGGGCCTCGTACTGGGCGCTCGCCGCGTGGATCGTGCTCGCCGGCAGCGACGGCCTCGACGGACACCTGGCCCGCAAGCACGGCACCACCCGGTCCGGGGCGTTCCTCGACCCGCTGGCCGACAAGGTGCTGGTTCTCGGCGCCGCCTGGGCCCTCGTTGCCCACGGCACGTTCTGGTGGCTGCCCGTGGTGATCATCACCGCACGCGAGCTCGGCATCTCGATCCTGCGATCGGTCTATGGCCGACAGGGCATCGCCATCCCGGCCAGGTACGCCGCCAAGGTCAAGACCGTGGTGCAAGAGGTGGCCATCGGCTTCGCGCTCCTTCCGATCACCGCCGACGACGCCATCTGGGTCGCGAACGCCGTGCTGTGGATCGCCGTCGCCCTGACCGTGTGGACCGGCGTCGCCTACGTCACGGATGGACGCAAGGCACTCAGCCGCACGGGAGATCGTCGGTGATCGATCGGCGGAGCGGAAGAAGCGCCAGCGCCGCTCCGACCAGGCCGAGCGAGCCCGCGAGCTGGCCGGAGCAAGTCGACTTCCATGCGCTGTGAGGTCGTCGCCATCGGTACCGAGTTGTTGTTGGGAACGGTGGTCGACTCGAACTCGGCGTGGATCGGTGGCCAACTGGCCCTGAGTGGTGTCGACTGTCTCCGTTCGGTTCGCGTCGGCGACAACCACGATCGCATGGTGGCGTGTATCCGTGAGTCGTTGTCGCGTGCAGATGCAGTGATCTGTTGCGGCGGGCTGGGCCCGACGCAGGACGACGTCACCCGGGAAGCGATCGCCGAGGTCATGGGCGTCGACCTCGTACGCGACGATGGGGTGGCCGACGCGATCCGGGCCATGTTCGAGTCGCGCGGGCGGCACATGCCCGACAACAACCTCCGGCAGGCAGACGTGCCGATCGGGGCGGCCGTCATCCACCAGACGAGAGGGACTGCACCCGGTCTGATCTGTCCGGTCGGCGAGGATCAGGTCGTCTACGCCGTGCCGGGTGTCCCGCACGAGATGCAGGACATGGTCGAGCGAGCGATCCTCCCCGACCTCCGGGCCCGGTCCGGGGACACGTCGACGATCGTCTCTCGGACGCTGCGGACGTGGGGCGAGTCGGAGTCCGGCCTCGCCGAGCGTCTCGACGACCGGATGACGGCGCTCGACGAATCGGGGGCCGCCACGATCGCGTTCAACGCGTCGGGGATCGAAGGGCTCAAGGTCCGGATCACCGCCAAGGGTGACGACGACGCTGCGGCGTGGGCTGCAGTGTCGGCGGAGGAAGCCGGCATCCGAACACTGTTGGGCGACCTGGTGTTCGGGGTCGACCACGAGTCGATGGAACACGCCGTCGGAGCGTTGTTGGTCGAGCGCGGATGGACGCTGGGACTGGCCGAGTCGGTGACCGGGGGACTGGTGGCCTCGCGGATCGTGGCCGTTCCCGGTGCGAGCCGGTGGTTCCGCGGTTCCGTCGTGTCGTACGCCACGGACGTGAAGTTCGGCGTGCTCGGGGTCTCCGAGGGCCCGGTCGTCTCGGAGACCGCTGCCGCCGAGATGGCCAGCGGCGCTCGCCGAGTGCTCGGCGCCGACGTCGGGTTGGGCGTCACCGGTGTCGCCGGCCCCGACACCCAGGACGATCAACCGGTCGGGACGGTCTTCTTCGCATCGGACATCGACGGCGACGTCCGCGTCCGTCGGGTCCAACTCCCGGGGGATCGCGATCGCATCCGACAGTTCGCCTGCATCTCCCTCCTCGACAGCCTCCGTCACCGTCTCCTCGGTCGCGACTGAATCCGACCGTCACTCCGATCCATAGGCGGTATGCAACGTGCCGAACCTCTCTGGCAGCTGCTCGAGTCGCGGGCATTGTGGGAGCATCCAGGACATGGATGAGGAAACGCTCGACTTCTTCGCCGCCCCTGGTCCACACACGGCGCTCGACGGCGGACCGTTCACGTCCGGCGACATCGGTGAAGTGGTCCGACTCGTCCAAGGACTGTTGGTCTACGACCTGTTCGCAGAGCCGTTCTACGGCGCAGCGCTGAGTCCGGTCCAAGCCGAGGCGATCCACGAACGAGACACCGCTCGACTGCTCGACATCGTGCGATCCGTCGATGCCCGCCCACTGACAGAGGCGCGACCGCCCTCCAACCGAGTGGGCGCCCGCTGCCACGCATTCAGCCGCCTCACGGTGGCGCTCTTGCGGGCAGCCGACGCGCCTGCACGGGCCCGATGCGGGTTCGGGTCGTACTTCGTTCCCGGTCAACTCGAGGACCACTGGGTCGCGGAGTACTGGGACCCCACGGAGCAGCGGTGGACGATGGTCGACGCGCAACTCGATGCCACATGGATCGAGATGATCGGCTTCGAGGGTGACCCGCTCGACATCACGGCGTCCGAGTTCGTGACCGCGGGGCATGCGTGGCTGGCCTGGCGAAGCGGTGACCTCGATGCGGGACGATGCGGGTTGACGTCGATCGACGAACACGGGGCGCACTGGATCGCCGGCAACCTCCGGCTCGATCTGGCTGCGCTCAACAAGGTCGAGATGCTCCCGTGGGACGTGTGGGGTTCCGGTTGGGAGCCGGGCGAGCAACCGACCGACGAGCAGTTGGCGCTGTTCGACGCGGTGGCACGGCACACCACCGACCCCGACGGCGATCTCGAGGGGTTGCGGCGTGCCTACGACGAGGACGACTCGCTCCGCATGGACGGCACGGTCTTCAACGTCGCCCGGGGGGAGATGGAGACCGTGTTCTCGTGATCGGCGACGAAGAGATCCTGCAGGGCGGTGTGGCCAATGCTGGCGCTGTCGTCCGCTCTGGCGAGCACGTGCTCCGGCCGTCGAACGCACACTCGGCGTCGCTGCTGTCGTTCCTGTCCGATCTGGAGTCGTCCGGATTCCACGGTGGCCCGTCGCCGGTCGGCCTGGACCCGGACGGTCGCGAGCGCTTGGAGTTCGTGCCCGGCGACGTCGCGATCCCGCCGTACCCGGACTGGGCGCAGTCCGACGATGCGCTCGTCTCGGTCGTGACGTTGCTCCGAGAACTGCATGATGCGTCCGAGGGTGTCGACACCGAAGCGTTGACGTGGAGTGCGGAGATGGCCGATCCATCGGGCGGGCCGGTCGTCTGCCACAACGACGTGTGTCTCGAGAACGTGGTGTTCCGGGACGGCCGGGCGGTCTCGCTCCTGGACTTCGACTTCGCGGCTCCTGGACGGCGGACCTTCGACCTCGCGTCGTTCGCCCGGATGTGCGTGCCGGTCGACGACGACGTGAACGCGACCAGGCAGGGATGGCATCCGGCCGATCGCCCTCGTCGCGTGCGACTGGTGTGCGATGCCTACGGGCTGGACGGCGCTGGTCGCGCTGAGGTGCTGGAGGCCCTGAGCCAGGCGATGGAGCACGGCGGTGCGTTCGTTCGGCGCCGGGTGGAGGCGGGTGAGCCGGGTTTCGTCCAGATGTGGAGCGACATGGGCGGGATGGAGCGCTACGACCGCCGACGTCGTTGGTGGGCGGACGCTCGGGCGGCGTTCGAGGCCGCGCTCGAGTGAGCACGTCGGTGATGATCACGCCGGCGGGGCCGCTGTTGCCCGACGGCCTCGCCGTGTTGGCGGACCACGCCGAGACCGAGGGAATCAGGATCGTCTCGAAGATCATCGACCGATGGCAGGACGGGTCGGAGCGCTACCGCAGCATGGGTGAGACGATCCTTGCTGCGGTCGACGACGAACAGATCGTCGGGATCGGCGGGTTGACGACGTGCCCCGAGGTCGCCGGCGCGCTGCGTATGCGTCGGTTCTACGTCGGCCCGCCATGGCGGCGACGCGGAATCGCTCAGGTACTCGCCACTGAGCTGATCTCGATCGGGTTCGAACACGCTGATCTCCTCACGTGCAACGCCGGAGCGTCCGCAGCAGCACCGATCTTCTGGGAGCGCATGGGCTTCGGCCCGGCCGACGACGCCGGGATCACCCACGTCCTGCGATTTTTGCCCCCTGGTCCTTGATCGAACGGTTGTTCGAAGTTACGCTGTTGTCGTTCTCGCACCACCGGGGACACGAGTTCTTGTCAGACCCCCTTCGTAGGTTCGACACAAGCCAACAAGACCGGCACTCGCTGCACCCCGCAGCCGAACACACAGACGTTCGAAAGGAACAACAACATGGCCGCAATGGACCGTGAGAAGGCGCTCGACATGGCGCTCGGAAACATCGAGAAGCAGTTCGGCAAGGGCGCCGTCATGAAGATGGGCGACAAGACGTCGATGAACATCGACTCGATCTCCACCGGGGCCCTGGCCCTCGACCTCGCCCTCGGCATCGGGGGCCTCCCTCGGGGTCGTGTCACCGAGATCTTCGGGCCCGAGTCGTCGGGCAAGTCGACCCTCGCCATGCACGTCGTGGCCGAGGCCCAACGCAACGGCGGCATCTGCGCCTACATCGACGCCGAGCACGCCATGGACCCGGTGTACGCCCGCAACATCGGCGTCGACGTCGACGAGCTGCTCATCTCCCAGCCCGACACCGGCGAGCAGGCGCTCGAGATCGTCGACATGTTGGTGCGGTCCGCCGCCATCGACGTGATCGTGGTCGACTCGGTCGCCGCCCTGACGCCCCGGGCCGAGATCGAGGGCGACATGGGTGACACCCACGTCGGCCTCCAGGCCCGGCTCATGAGCCAGGCCCTGCGCAAGCTCACCGGCAACCTGTCGAA
>JBBSLH010000140.1:0-10609 GCA_038255425.1 Acidimicrobiales bacterium
ACGACGCCGGCGGGCGGGGACATGGGCGCCCACGTGTGGGCGTTCGGCTATCTGCGAGATGTGCTGCTGTCCGACTTCCGTCTCTCGGGGTGGACGCCGGACTGGTACGCCGGGTTCCCGGTCTTCCAGTTCTACATGGTGGTCCCGTTCCTGGCGATGGTGGTGCTCAACGCCGGTCTCGGCGGTGCGGCGTCGTTGTTGAGCGCCGGCGTGTCGCTCGCTCTGAGCGCGGTCGCGTCGGGGCGCCGACGGATCGCTGGCGTCGGGGTCGGCGTCGCTCTGTTGGTCCTGACACTGGCGGGAATCTGGTACTCGTTCGACACGGGTGTCGCTTTCGTGGCCATGGCCGGTGCGGTGTTCGCGGGGGTCTTGGCGGTCCGGCGCGGTACCCACCGACGTGCCAGGGTGCTCGGGGCCCTCGCAATCGTGGTCGCCCTCGGCGGTGTGGCCATGCCGTACGGCCCCTCGTTCAAGCTCGTCACAGTCGCCGGCGTGGTGGCGATGCCGGTCTCGGCGTTCGTCTTCGGGCGTCTCGCCCGGCTCCCGTACCCGACGCCCGCCCTGTTGTCGGTCGCCACAGTGGCGTTCCTGTTCGACAAGAACTTCACCATCTATGGCGGCAACATCGCCTCGACGATGGCCGGCGAGTTCGCCTTCTCGATCAGCCTCGCCCTCGCGATCGCCTACCTCGGCGTGCTCGTGCACGGTCTGCGGACGGGTAGCCACCGGGCAACCGCCGCAGTGCTGCTCGCGCTCGTCGGCCTCTGTCATCTGATCCCTGCGTTCTTCGCGTTGGCGGCGACCGTGGTGCTGGTCGTGGTCCACGTGGTCGGTGAGATCCCGACGTCGACCCGGTCGGGCCGGATCACTGCCGCTGTCGCCGCGCTCGGGGCACTTGCCGTCGTCGATGTCGCTGCGCTCGTCGCCTGGGCCACCGGATTCGCCACCACCGGCCCGATTCTCGTCGTCACGGTGGTCGCGACACTGCTGATCGCCATCTTGTGGTGGTCCCGACTCGGACCCGACGACGATGATCCCGTTGATGACCATCGCCGCATCGGCGCAGTGCGGACGTGGTGGCTCGGCTCGACCGGTGTCGTCACTGCGCTCCTCGCGTCGTGGTGGGTACTGCCGTTCTTCTGGCGGCGCACCTACCTGAACGACATGGGCTGGGCGAAGATCGCCGTCCACACCGACGACACTTCGATCTGGAAGTGGTTCACCGAGTCCGTGTGGACCGAACTCGTCCCGGGCGACCTGAAGATCGTCGCGGCACTCGCCCTCGTCGGCGCGGTCCTGTCACTCGTCTTCAAGAGTCGCATCGGGTCGGCCCTCGTCGTGCTCGGCCTCATGCTGGCCCTCGCATTCGTCTATGCGCCGCAGGGTCGCCTCTGGAACGCCCGCCTGTTGCCCTTCTGGTACCTGGTCGTCTATTTCCTGGCCGCCATCGGCGTCGGCGAGGTCGTCCGTGCGATGGCCCACGTCTTCGCGAGCCGACCGGAACGACCGGTCCGGAGCATCAACTGGCTCGCCGCCCCCGTGGTGTTGTTGGTCCTCACGGTGTTCCTCGGAGGGCAGCTACGGAATCTTCCCGGCGGACGTGAGAACGCGGACGGCACCTACCGACTCAACGCCTCGGTCGGGGTGCCTGGGGTCTTCAGCCTGGACGTGCCCGACGCGCTCACGGTCGACGTCACCGGCCGCAACTTCGTCACCGGCTGGGCCGAGTGGAACTACCTCGGGTACGAGCGCAAGCCCGCCTATCCCGAGTACCGGGGCATCGTGTCGACGATGGCCGAGGTCGGCGCCGAGCGTGGTTGCGGCATGTCGCTCTGGGAGTACAGCCCCGACCTGAACGACTACGGCACGCCGATGGCGCTCATGCTCCTGCCGCACTGGACCGACGGGTGCATCGGGTCGATGGAGGGGCTGTACTTCGAGGCCTCGTCCACCACCCCATTCCACTTCCTCATGCAGTCGGAGCTGTCGGCCACGCCGTCCCGAGCGCAGCGCGACCTGCCGTACCGCGAGCTCGATCTCGAGGCAGGCGTCGACCATCTCCAGCTGATGGGCGTCCGCTACTACATGGCTCGTAGCGCCGAGGCGAACACTGCGGCACGGTCGCAGCCAGATCTGACCGAGGTCGCCGCCAGCGGGCCCTGGGTCGTCTACGAGGTCGCAGATGCTCCGGTCGTCGAGGCGCTGGCGTTCGAGCCCGCGGTCACGACGTCGGGCGAAGGTCAGGACGAGTGGCTCTGCAGCGGTGAGGACGACTCGAAGCGCTGCACGGGACCCGCGCTCGACTGGTTCCAGGACTCGTCGCGATGGGATGTCGCGCTGGCAGCCACCGGTCCCGAGGAGTGGCAGCGAGTCGACGAGAGCGAGACGCCCGAGGCGCGGCCCGTCACACCGGCTGTCGTCGACGACGTCGAGGTCGGCCGCGACGGGATCTCGTTCACGGTCGACGAGCCCGGCACGCCGGTGCTCGTCAAGCAGTCGTACTTCCCCAACTGGGAGGTGTCGGGTGCCGACGGGCCGTACCGAGTGGCGCCGAACCTGATGGTCGTCGTGCCGACCGACAACGAGGTCTCGATGACCTACGGACGCACCGGCATCGACTACCTCGCGTATCTCTTCGGCCTCGGTGGCCTCGCGCTGCTGTTCCTGCTGTGGCGTTCGGGGCCGGTGGCCGTCCGCCGCCTCCGCGAGGCCGACCTGTTCTTCGAGCCCACCGACGACCCTGAGGCAGCGGTGGCCGCCGACGACGACGCAGACCAGGACGAGCGCACACCGCTCTGACGGGCTCAACGATCCCGGCGGACGGCCTCACCGGTCTGGACGGCCCACAGCGCGGCATACGGGCCTTCGCGCAGGACGAGTTCGTCATGCGTGCCGCGTTCGACGATTCGACCCGCATCGAGCACGTGGATCACATCAGCGTTGCGGACCGTGGAGAGGCGGTGGGCGATCACCAACGTGGTCCGGTCGGCAGAGATGCGGTCGAGCGAACGCTGGATCGCCGCTTCGGTCTCGTTGTCGACGGCCGACGTCGCCTCGTCGAGCAGGAGGATCACCGGATCCTTCAGGATGGCGCGGGCGATCGAGATCCGTTGGCGCTGACCACCGGAGAGCTTCTGGCCACGCTCGCCGACGATCGTGTCGTAACCATCGGGTAGGGCCCGCACGAACTCGTGCACCTCGGCCACAGTCGCAGCGGCGACCACGTCCTCGAGGCTGGCATCGGGCCGTCCGTATGCGATGTTCTCCCGCACTGATCCGTGGAACAGGTACACGTCCTGGCTCACCAGTCCGGTCAGACGTCGGAGGTCACCGAGATCGAGGTCCCGCACGTCGTGGCCGTCGATGGTGACTCGACCCTCGTCGGGGTCGTAGAAGCGGAGCAGGAGTCGGACGAGCGTGCTCTTCCCTGAGCCTGTCGGGCCCACGACCGCAGTGGTGGTGCCGGCGGCGAGATCGATCCGGACGGAATCGAGCGCATTGCCGGCACCGTCGTAGGCGAAGGTGACGTCGTCGAATGCCACGTGGCCCTCGCCCTTCGTCAGGCTGAGGCGTTCTGTGCCGCCGACGATCGCTGGCTCGGTGTCGACGACGTCGAGGATGCGGTTGGTCGACGCCATGGCCCGTTGGTACTGATCGAACGTCTCGCCGAGGCTGGTGAGCGGCCACAGGAGACGCTGACTCAGGAACAACAGGACGCTGTACTGCCCGACGGTCAATGACCCATCGCGGATGGCCTCGAACCCGCCCCAGATCATGGTGCCGGTGAAGCCGACGAGGATCGCCATGCGGATGAGCGGCGTGAAGGCCGACGAGAGCGAGATCGCTCGACGGTTCGTCTCGCGGTAGCGGTCGGACTCGGTGGCGATGCGGGCGGTCTCACGGTCCTCGGCCGTGAAGCTCTTCACCGTCGAGATGCCGAGGATGTTGTTGGCCAGCTGTCCGTTGAGGAACCCGGCCTGGCCGCGGACTGCTTCGTACCGCGGTTCGAGCTTGCGCTGGAACCAGAACGAGCCGTAGAGGATGAGGGGCATCGGTGCGATGGCGAGCACCGCGACGATGGGGTCGAGGATCACGAACACGGCGCCCACCGCGACGACGGTCGTGAGCACCTGGATGATCTCGTTCGCTCCGATGTCGAGGAACCGTTCGAGCTGGTTGACGTCGTCGTTGAGCACCGCGAGGAGATCGCCCGTGGCCCGTTCCTGGAACCAGGCGTGTTCCAGTTCCTGTACGTGTCCGTAGGCCTCGACCCGGAGATCGTGCTGGAGGTCCTGGGCCAGGTTCCGCCACGCCACCCGGTGCAGGAACTCGAAGAGCGACTCGAGTGCCCAGACGACGAAGGTGAGGATCGCGATGCCCACGATCTGCGACCGTTGTGTGGTGAAGCCGAAGCGGGCGAGGAACCCGTCGCCATCGTTGGCGACGACGTCCACGGCGAGGCCGATCAGCAGTGGCGGTGCGAGGTCGAAGAGCTTGTTGAGGACCGAGTGGAGCGTCGCCCAACCGACACGACGGCGGTAGGGCCGCCCGTACTGCCACAGGCGGCTGAGTGCGCTCGTCCGGGTGGGGGCGACGGCATCGGTCAGCTCACTCATGCGCGTGAGTCTGCCGGGATCGTCAGCAGTCCGGGTCCTGGAACAGCCGGTCGGTGTCGCAGAAGCCGTCGGCAGGATCGGTGTCGAACTCGATCTCACCGATCACCGCGACGATCAAGACGATGAAGATCGCGCCACCGATCGTGCCGAGGACGCCGATCACGGCGCCGGCGGTGGCGCGGCCGGCGTTGCCGTTCGGTCCCATCTCCTTGGCGCGGTTGCGCCCGAGGACGCCGAACACGACAGCCAAGATCCCGAGGACGATCCCGACACCGAACGTCCAGAACAACAGCAGACTCAGGATGCCGAGCACGAGTGCCGCCGTCGCATACCCGTTGGTCATCGGCTGCGCGCCGTAGACCTGCGCTTGGCCGTACACGTTCGGGTTGTACGTCCCGGCCATGGACGCTCCGGGCGGGGGAGGGGCCGGCGGGGGAGGCGTCGCCTGTTGCGGCGGATACCAGTTGCCGTCCGACGCCTTCCAGTAGCCGGGGCCCGGTGGCACGTCTGTCATGGCGACGGATCGTACCGGCCGTCCGTTTGCAGATCGGGCCTGGCGACGACCACGCTTCCCCCGTGGGAGACATCGACGCCGTTTTCAAGGCATACGACATCCGCGGGACGACACCTGACCAGTTGGACGCTGATCTGGTGCGCCGGATCGGCGTGGCGTTCGCTCGGTACGTCAAGACGCAGCCGTATCCCCACGGTCGTGTGCTGGTCGCTCGCGACATGCGAGAGTCCGGTGTCGAACTCGTGGAGGCGTTCTGCGACGGCGTGACCGGAGAGGGACTCGACGTGACGCGTCTCGGGCTCGCATCGACCGACCTCCTGTACTTCGCGTCGGGGTCCCTCGACGCCCCGGGGGCGATGTTCACCGCGAGCCACAATCCAGCCGGTTACAACGGCATCAAGATGACGCTCGCCGGCGCTCGGCCCATCGGTTCGGACAGCGGCCTGGACCAGATGAAGGCGACCGTGCTCGCTGGTGATCTCGACGCATCGGGGCCACGGGGTGTGGTGCACGACGAAGATCTGCGGTCGGCGTTCGCCGACCATGTGCGTTCGTTCATCGACGTCGGCTCGCTCGTGCCGATGAAGATCATCGCCGACACCGCCAACGGAATGGGCGGGCTCGTGGTGCCGCTGGTGTTCGATCCGCTGCTGGTCGACGTCGAGGTCATGTACGGCGAGCTCGACGGCAACTTCCCGAACCACCCCGCCGATCCGCTCAACACCGACAACCTCGTCGATCTCCAGGCCCGCGTCCTCGAGACGGGTGCCGATCTCGGTCTGGCGTTCGACGGCGACGCCGACCGGGTGTTCCTGGTCGACGACCTCGGCCAGCCGGTCTCCGGATCGACCACGACCGCCATCGTCGCCAAGGGCGTGCTGGACAAAGACCCGGGTGCAACCATCCTGCACAACCTGATCTGTTCGAAGTCGGTCGCCGAGGTCGTGCGCGAGAACGGTGGCACGCCGGTCCGCACGAGAGTGGGGCACAGCTTCATCAAGGCGGTGATGGCCGAGACGGGGGCCGCCTTCGGTGGCGAGCACTCGGCGCACTACTACTTCCGCGACAACTGGCGGGCCGACAGCGGTGCGATCGCGGCGCTCGTCGTCCTCGAGCAGTTGAGCCTCAGCGGCCAGAAGTTGTCGGAGTTGCGCAAGCCGTTCGAGCGATACTCGGCGTCCGGCGAGATCAACACCGAGGTCGACGACACCGCAGCCGTGATCGACCGCGTGGCGGCCGTGTACGACGAGCACGACCAGGACCGGATCGACGGCCTCACCGTCGACGCTGGTGATTGGTGGTTCAATCTCCGACCGAGCAACACCGAGCCGCTCCTGCGGCTCAACCTCGAAGCATCCTCGCCGGAACAGTGCGATGAGAAAGTCGCCGAAGTCCGGTCCCACTTCCACTGAACCCATCCCCGTGAAAGGGTGAGCGCCATGGCACTCGACCAACTGCTCCTCGACATCCTCGCCTGCCCTGAGGACAAGGGCCCGTTGTACTACTTCGAAGACGAGAGCGTCCTTCTCAACCCGCGCCTCAAGCGCACCTACGAGATCCGCGACGACATCCCGATCATGTTGATCGACGAGGCGACCTCGGTCGACCAGGCCGAAGTCGACCGTCTCCTCGCCAAGGCCGAAGCAGACGGCATCTCGCCGACCTTCGACGCCAGCTGACAGATCCCGTGCCGTCGCCGATGCCCGACGGGCCGATCGACACGCTGGGCTTTCTCGACGCAGTGCTCGGCATGCCCGAGCAGGTGGAGGCGGCCGCTGCTGGTGGCCCGATCGAGGGCCTGCCGCCGTCGACCGACGTCGACCATGTCGTGATCACGGCGGGGGCAGGCCTCGCGCCGCTCGGCGCACTCGTGTCTGTCCTCTCGTCATCGGTTGCCTCGGTACCGGTGCTCGAGGTCGCTGGAGCATTGCCGGCCTACGTCGGTCCGAGGTCGCTCGTCCTCGCGGTCGGCGACGACATCCCCTCGGCGCATGGCCCCGACGCGGCGGCCGCAACCGGTGCAACCGTTGTGCGCATCGCGGTCGATCACGTCGATGAACTCCAGCGGACCGGTCTGGCCGGCGCACTCGTCTCGGTCCTGCGTGCGCTCGAGCAACTCGGTCACCACGCCGACGTGGAGTCGTCCGCGTCGGCCGCGGTCGATCAGCTGTGCCGACGCCGTGACGAGTTGACCGGGTCCGACGGTCCGGCCGCTCGGCTCGCTCGTCGCGTCGGCAGGACACTGCCGCTGGTCTACGGGGGAGATCCGGTCACCGGGGCAGTCGCCGCTCGGTGGAAGCAGCAGGTCAACCTCGGCGCCAAGGCAGCGTCGTTCGCCAACTCGCTTCCCGAACTGGGCGACGCCGAGCTGGCCGGGTGGGGGCAACACGGCGACATGACCCGCCAGGTGTTCTCGCTCGTGGTGCTCCGGCACGACCACGAACCCGACGGCACCGATGCTCGCATGGCTCGGGTCTACGACATGCTCGACGAGGTCGTCCACGAGCGCCACGTGGTCGACGCCGAGGGCCAAGGGGCGCTCGCCCAGGTCCTCGACCTCGCGTTCTATGGCGACGTCTTCAGCCACCATCTGGCCCAGGAGCTCGAGATCGACCCCGGGCCGGTGGCGGTATGGTCGGAACCATGAGTCTTCTCGACCCGAGACACCGCATCTCGATCGAATTCTGCGTGCCCTGAAACTATGTTCCGAGAGCCGTCGGTCTGACGGACGAACTGTTGAACGGATGGGCGCCGATCATCGAGGACATCTCGCTGGTCCCTGCCGACAAGGGCCGCTTCGAGGTCACCCTCGACGGCGAACTGATCTTCTCCAAGGCCTCGCTCGGCCGTCACGCCGAACCCGGCGAGGTCAAGGCCTTGGCCGCCGAGAAAATGGGCCCCGAGATCCCCCGCAACTGACGGTGAGACCCAAACAAACCTCGTTCTGGGTGCCGTTCGCGTGAGCTGAGTGGCGCGAGAGACCCCCAGAACCGACCGCCTGTTGTTCTGGGTGCCGTTCGCGTGAGCTGAATGGCGCGAGGGACCCCCAGAACGTCGTCGCGCTACCAGTCCCAGGGCGCCTTGGTCGGTCGGTGGAGCGTGGGGACTGGATCGGCGTTCCGAACGAACGCGGAGGCCGCCCGTCGGACCTTGCCCGGGTCGTGCCAGATGTCGTACTCCCAGAGGACCATCACCGAATAGCCGAGTTCGATGAGCCGCTCGTAGCGAAGGTTGTCGGCAGCACGGTCGACGATCGAGGTGTGGAATGCCTCGCCGTTGATCTCGAAGATCTTCGGTTGCTGTCGAACGGTGAAGTCGACGGTTCGGATCGCGGTTTCGGCATCGACCGTCACCTGTCGCTCGAGCTCGCCAGCGACGAGCGGACCGACGATCTCCTCGAAGCGCTCCTCGAGGCGGCTGCCGGCCGGTTGGTAGTCGATTGGACGTGACTCGAGCACGGCCCGGAGCACCACGATGCCCGAGCGTCCCTTCCCGCCTGACCGGTCGGCGAGATCGTGTATGTACCGGCCGTCGATCAGTCGCTGGCGCCACGCTTGGTCGAGGTCGACCTCCGTGCGCTTGATCGCGTGCTCGTGGCCGAGGCGGTGCGTCCACATGCCGGCGAGCCACAGGATGACAGTCTCGGGTCGGGCGATCGGAAGGTCGTTGTGGGTCACACACTCGTCAGGTCGGAGATGGCGCACACGATGGAGCTGCGCGACAGGTGATCGCTTGATGCGGTTCCGCAAGGTGCCGACGTGGGGCGGCAAGGATCGAAATCTGGAGATGCCCCAATCGGCAGCTGCGGACTTGCCCCAGAGGATCGCACCAGGTCCAGCATCCAACACGCCGACGAACAGATCTCGCTCACGTGTCCAGGGCGCAGCGAGATGTCGGAGCACGCGTGGTGTTTCGCGCGTGAGGAGCGGGTCGCGGTAGATCGCCCGACGTGCGGTTGGATCGGGCTCAGCCGCGAGGATCTGGTGCTGGGCGACGAGTCCTTGTTGGCGGCGAAGCAGGTCGAGAACGAATGGCGGGAGCATGATGCCTCCACGGGTGCTGCTGGTGGCGGGCACGCATGGCGCCGAGTTGTCGATGAGCGACGTTGTCCACGATAGGGAGATGCTCTGACAGGAACCGCGACTCCCGTTCTGGGTGCCGTCCGCGGGAACTGGGTGGCGCGAGGGACCCCCAGAACGCCGGTGGTGGATGTTCTGGGTGCCGTTCGCGTGAGCTGAATGGAGCGAGGGACCCCCAGAACGGTGTGGAAGAACGGGGTGCGGTGGGGGAGTGGCCTAGTGTGGTGGGTTGGTCGGCTGTGATGATCGGCGCTGGTTGCGCCCAGCCACCTCCCGAGTACCCGTCATCGACGCGCACGTGAGGTGCCTTCCATCATGAGTTTCACTGATTTCAAGGTCGCGGACCTGAGCCTGGCCCCGTGGGGTCGCAAGGAGATCGAGCTGGCCGAGGTCGAGATGCCCGGCCTGATGTCGCTCCGGGCCGAGTACGCCGACGAACAGCCCCTGGCCGGCGCCCGTGTCATGGGCAGCCTGCACATGACCATCCAGACCGCCGTGCTGATCGAGACGCTCACCGCGCTCGGCGCCGACGTTCGCTGGGTCTCCTGCAACATCTTCTCAACCCAGGACCACGCAGCTGCGGCCATCGCCGTCGGCCCCGAGGGCACCGTCGAGAAGCCCAAGGGCGTCCCGGTATTCGCCTGGAAGGGCGAGACCCTCGAGGAGTACTGGTGGTGCACCGAGCAGGCGCTCCAGTGGCCCGACCCGAGCGGCGCCGGATTCCACGGACCGAACATGATCCTCGACGACGGCGGCGACGCCACGCTGTTGGTCCACAAGGGCCTGCAGTTCGAGAAGGACGGCGTCGTCCCCGAGGCCACCGACGACGACGCCGAGGAGTACGGCGTCATCCTCGACCTGCTTCGCAAACTCCAGGCGCAGGACAACAAGCTCTGGCACAAGATCGCCCCGGACATCCAGGGCGTCACCGAGGAGACCACCACGGGTGTCCACCGCCTCTACCAGATGTTCGAGTCGGGTCAACTGCTGTTCCCGGCCATCAACGTCAACGACAGCGTGACGAAGTCGAAGTTCGACAACCTCTATGGCTGCCGCCACTCGCTGATCGACGGCATCAACCGAGCCACCGACGTGATGATGGGCGGCAAGGTCGCCGTCGTCCTCGGCTACGGCGACGTCGGCAAGGGCTGTGCCGAATCACTCCGCGGCCAGGGTGCCCGAGTCATCGTCACCGAGGCCGACCCGATCTGCGCGCTGCAGGCGGCGATGGACGGCTATGAGGTCACCACCCTCGAAGACGTCGTCGAACGGGCCGACATCTTCATCACCGCCACCGGCAACAAGGACATCATCCTCGCCGGCCACATGGCGAAGATGAAGCACAACGCCATCGTCGGAAACATCGGCCACTTCGACAACGAGATCGACATCGCCGGTCT
>JBBSLH010000141.1:0-10462 GCA_038255425.1 Acidimicrobiales bacterium
CTCCGCTACGTCATGTCCGACGAGGCCCGCCACGTCGCCTTCGGCGTGCTGTCGCTCAAGGAGTACTACCTCGAGCTGTCCGACGCCGAGATGCTCGAGCGTCAGCAGTTCGCCTTCGAGGCAGCCGTGCGTATGCGCGATCGCTTCCTCCAGCAAGAGGTGTGGGCCCGCATGGGCGTCGACGTCAAGGCTGTCCTCCCGCTCATCATGGAGTCGGAGGAACGCAAGATGTTCCAGTCGATGCTCTTCGCCAAGATCGTCCCCAACTGCAAGAAGCTGGGCCTGCTCGACCGCAACGACGGCTGGCTGCGCCAGAAGTTCACCGAGCTCGGCGTCATCCAGTTCGAGGACTGGGCCGACACCGAGGAAGAGCTCGAGATCTTCCAGCTCGCCCAGGGCGAGATCCAGGGCCAGGCCGCACCCGCCTGACCCTCCGCACTCGCGATCTGCTGCTGGGCAGCGATTCGTCAACGAATCGCTGCCCAACACGTCGTTGCGATTCCTGCGACGTCAGACCTCGCATGAAGATGTCTGACGTCGCAGGAATCCATCGCTCTGATCTCGGCGACGTGGTGCAGTCGTAGAGACTGTCCGACGTCGCAGAAATGTCAACGATGTCGTCAGGCGATCTTGTGGCGGATCTCGGTGAGGGCTGCCTCGCTGTGACGGATCCACCGGCGATAGGTCAACCGGAGGACGTCCCATCCGGCGATGCTGATCCAGTTCTGGCGCTCCGTGTCATCGTCGTGCACCGCCCGCTCGTTGCGGTGGAGAATTCCCTCCAGTTCCAACGCCACCATTCGTTCGGGCCACGCAAGGTCGAGCTCGACCGGCCCGAAGCCGTCGATGACGATCTGGTGGTGGAGGTGCCAACCATCGATGCCGCGTGCGATGAGCCATCGGCACACCAGTCGTTCGAAGTCGGAGTCGGGGAGCTCATCGAGCTCGAGCACCGATCGCAGTGCCTCGATTCCACGACGTCCAGACCTTGCGTGCTGCGCGACGATCCACGGCAGCAGTGTTCGGGAGATCTGGTGCTCGCGACGCGCGGCGTCGATCAGGAGATCGAGATCGACGCCGGGTCGACCGGCGCAGTCGAGGATGGTGCGCCCGACGTCGGTCACCGGGAGCCCTCGTATCCAGCCCGGAACTACGAGGTCGAGATCTGTCGATTCGTGCACGATCAGCGACGGTGACCGCGGGCGCCGGCCACGCGGAACCGAGATCTCGTGCGAACGAGGTGCGTCGTCGACGAGTCGCCAGAACCACGCTGCGCTTCTGTGCGACAGGACGGCGCCGTCACCGGCCGCCAGTAGATGGGCCAACAAGGCGACCTCGGAGTCGACCGGAGCGCCCGGGACCAGGAACACCGCACGTGCCATCGGTCGGAGGCGTCCCGACCGGACGGAGGAGTCCAGTGCGGCGCGCGACGCCCCGGCGGCAAGGATCTGTCGACAGGCGACCAACCCCCGCTGGCTCTCGGCGATGGTCGTCACGACGTCCCAGAAGCTGGGGTGAGTCGACATGGAACTTCCCTCCGACGAGTAATCGTCTGCGGGGGAAGCGCGCACCAGGGTAGTGGCCGGCGAAGGCCGACCGGACCGGTCGCATCGAGCACTCGAATCGTCGCGATTTCTGCGACGTCGCACTGCTTTGGTGACTGTGCCATGTCGCAGAAATGTCGGCGAATGATTCAGGCGACGTCACACTGCCGCTCGAGATGTCTGACGTCGCAGAAATCGCAACGATCTGCCCGACGCCCCGAGACCCGGACAACCCCGACGTCCCGGTCAGGGGCGGGGGTTGCGGCCTGCCAGGGCGATGAAGGCTTCGGCTGGGGTGGCGTCGGCGGGAGGATCGATCGCGGGACCGAACATGCCGGGCATGCGCAACGCGTCGCCGGCCTTGACCAGGTTGCCGTGGTAGCGCTCGACCAGCCCAGGGTCGAGTGCGGGGTCGACGCCGGCGGCCACGGCGAGGTCGAAGGTGTGACAGAGCGGGTCGACGCCGAGGATGCCGATGAAGCGGTCGACGGTCATGTGGCCGAACGGCGTGTCGGCTTCGCGCTGGAGACAGCCGGGCACGTCGAGCGACTCGAGCAGGGCGTCACGCAGGCGGATCCAGTCAGCGGCGGGGTCGTCGCTGGGCTTCTCCGGCTTGATCTCGGCGCCGCTGGCAAACGAGATGACGCCGCCGGCCACCCCACGGAAGTGTTCGACGACGTCGGCACCCGTCCAGTCGTCGCACGCCGACGGCGCGCTCCACGCAGACGAAGGGGCGCGACGGACGACGGCGTCGAATCCGTAGACGGCCGTGGTGAAGTCTCGGAGGTTCCTGCTCATGGCCGGGACCGTAACCCGCTGCGTCGTCGAGTGGGCTCGAGCCGCTGATGCACACAAGATGGACCTCGAATACTTCTCGTGGAACCACCGTGCCCGACGTCATGCCCCGTCGGTGCGATTTCGCACCGGCGAGTTTGTCCGATTCGTGCCACGCTTTCTGCGGGGTTCCCGCGACTGGAGGCGACAGGGCAGATCATGAATCGACGAGCGGCGAAGAAGCGCATCGAAGAACTCGGACGCATGGAGATCCTGCGCCACTGTGACCGCCAGGAGTTGTCGGTTCTCGCCGACGTCCTCGGCGAGCGTCCGTTCAGCGCCGGCGAGGTGCTGTGCCGGACCGGGGACAAGGCCGACGAGGTCTATCTGGTCCACGAGGGCAACCTGTTGGTCCGTACCTCCGGTGGCGACGTCGTGGCGACGCTCGCATCCGGGGCGATCGCTGGCGAACTCGGTGCACTCGGCGCTTCGGTCCGGTCGGCCGACCTCGTGGCAGCGAGCGACGGTTCCGTGTTCGTGACCGACGCAGCGTCGTTGCGCCGAGCGTTGTCGGAGTGCATGGGCCTGCGGAAGGCGATCACGCCGCTGTTGGCCGAACGGATCGACGAGAACGAGCAACGCTCCTCGGTCTGACCGCCGCCGGGAGGCTCCCGGTTCCTGTCACTGGTGCTGGGTACCGTCGATCGAGATGGCACCCGACCCACGAGACGACGCCGCACCTGCCGGACGGGTGATCGGCACCGACGATGCCACCCCGCTCGAGTACTGGGTGGCGATCGCCGACGACCAGTTCCTCCAGCTCGACGACGTCGTGGCCACCGAACGCGTGCTCCCCGACGGCCAGAGGGTCGAGATGTTCGGCATGGTCGAACAGGTCCGCGCTCGACACGAGGGAGCGCAGTTCGACAGCGACGTGTTCTTGATCGAGGACGGCGTGTTGCCGGCCCAGGTCTCGCAGGCGGCCAAGATCATGACGACCCGGGTCGAGCCCGAGGTCTTCGTGCCACCGCTCCCGGGCGCTGCAGTGCGCAAGGCGACGGGCGACGACCGGGCCCGCGCGCTGCAGTTCGACGAGATGGCAGCCAAGGTTCCGGCGGGCCTCTCCCGTGACGACGAACCGTTCTTCCTCGACGCCGAGTTCCTCGACGGCACCCGAGGCGCACACGTCAACATCTCCGGCGTCTCCGGCGTGGCGACGAAGACGACGTATGCGACCTTCCTGTTGTATTCGCTGTTCCACTCCGGCGTGTTGGGCGCAGCACAGGCCAACACCAAGGCGCTGATCTTCAACGTCAAGGGCGAGGACCTGCTCTTCCTCGACCATCACAACAGCAACCTCGACGACACGCAGCGGGCGCGCTACGGCAAGCTCGGTCTTCCGGTCGGACCGTTCACCAGCGTCGGGATCGTCGCTCCGCCACGTCCGGGCGACCCTTCGGCGCAACCGAACGTGGGTGCTCGCTCGACCGGTGTGAAGCCGTTCTTCTGGACGCTCGAGGAGTTCTGCAAGGACCGGCTGTTGCCGTTCCTGTTCGCCGACGCCGAGGACGATCGACAGCAGTACACGATGGTCGTCCACAACGTCGCCCGTCGGCTGGAGGAGGCCGTTCCCGCCGGCACCGGTGCGGTGTCGATCGAAGGACAGACCGTCCGTTCGTTCCGCGACCTCGTCGAGTTGATCGACGAGCGCCTCAACGACGACCTCACGGTGACCGAGTGGGCGGGACGGGCCATCGGTGGTGGCACCGTCGGCGCGTTCGTCCGTCGACTGTTCGGTGCCGTCGACCATCTCGGAGACCTCATCCGGGCCGATGTTGAGCGGACCACGTCGCACCCGGTCGACCTCGACGCCAACCAGGTCACGGTGGTCGACATCCACAACCTGAACGACCGGGCGAAGCGGTTCGTCGTCGGCGTCGTCCTTCGCCAGGCGTTCGCCGCGAAGGAGCGATCGGGGACGGCCGAACCGCTGCAGTTCGTGGTCCTCGACGAACTCAACAAGTACGCGCCGCGAGAGGGGGCGTCGCCGATCAAGGAGCTGCTGCTCGACGTGGCCGAGCGCGGTCGGTCGCTCGGGATCATCCTCATCGGCGCGCAACAGACCGCCAGCGAGGTCGAACGACGCGTCGTGGCCAACTCGGCGATCCGGGTGGTCGGACGCCTCGACTCGGCCGAGGCATCGCGAGGGGAGTACGGCTGGTTGCCAGCGGTCCAGCGGCAGCGGTCCACGATCATCAAGCCCGGCACGATGATCGTCAGTCAGCCCCAACTGCCAGTTCCCGTCGTGATCGAGTTCCCGTTCCCCGCATGGGCGACGCGCGTCTCCGAGACGGGCGCTCGTGCCGGTCACGAGTCCGACGTGCCTGCCGATCCGTTCGAGGGGCTCTAGTCGTGCGGTTGCTGCACACCTCCGACTGGCACGTCGGCAAGCTCATCCGGGGCGCGAGCCGCGCCGACGAGCATCGGGCCGTCCTCGCCGAGATCGCCACGATCGCCGCTGACGAGGCCGTCGACGTCGTGTTGGTCGCAGGTGACCTGTACGAGACGGCGGCGCCGGGACCGGGGTCCGAACAGATCGTCTACCGGGCGCTGCTCGACCTGGCGCAGGTCGCGCCGGTCGTCGTGATCGGCGGAAACCACGACAATCCGCGGCGTCTCGCTGCTGTCGCTCCGCTGCTCACGTTCGGCCGGGTGCACCTCCTGGCCCAGGTGGCGAGACCCGACGACGGCGGTGTGATCGACATCGACGTCGCAGGCACCACGCTGCAGCTCGCTCTGCTCCCCTTCGTCTCGAAGCGCGGCATCGTCCGTGCCGATCAGCTGATGCGCGACGCAGCGTTCGAGCTCAACCAGTCCTACGACGAACGGATGCGGGCAGTCATCGGCGGGCTCACATCGGGGTTCGCGGCCGACACGGTCAACGTCGTGTGCGGCCATCTCTTCGCGGCCGGCGGGACCATGGGTGGGGGCGAGCGGTCGGCGCACACGATCATGGACTACAGCGTCGGTTCGCTGGCGTTCCCCGTCTCGGCGCAGTACGTGGCGCTCGGGCACCTTCACCGAGCCCAGGACATCCCCGGTCCAACGAAGATCCGCTACTCGGGATCGCCGCTACAACTCGACTTCGGCGAGACCGCCGATCAGAAATCGGTGTCAGTCGTCGACATCGAACCCGGTGCGCCGGCAGCGGTGCGCGAGATCCCGTTGACCGCGGGCCGTCGACTCCGCACGCTCACCGGGACGATGGCCGACATCGAGTCGGCGCGCGGGACGACCGGCGACGACCACCTCCGCGTGATCGTCACCGACATCCGGCGCGCCGGCCTCGCCGACGACATCCGTTCGTGGTTCGACCACGTGGTCGACGTCCAGGTCCGCACGCCCGACGAAGAGACCGCCGTCGCGTCGCGTCGCCCCGACAACGCGACGCCGTCCGAGCTGTTCGCGCTCTACCTGGCCGAGCACGGGGTCGACGACGACCGCCTCGTCCCGGCGTTCGAGGCACTCCTCGACGACGCGACGACCGTGGGTGAGCCCGCGTGAGGCCGCTGCGTATCGAGGTCGTGGGATTCGCCGCGTTCCGCGAGCGGGCGGTGGTCGATCTGGCCGACACCGACCTGTTCGCGCTCGTCGGTCCCACCGGTGCGGGCAAGTCCACAGTGATCGACGCGATGGTGTTCGCGCTCTACGGGTCGGTTCCTCGCTATGGGAGCAAGAGCCTCGTCTATCCGGTGATCACGCAGGGCGCCGTCGAGGCGCGGGTCCGCCTCGACTTCACCGTCGGCGACGACGAGTACGTGGCGACCCGTGTCGTCCGCCGCACCAAGACCGGTGCGACGACGAAGGAGGCTCGGCTCGAACACGGCGATGTCGTCCTGGCCGACGACGCCGACGGTCTCACTGCTGCCGTGGGCACTCTGCTGGGCCTCGACCTCGAGCAGTTCACCAAGTGCGTGGTGTTGCCGCAGGGAGCGTTCGCCACGCTCCTGCACGACACGAAGGCGACCCGGCAAGACCTCCTGGTCAAGCTGCTCGACCTCGGTCTCTACGATCGGCTCGCCACTGCCGCTCGTGCGGAGACCAAGCGTTCGTCCCAGCGCATCGAGTTCCTCGAAGAGCAGCTCGGACGCTCCTCGCACGCCACGGCGCAGGCGGTCGCCGAGGTCAACGCCCGTGTCGACGCCCTGGAATCCGTGGTGGCTGAACTCGATGCGGTTGCTCCCGAACTGGCGAGCCTCGACGCGCAGATCAGGGCGACCGAGACTGCGATCGCCGAGTCGATGGAAGCCATCGGACCGCTGTCGGCGGTCGAGGTGCCGGCTGCGGTGGACGACGTCGCTCGGGCGGCTGCGCAGGCGACCGAAGCCGTCGCCTCGGCCGAGAACGAAGAGCGACTGGCGAGTGCGGCTGTCGTCGTGGCCGACGATGCGGTCGGAGCGCTGCCCGACGCATCTGCGCTCCGCTCGCGGGCCGCCGACCGTGATCGGCTGGCCGAGGTGTCGGCCAGCATCGACAAGGGCACGCTGCTGTTGGCCGATGTCGAGTCTGCGGTCACCGCTGCACGGTCCCGCGTGGACGCAGCGACCAACGTTCTTCGCGAAGCGGAGACCGTCCGAGACGCCGCACGCGTCGCCGACGTCGCCGCAGACCTCGCGCGGCACCTCCATGAGGGTGACGACTGCCCCGTGTGCGGTAGCCGCATCGATGCGCTCCCGACCGTCGACGTCGAGACCCTGGCGGAGGCGGAACGTCTGGTCGCCGCGTCGTCTCGGTCGCTACAGGAGGCAACAACGCAGCTCGCCGTCGACGAGAAGAAGGAGGCGAGCTTCCGGGCGAAGCTGGAGGAGCGGGCGGCCGAGCGAGAACTCGTGTCGGGGCGGCTGGTCGGAGCGCCGTCGAGCGAGCAGATCGCGGTCGACCTCGCTCGGATCGGCGAAGCCGCCGAGACGCTGCGCGCCGCCCGCTCCGCCGACGAATCCGCCCGAGCAGCCGTGGTGCGGCGCCGATCCGAGGCCGATCGCGCCGTGCGCGCCGTCTCTGCGGCACGGGCCGAGTACGTGGCCGCCCGCGATCGCGTCGCGGCGTTCGGACCGCCAGCAGCGACCGACGACCTGGCGACGGACTGGGTCGAGTTGGTCGGCTGGGCCGGCGAGGAACGAGCACGACACGATGCATCGCTCACGACCGCGACGCAGGAACTCGCCGACACCGTTGCGCGACGAGACGAACGCGTGCGGGTGGTCGGCGAACGGGCGGCGCAGGTCGGCATCGACGGTGTGCCCGGCGAGTCGTTGCGCGACCAGTGTGTGGCCGCGCTGGCCACCGAGCGCGCCCGTCGCGAGCAACTCGAACACGACGTGGCGGCGGCAGCAGAGCTGCGCGGCGAGCGCGCCGTGTTGGACGAGCGACGACAGGTGCACGAGCTCCTGGCCGAACAGCTCGGGGCCCGCGGATTCGAGGCATGGTTGCTCGACGAGGCGCTCGACGCGTTGCTCGAGGGTGCATCGACGTGGCTCGAACTCCTGTCGTCGGGCCGCTACGCGATGGCGGTCGACGACAAGAAACAGTTCGCCGTGATCGACCACGCCAATGCCGACGAGCGTCGGATCGCTCGCACCCTGTCCGGCGGCGAGACCTTCCTGGCGTCGCTCGCGCTCGCGCTCGCACTGGCCGAGCGCGTGAGCGAACTCTCGGCCACCGGCGGCAACACGCTCGACGCGATCTTCCTCGACGAGGGATTCGGGACGCTGGACCCCGACACGCTCGACGTGGTGGCGACGGCGATCGAGGAGCTCGGCGCGACGGGCCGGATGGTCGGCATCATCTCGCACGTGGCCGACCTGGCCGAACGGGTACCGGTCCGGTTCGAGGTCACCAAGGGTCCGGGGACGAGCACGATCGAACGGGTGGATGCATGAGGTACGTCGTCGAGCAATGGGCGCCCGACTACGGCGCATCGGCCGAAGGGTCCGAGTTGGCCGAGTCGCAATCGACCGTCGATGTGAGTCTGGAACTCCCTGCCACAGAGTGGCGCCCGGTGTCGCCCGCCGACACGGCCGTCGCTCCGACCGAGCTGGCGTTCGTCGACGGCGTCCGTCGCGTCGAGGCGCAGGTCTGGGTCGCCGACGACGGCGGCCCGGCGCGGATGGGCCTGTGCGCGAGCTACGCCGCTGGCGTCGTGCACTGCAACGGCGCAGCCACGGTGGTCGATGCCCAGGTGCGCCGCAGCTTGTTCTGCGACGGCGCATCGCTCGAGCCGATCGAGACACGACACGGCCGATTCGGTGTCCGCCAAGTGGCCAGCGGGGCGCCGGACGCGTTGTCTCTCGCGCTGCAGTCGGCGATGGGCGAGCTCGAACATCACGTGTCGACCGGCGTGCCCGACGACTGCCTGCTCATCGTCGACGGCCCGCTCCGCGAGCGACGCTTGATGGAGCACGCTGTCGGGTTCGTCAAGCGCCAACACGTCGGCTATCTGCCAGCCGTGGTCTCTGACATCGTCGGCGCGCTGACGGCCGGCCAGCGCACGCCGGTGTTCCTCATCGGTGACCCGTTCCCACGGTGGTCCTGGTATCTGTGTCTGCCCGGTGACCGGTCGCACACGTGGGCGTCGGTCGTGCGCTGCGAGGTCGGTCCCGACCGCTCGGTCGACGAGGTCAGAGCACTGGCTGATGCCTGTGCGCTCGCGCTCCCTCGGTTCGCATCCGAGCCGCACAAGGACAGTCGGGCACCCCAGAACCTGTACCCGATCGCCGGGCTCGAACGCGAGTTGCGCCGGCGACTGGGCGATCCGAGACTGCTCTATCGGGCATTGCGCGCCGCAGCCTGAGGCGGATCGCCCCTACGATCGCCACATGCATGACATCGTGATCCGAGGGGGAACCGTCGTCGACGGATCGGGAGCGCCGGCGCGACTGGCCGACGTCGCCATCGATGGTGATCGCATCACCGCGGTGGGTGCCGACGTCGGGGAGGGCGCACACGAGATCGACGCCGCTGGCCTGCTGGTGACGCCCGGTTGGGTCGACATCCACACGCACTACGACGCGCAGGCGACGTGGGACCCCTATCTCACGCCGAGTGGCTTCCACGGCGTGACGACGGTCGTCATGGGCAACTGTGGCGTCGGCTTCGCCCCCGTCGCCGAGGAACGGCGAGATTGGCTCATCGGACTCATGGAGGGTGTCGAGGACATCCCCGGTGCCGCGATGAGCGACGGTATCGAGTGGGAGTGGGAGAGCTTCGAGGGATATCTCGACGCGCTCGACCGTCGACCCTTCGTCTGCGACGTCGGCGCGCAGATCCCTCATGGCGCGCTCCGCACCTACGTGATGGGGGAGCGCGGCGCGAACAACGAGCCCGCCACACCCGACGACATCGCCCGCATGGCTGAGCACGTCGAGTCGGGACTGCGAGCAGGTGCGCTCGGGTTCTCGACCAGCCGCACGCCGATCCACAAGTCGATCGACGGCGAGCTCGTGCCGGGGACCACGGCTGCCGACGACGAGATCCTGGGCATCGGACAGGCCATCGCCAACGTCGGCCACGGCGTCTTCGAGTACAGCCCCGACCATGTCAAGGTCGGCGACGAGTTCGGTTGGATGCGAGAGCTCGCCGCGCTCACCGGTTTGCCGGTCAGCTTCAACCTGAACCAGCCCGACACCGATCCCGACTACTGGAAGACCAGCCTGCGTCTCCTCGAGGAGGCCGCCGCCGACGGGCTGCCGATCTACTCGCAGGTCGCCGGGCGCGCCATCGGCATCCTCTTCGCCTTCGACCTGACGCTCCATCCGTTCCTGTTCAAGCCCGCATGGGGCGACCTCGCGCTCCTCGAGCCATCCGAGCGTCGGGCGAAGCTGCTCACCGACGAGTACCGGCAGCGATTCATCGACGAGGAGCCGATCGAGCTCGGTGGCGACTTCGCCCGGTTCGTGACCACGACGTGGGAGCGGATGTTCCCGTTCCGCGGTGACCAGAGCTATGAGCCCGGCTACGAGGACTCCGTCGCGGGCATCGCCGAGGCGTCGGGACGCCGGCCCGAGGACGTCGCCTACGACGTCCTCGCATCGGACACCGGCGACGGTCCCGGGACCGGGATGTTGTACTTCCCGCTCTTCAACTAC
>JBBSLH010000142.1:0-10317 GCA_038255425.1 Acidimicrobiales bacterium
CGAGTCCGACGGCGACCACATCACCGTCGAGTACAAGAACGAGGGCCGCAAGGTCTTCAAGCTGCTCAAGTTCGAGCGCTCGAATCAGGACACCTGCATCAACCAGCGTGCCCGCGTCTCACCCGGCGACAAGTTCAAGGCAGGCGACCTCATCGCCGACGGCCCCTCGACCGATCTCGGCGAACTGGCACTGGGCAAGAACCTGCTCGTGGCCTTCATGCCGTGGGAGGGCTACAACTTCGAGGACGCCATCATCTTGTCCGAGCGCCTCGTGCGCGACGACGTGCTCACCTCGATCCACATCCACGAGCACGAGATCGACGCCCGCGACACCAAGCTCGGTCCGGAAGAGATCACGCGAGACATCCCGAACCTGTCGGAGGACATCCTCCGCGACCTCGACGAGCGCGGCATCATCCGCATCGGCGCCGAGGTCGGCCCCGGCGACGTCCTCGTCGGCAAGGTCACGCCCAAGGGCGAGACCGAGCTGACCCCGGAAGAACGTCTCCTGCGCGCCATCTTCGGCGAGAAGGCCCGCGAGGTCCGTGACACGAGCCTCAAGGTCCCGCACGGCGAAGAGGGCAAGGTCATCGACATCAAGGTGGTGTCCCGCGACGACGGCCATGAACTGCCCCCGGGCGTCAACCAGATCGTCCGGGTCTACGTCGGCCAGAAGCGCAAGATCAGCGTGGGCGACAAGCTCGCTGGCCGCCACGGCAACAAGGGCGTCATCAGCCGGATCCTCCCGGTCGAGGACATGCCCTTCATGGCCGACGGCACGCAGGTCGACATCATCCTCAACCCGCTCGGCGTTCCGTCCCGCATGAACGTGGGACAGGTCCTCGAGGCCCACCTCGGCTACGCCGCACGGTGGGGTTGGGAGACCGACGGCAACAACGTCGGCGAAGTCCCGGCCTACAACTTCGAGACCACGACGCGTACCAATACCGAACCGTCGGTCCACATCGCCACGCCGGTGTTCGACGGTGCGAAGTGGGACGAGGTCGAGGACGCAGGCAAGCACGAGACGATCCAGAAGATCCTCGAGAACATCCACCCGGAGACCCCCGAGGGCACGCGGCTCATCGGCCGCGACGGCAAGCAGACCCTCTACAACGGTCGCACCGGCGAGGCCTACGACAACCCGATCACGACCGGCTACGTGTACATCTTGAAGCTCCACCACCTCGTGGACGACAAGATCCACGCCCGGTCCACCGGCCCGTACTCGATGATCACCCAGCAGCCGCTCGGCGGTAAGGCCCAGTTCGGTGGCCAGCGCTTCGGCGAGATGGAGGTGTGGGCCCTCGAGGCCTATGGCTCCGCCTACTGCCTGCAGGAACTGCTGACCATCAAGTCCGACGACGTGTTGGGTCGCGTCAAGGTCTACGAGGCCATCGTCAAGGGCGAGAACATCCCCGAGCCCGGCATCCCCGAGTCCTTCAAGGTGCTCATCAAGGAGATGCAGGCGCTCTGCCTCAACGTGGAGGTCCTCGGCAAGACCGGCGAGGAGATCGAGATGCGAGAACTCGACGAAGACCTGTACAGGACGACCGAGGAACTCGGTATCGACCTGTCACGCCCCGAAAAGGGCACCGATGAAGAAGACGAACGCCGCCGGCAGAGGATCTGAACATGCTTGACGTCAACAACTTCGATCAGCTCCGCATCGGGTTGGCCACCGCGGAATCCATCCGCATGTGGTCGAACGGTGAGGTCAAGAAGCCCGAGACCATCAACTACCGCACGCTCAAGCCCGAGAAGGACGGCCTCTTCTGCGAGAAGATCTTCGGCCCGACCAAGGACTTCGAGTGCGCGTGTGGCAAGTACAAGCGTGTCCGTTTCAAGGGCATCATCTGTGAGCGCTGCGGCGTCGAGGTCACCCGTTCCAAGGTCCGGCGCGAGCGCATGGGCCACATCGAACTGGCCGCCCCGGTCGTCCACATCTGGTACCTCCGCGGCACGCGTTCGTGGCTGGCGTACCTCCTGTCGGGCACCGAAGCCCGCGAGGAACTGAAGGCCAAGCAGCTCGAGAAGGTCATCTACTTCGCGGCCAACCTGGTCACCTGGGTCGACCACGACAAGCTGCACGAGGACCTCCCGAACATCGAGGCCGAGCTCGCCGGCGAGCGAGAAGCCATCGAGAAGGAGCGCGAGGTCGAGATCGCCGACCGCTACGAGGAGCTCGAGGGCGAGGTCAAGGGCCTCGAGAAGGACGGCGCGCCCGACAAGGACATCAACGCGCGTCGCAAGGCCGCCGAGAAGGACATCACGATCATTCGTGAGCAGTACGACGGCGAGCTGGATCTGCTCCAGCGCTCCTTCGACGAGGTCAAGGAACTGCACTCACGCAAGATCATCGAAGACGAGATGCTCTGGCGTGAGCTGACCGACCGCTACGGCGACTACTTCGAAGGTGGCATGGGCGCCGACGCCCTGTCGCGTCTCATCGACCGCATCGACTTCGACGTCGAAGAGGTCGAGCTGACGATCAACATCAACCCGCCCGAGGGGCAGAAGCCGCTCAGCCAGCAGCGCAAGCAGAAGGCCATCAAGCGGCTCAAGATCGTCGCGGCCTTCAACCGCCGCGACGAGCACGGCAAGCGGGTCAACGACCCGGGCGCCATGATCCTCGAGGTCGTCCCGGTCATCCCGCCGGAACTGCGCCCGATGGTCCAGCTCGACGGTGGGCGTTTCGCCACCTCCGACCTGAACGACCTGTACCGCCGCGTCATCAACCGCAACAACCGTCTGAAGCGCCTGCTCGACCTCGGTGCACCCGAGATCATCGTGAACAACGAGAAGCGGATGCTCCAGGAGGCCGTCGACGCACTCTTCGACAACGGCCGTCGTGGCCGCCCGGTGACGGGCCCCGGCAACCGTGCGCTCAAGTCGCTGTCCGACATGTTGAAGGGCAAGCAGGGCCGGTTCCGTCAGAACCTGCTCGGCAAGCGCGTCGACTACTCGGGCCGTTCGGTCATCGTGGTCGGCCCGACCCTGCGTCTGCACCAGTGCGGCCTGCCCAAGCTGATGGCCCTCGAGCTGTTCAAGCCCTTCGTCATGAAGGCGCTCGTCGACCGTGAGCTGGCGCAGAACATCAAGTCGGCCAAGCGGATGGTCGAGCGCCGTCGTGCCCAGGTGTGGGATGTCCTCGAAGAGGTCATCAAGGAACACCCGGTCATGCTCAACCGTGCGCCGACGCTCCACCGCCTGGGCATCCAGGCGTTCGAGCCGGTGCTGGTCGAGGGCAAGGCGATCCAGATCCACCCGCTGGTCTGCACCGCGTTCAACGCCGACTTCGACGGCGACCAGATGGCCGTGCACCTGCCCCTGTCGGCAGAGGCCCAGGCCGAAGCACGCGTCCTCATGCTGAGTGCCAACAACATCCTGTCGCCGGCCAACGGGCGCCCGCTCGTCACGCCGACCCAGGACATGGTGATCGGCGCCTTCTACCTGACGTCTCTGATGGACGGCGAGAAGGGCGAGGGCCAGGCCTTCGGCGACATCGACACGATCAACGCTTCGTACGAAGCGGGCGAGATCGCGCTGCACGCCAAGATCCAGTACCGCGCCGGACGCGACGACGACGGCAGGGCCGAGTGGATCACCACGACGCCCGGCCGCGTCATGTTCAACGAGACGCTCCCCGAGCGGTACGAGTTCCTGAACGAGCGTGTCTCGAAGAGGGAACTGTCGGCGATCGTCGACGAACTGGCCAAGAACTACTCCAAGGCCGAAGTGGCCGAGGCCCTCGACAACATCAAGGACCTCTGCTTCATGTTCGCGATGCGTTCGGGCGTCACGATCTCGATCGACGACGTCAAGACGCCGCCCGAGAAGCGCGACATCCTCGACAAGTACGAGCTCGAGGCCGACAAGGTCGAGACCCAGTTCCGTCGAGGCATCATCACCGACGGTGAGCGCCGCCAGAAGGAGGTCGAGATCTGGACGAACGCCACCGAAGAGGTGCGCGCCAAGATGGAGATCGGCCTCAAGGCGGAGCGGTTCAACCCGATCGACATGATGGTCGGCTCGGGTGCCCGAGGAAACATGATGCAGGTCCGCCAGATCGCGGGCATGCGTGGCCTCGTGGCCAACCCTCGTGGCGACATGATCCCCCGGCCGATCAAGTCGAACTTCCGTGAGGGACTCGACATGCTCGAGTACTACATCGCCACTCCTGGCGCTCGGAAGGGTCTCGTCGACACCGCTCTGCGTACCGCCGACTCGGGGTACCTGACGCGCCGTCTCGTCGACGTCGCCCAGGAACTGATCGTCAACGACGACGACCCGTTCGACCGTGCCGAGCGGACCGGTTCGCCGGTCCGGTCCATCTGGATCGAGAACATCCAGGACGATCTCCCGAACAAGCGCTTCTACATGGAGACGAAGATCCTCGGTCGTGTGCTGGCGGAGGACATCACCATCGCCAGTGGCACCATCGAGCGCGGGACCATGGTCACGATGGAGATGATGCAAGAGATCATCGCCGACCCCGACGTCACCCGGGCGCGAGTGCTCTCGCCTCTGACCGACGACTCGGAGCAGGGCATCTCCGGACTGGCCTACGGCATGTCGCTGGCCACCGGTATCGCCATCGAACGCGGCGAGGCCGTGGGCGTCATCGCGGCACAGTCCATCGGTGAGCCGGGTACCCAGCTCACCATGCGTACGTTCCACACCGGCGGCGTCACCGGCAGCGGCGGCGACATCGCCGGCGGTCTGCCCCGCGTCGTCGAGTTGTTCGAGGCCCGTTCCCCGAAGGGCAAGGCGACGATGTCGACCGTGTCCGGCGTGGTGCGCATCCTCGAGGACGAGGGACGTGGCAAGACGGTCCTCGTGGTCACCGACGACGGCGAGGAAGCGAGCTTCCCGATCCCCGTGGGTGCTCGGATCGAGGTCGCCGAAGGCGCCGAGATCCGTGCCGGCGACGCGATCGTCGAAGGTCCTCGCGACCCGAAGGAGCTCCTCGAGATCAAGGGCCTACGGCACACGCAGACCTACCTGGTCGACGAGATCCAGAAGGTGTACCGAGATCAGGGCGTGTCGATCCACGACAAGCACATCGAGCTGATCGTGCGACAGATGACCCGCCGGGTCCACATCAACGAGTCGGGCGACTCGCCGTTCCTCCCGGGCGAGCGTGTCGACCGTCGTCGCTACACCGAGGTGAACAAGCAGCTGATCCTCGAGGACAAGGTCCCGGCCGAGGCTCGTGACGAGATCATGGGCATCACCAAGGCTTCGTTGTCGACCGATTCATGGCTGTCGGCCGCCTCCTTCCAGGAGACGACCCGTGTGCTCACCGAAGCGGCGATCGAGTCCAAGTCCGACGGGCTCGTCGGGCTCAAGGAGAACATCATCATCGGCAAGCTGATCCCTGCCGGTACCGGGCACGGCGACTACCGCGACGTCGACACCGACGCCCCCGAGTACAAGCAGATGGAAGGCTGGTCTTCCGACGACGAGGACGGCGATCTCGCCGCATCCCTCGCCGCTGGCTTCGACCAGCAGGCCGGTGCGGACGTCGTCGACATCAAGTCGGGCGAAGCCGCCAGCTGAAACCCGATCTCGCGAGAGTTGTGGCGACCCCTCCACTGAAACTCACGCTAGATCCGGTGTGTCGTTGCCCCCTGGGTCCTACGGGACCCAGGGGGCGTTTCGCTTTTCGCGGAATGCGGCCATGCCCGCAGCCGCTTCCTCCGAGGCGAAGAGTTCGGCCGAGGTCTCCGCGGTCACGGCGAACGCCTCGTCGCGTCCCATCGACGGCACCTCGGTCACGAGACGCTTCGCTGCGGCCAATGCGAGCGGGCCGCCGGCGAGCACATTGTCGACGATCGCTCGCACCGCGGCGTCGAGTTCGTCGGATGGCACCGCTCGGTTGAGCAGGCCGACCTCGACTGCTCGAGCCGCGCTGATGCGCTCGCCCGAGAGGAACAACTCCATGGCGTCGGCACGTCGCATCTTGGGCAGACAGATGACCGAGATCATCGCCGGGGCCACGCCGATGCGGACCTCGGTGAAGCCGATCTTGGCCTCGTCCGTCACCACCGAGATGTCGCACGCCGCCGCGATTCCCACGCCGCCCCCCATGCAGTGGCCGGCGATCCGCCCGATGACCGGCTTCGGCGCGTCGAGGATCAGCTCGAACAGCGCGACCAACGAGTAGCGCGGCTCGGGTGCGTCGGCACCGGACAGATCGGCGCCGGCGCAGAACACGTGGCTCTCGTTGGTCAGGACGATCACCCGGACGCCGTCATCGGCGATCGCCTCGGTCAGGTGATCGCCGAGCGAGTCGACGAGGGCGGCCGACAGGGCGTTGCGATTGTCGGGCCGGTTCAACGTGATGGTGGCGACACCGGCGTCGACCGACAGGAGAGTGGCGCTCATGGTCGCATCGTGCCATCCATCCGGCCGGGCCATCGGCACCGGAGAAGGGGTGTGCAACGAAAACTGACCATTCCGCTCGTGATCCTCTCTGCCCTCTTCGTGGCCGCCGGTGGCTACATCCACCTGACCGAGTGGCTCGACGTCTATCGAGACCTCCCGTCGGAGACCCCTGGGGTCGAGGTCGTGCAGGTCGGATTCCCGGTCAACGTGGCGGTCTCGGTCCTCGCCGTCGTCGCCCTCGGCGTTGCCGCGTGGCGGCTGCCGAAGCTGCTGTGGCTCGTCGTCGCCGGGACCGTTGCCTTCCAGGTCGGCTCGCTGGCCACGCTGATCCTGAGCCGGACCGGCAGTGTGTTCGGCTGGACCGAACCGGTCTGGAACGATGCAGCGAACCAGGCGCGGGCAGTCGAGATCGGCGCGCTTCTCAGCCTCGCCGCCTTGGGCGTGCTCCTCGGTCTCCAGCGTGGTTCGACCAAAGATGCCGCCAACGCTTGACCGCCAGGTTGTGCGCCCAGGAACGTGACCCGTAGCATGTCCCGTCGGCCATGCGCGCCCTTTTGTGCGTGCGCGTTGGCCCGTCTAGATCGCATCCGTTTATTCGACATTCGCTCGCAGAGGACATCCGTGCCAACGATTCAACAGCTGGTCCGCAAGGGTCGGCAGTCCAAGATGGCCAAGGCCAAGACGCCCGCATTGAAGGGCGCTCCGCAGCGTCGCGGCGTCTGCACGCGTGTCTTCACCGTCACCCCGAAGAAGCCCAACTCGGCGCTCCGCAAGGTGGCCCGTGTTCGGCTCACCTCCGGCATCGAGGTCACGGCGTACATCCCCGGTGAAGGCCACAACCTCCAGGAGCACTCCATCGTGCTCGTGCGTGGTGGCCGTGTGAAGGACGTCCCGGGCGTCCGCTACAAGATCATTCGCGGCTCGCTCGACACGTCGGGCGTCCGTGACCGCAAGCAGGCCCGTAGTCGCTACGGCGCCAAGAAGGACGCGTAATGCCTCGCAAGGGACCGGCGCCACGGCGCGAAGTCAAGCCCGACGCCATCTACCAGTCGACGCTCGTCACCCAGATCACCAACAAGATCCTGCAGTCGGGCAAGCGCTCGACCGCCGAGAAGATCATCAACACCGCCATGGCCACGGTCGAGACCAAGACCGGCGCCGAGCCGTTGTCGACGCTCAAGCGCGCCATCGAGAACGTCAAGCCCCAGCTCGAGGTCAAGAGCCGTCGAGTCGGTGGCGCCACCTACCAGGTGCCCATCGAAGTCCGGCCCCGCCGCGCCAACACGCTCGCCATCCGCTGGATCGTGACCTACTCACGCGCCCGCCGCGAGCGGTCCATGGCCGAACGCCTCGCCAACGAGATCCTGGACGCGTCCAACGGTCTCGGTGCATCTGTCAAGCGTCGCGAAGACATGCACAAGATGGCTGACTCCAACAAGGCCTTCGCCCACTACCGCTGGTAGCGCCCGCCCGTACTCACCCCCACGGGCCGTCCCCTACGACATGGGACCCGGCCCCGACCGACCGGGTCCTCCACGAGGATGGCCCGGTCGTTTCCATCTGAGAGACACCTTTCATGGCTGAAAACCGCAGCAACCCGATCAACAGGTTCCGCAACATCGGGATCATGGCCCACATCGACGCGGGCAAGACCACGACCACCGAGCGGATCCTCTACTACACCGGTCGCAACTACAAGATCGGCGAGGTCCACGAGGGCGGCGCCACCATGGACTGGATGGAGCAGGAACAGGAGCGGGGCATCACCATCACCTCCGCTGCCACCACCTGCATGTGGGACGGCCACACCATCAACATCATCGACACGCCCGGCCACGTCGACTTCACCGTCGAGGTCGAGCGTTCGCTCCGCGTGCTCGACGGAGCGGTCGCTGTCTTCGACGGCGTCGCTGGCGTCGAGCCCCAGACCGAGACCGTGTGGGGCCAGGCCAACAAGTACGGCGTCCCGCGCATGTGCTTCGTCAACAAGATGGACCGTCTCGGCGCCAACTTCTACGACGCGCTCGATTCCATCAAGGACCGTCTCGGTGCCAACACCGCCGTCCTCCAGCTCCCGATCGGCTACGAGGGCGACTTCTCTGGCGTCGTCGACCTCATCACGATGAAGGCGCTCGTCTGGCAGGACGAGGAGCTCGGCGCCAAGTGGGACGTCCTCGACATCCCCGAAGACCTTCAGGAAAAGGCCGTCGAATGGCGGGCCGAGCTGGTCGAAGCCGTCGCGTCTGCCGACGAAGCCCTCATGGAGAAGTTCCTCAACGAGGAAGACATCTCCGAAGAGGAGCTGCACGCCGGCCTCCGCCGCGCCACCATCGCCAACGAGATCGTGCCGGTGCTCCTCGGCAGTGCGTTCAAGAACAAGGGCGTCCAGCCCCTGCTCGACGCCGTGGTCAAGTACCTCCCGAGCCCGGCCGACCTCCCGCCGGTCAACGGGATGACCGTGAAGGAAGACGAGAAGCTCACCCGCGAGCTCACCGACGAGGCGCCGTTCGCGGCCCTCGCCTTCAAGATCATGACCGACCCACACGTCGGCAAGCTCACCTTCCTCCGCGTCTACTCCGGCTCGCTCGGCAAGGGCGACACGGTGCTCAACGTGCGCTCCGGAAACAAGGAGCGCCTCGGTCGCCTGCTGCAGATGCACGCCAACACCCGCGAGGATCGCGAGCAGATCTACTCCGGCGAGATCGTTGCCGGCATCGGCATGAAGAACACCAAGACCGGCGACACGATCTGCGACCCGAATCACCCGATCGTGCTCGAGTCGCTCACCTTCCCGGCGCCGGTGATCCACGTCGCGGTGGAGCCCAAGACCAAGGCCGACCAGGAGAAGATGGGCAAGGCCCTCCAGTCGCTCGCCGAAGAGGACCCGACGTTCGTGGTCCAGTCCGACGAAGAGACCGGCCAGACCATCATCTCGGGTATGGGCGAGTTGCACCTCGAGGTCCTCGTCGACCGGATGCTGCGCGAGTTCCGCGTCGATGCGTCGGTCGGCAAGCCCCAGGTCGCCTACCGCGAGACCATCACCAAGACGGTCGAGAAGCACAAGTACACCCACAAGAAGCAGACGGGTGGCTCGGGCCAGTACGCCGAGGTCCAGATCACGCTCGAACCCACGGGCCCCGGTGGCGGCTACGAGTTCCTCGACCAGATCTCCGGCGGCAAGATCCCCAAGGAGTACATCCCCTCGGTCGACGCCGGTATCCAGGCCAGCCTTGCGTCGGGCGTGCTCGCCGGCTTCCCCACCGTGGACGTACGAGCGATCCTCGTGGACGGCAAGTTCCACGACGTCGACTCCTCGGAGATGGCATTCAAGATCGCCGGCACGATGGCGTACAAGGAGGCGGCTCGCAAGGCCAAGCCCGTCATCCTCGAGCCGATCATGCGGGTCGAGGTCGTCACCCCCGAGGACTACATGGGCGACGTGATCGGCGATCTCAACTCCCGCCGTGGACAGGTCGGTGCCATGAGTCAGCGCGGTCTCGCGCAGGTCATCAACGCCGAGGTCCCGCTGTCGGAGATGTTCGGCTATGTCGGAGACCTTCGTTCCAAGACCCAGGGCCGTGCCAACTACTCGATGTTCTTCGAGTCGTACCAGCAGTGCCCCGCCAACGTGCAGGAAGAGATCGTCAAGCGCATCCGTGGCGAGTGAAGCTGTCGATCCCCTTGGGGATCGCCGGTTTCCTGACGAAAGACTCCGTCTTTCGTCTTCCCACGCCAAGTTCGAGTCCATCCCATTCTGAAATCAGAAACACCAAGAAAGAGGCGCCACCATGGCCAAGGAGAAGTTCGACCGGTCCAAGCCCCATGTGAACATCGGGACGATGGGTCACATCGACCACGGGAAGACGACGTTGACGGCGGCGATCTCGCGCGTGTTGTCGGAGCGGGTCGATGGGAACAACATCACCA
>JBBSLH010000143.1:0-10282 GCA_038255425.1 Acidimicrobiales bacterium
AGAGGGCCCCTGCGGCCACGGAGAGGGCCCCTGCGGTCACAGAGACGGCCCCTGCGGCCACGGAGTCCCCGGTGGCCGAGAAGCCGCCACGATCTGAACCACCGAACACGACCCGCACGTCCGGGTCGGGAGGAGCACCCATGAGCGACATCCCCCTCATCGAGCAAGAGCCCACTGCGGTCGATTTCGTGAAGGGCCTCGTCGAGGCCTTCGGCGCCGAGGCCTCCGTCGAGTCCGAGCACCTCGCTGACGCCGACGCGGTCGAGATCCGCGTCGAGGGCGACGACCTCGGCCTCCTCGTCGGCCAACGCGGCAACACCCTGTCGTCGATCTCCGAGCTCACCCGCACCGCCGTGGCCCAGCAGCACTCCGGCCGGCTCGAAGGACGCCTCCGCGTCGATGTGGCCGGTTACCGGGCGCGCCGCAAAGAGGCACTCGAGCGCTTCGTCGCGCAGGTTGCCGAGAAGGTCCTCGACAGCGGGGACGCCGTTGCCCTCGAACCGATGTCGCCGCCCGACCGCAAGATCGTGCACGATGCGGTCAACGAGATCGACGGCATCTACACCTCGAGCCGCGGCGAAGACCGACGTCGCCACGTCGTGATCCACCCCGACGACTGAGCGGGTCCGTGGACCAGCGCGTGCACCGACGGCTCGCCCGACGGTGACCCGCCTCACCTTCAATGCGCTCGCGCTCCGTCCGTCAGGAACCGGGGTCCAGACCTACATCAGCGAGGTGCTCGCGGCATTGCGCTCCGTCACGACGGAGGTCATGGCCGCAGTTGTGCAATCGGATGCCGCTGCCCTGCTGCCCGCAGGGATCGACGCGATCGTGCGACCGCGGTCGGACGGTGTGCGCCGAGCCCTGACTTCGCTGCGCCCCGTGGGTGCGACCGACCTGATCCATGGTCTCGACGTCGATCTCCCGCTGCGACCTGGTGCGCCGACGGTCTCGACCGTGCACGACCTGTCGGTCTTCGACGTGCCATGGACATTCACCCGGTTCCGATCCCGGGGCGAGCGACTCCTGGTCGGCCAGGCCCTTCGTCGCGCCGACGCGGTCATCGCCGTCAGCTCCTTCACCGCCGAGCGGATCCATGAGCACTTCGGCATCGACGCCACGGTGGTCCTCGAAGGCGCTCCCCCGCGTCGAACACCACCAGACGACGACGCCCTGGCCCGTTTCCGGACGCGCCTCGGTCTGCCGGACCAGTTCGTCGTCCATGTCGGCTCGGTGGATCCGCGCAAGGACGTGCCGACCCTGGCCGAGGCCTGTGATCGTGCCGGCCTCCCGCTCGTCCTCGCCGGACCCGGAACCGTCGACGCAGGCCGTCGCCTGGGTGTTCTGGGCCTCGGGTACGTCGACGCTGACGACCTGCCGCTGTTGTACGCGGCGTCGGCCGTGGTCGGGTACCCGTCGCGCTACGAGGGATTCGGTCTCCCACCACTCGAGGCGATGGCGGCGGGTGCACCCGTCGTGGCCGCGTCCAGCAGCTCGCTACCCGAGGTCCTTGCCGACGGCGCCGTCCTCGTCCCCGTCGGTGACGTCGGGGCTTGGGCCGAGGCGCTCGGCGGCATCGCGCGAGATCCGATCGCCCGAGCCGAGCGGATCGCCGCTGGTCACCAGCGGATCGGCGACCTCACCTGGGGCGAGACCGCCCGTCGCACCATCGACGTCTACCGGACCGTTGGGGTCGAGGTCGCCGGGATCGCCTGATCCGTCCGTGTCGGTCGAGGCGGCGAGCAGTCCCGGCACCGCGCGGAGTCCTCCGGGGCGCCCGAGCCCCACGAGGTGGATGGCGCTGACGTAGGCGAGCAGCGCCCCGATCGCGGCCACCGGCCACGGCAGGATGCGGTCGAGGACAACGCCGGACACCAGCATCGCCGGCGCGGCGACCAGCACGGCCCGACACGACCGCCAGTCGATGCGGGTGGCATCGCCCAGGGCCCGAAGGCCGCCGTAGAGGACCATGAGCTGCAGGATCTCGGTGGCGAGCGTGGTGGACGCCGCTCCCTCGTAGGAGTACGTCGGGATGAAGATCAAGTTGAGCACCACGTTGAGCACCAGGCCCACCGACGACGCCAGGAGGTAGACGCGGTGTCGTTCGACCGCGATGAGCGCGCTGACGGCGAGGCGCCGGAAGAACGACATGCCGACGGCTGCGACCAGGATCTTCCCGGCGGTGGCGCTCTCCGCGAAGTCCTGCCCGTAGAGCATGGTGGTCACCGGCTCCGCGAAGATCAGCATCAGCCCGATCGGGATCGCTGCGACCACGGCGAAGAGGGTGAATGCACCCTGGAATGCATCGCGGAAGCGATCGGGACGGTGGGGCCATGCCGCGACGAGCAGCGTGAGCAGGGGTGCGGCCATCGCTGATGCGACCGGCTCGAGCAGGTCGGCGAACTTGTACGCGACCCCGTACTGGCCAACGGAGGCGAGGGTGTCCTGCTGGGACAGGAGGACGGCGTCGATGCGATACGCGAGGGAGCCCACGGCGGCACCGGCGGCGACCATCGCCGACTCACGTCCCCAGTGCCACCAGCGGGCCGGCTCGATCACGAACTCGAAACGGATCAGTCGCCGCGCGTAGTACGCCTTGACGCCCAGGCTCACCAGCTCCATGCCCACGGTGCACAGGAGAAGCAACGCGATCGAGCGGACCCCGGCGGCGATGAAGCCGATCACGAAAGCGACGAAGACGAGCCGCGAGATGACCAGCGCGATGGCCACGGGGCGCAGCTCGATGCGGGCCTGGAAGTAGATGCCGACGGCGCTGCCGGCCGAGGCGATCACCAAGATGGCGACGACGACGCCGCCGGCGTGGACCACCTCGTTCGGGTAGCCGCCGACGGCGAGGAACCCGAACACCACAGCACCGGCCGCGACGCCGGTCAAGGATCGCAGGACGACCAACGACCCCATGGTCCTGCCGTCGTCGCTCCTGTCCCCATCGAGGAGGTCGCGCAGGACCCGCCGCCCGACCTGGAGGTCGAAGATGATGCTGGTCAGGGTGGCGAGGCTCAGGACGAGGGTGAATCCACCCCACCCCTCCGGCCCGATCGAGCGGGCGATGACCGCCGTGCCGACGTACGAGAGACCACTGGAGATGATCTGGCCGGCCGACAGGAGCGCTGCTCCGGTGACAGCGCGATCGTCGGCGGCGCCAGGGCGGGGGTCAGCAGCAGGTCGGGATTCGCTGGCAGCTGGTGCGCGCGTGCGTCGACGCAGTCGGTCGAACAGCCGCACTACGTGGTGGGGTCAGTCGTCGTCGAGGCGAGCGTGAGTGACAACGGCCTTGACAGTACGGGCAACCACGGTGAGATCGAGCAGCGGCGTCCAGTGTTCGACGTACTGGTTGTCGAGGCGGGCACGGTCGACGATCGACGTGTCGCCTCGGAGCCCGTTCACCTGTGCGAGTCCGGTCAGACCCACCGGCAGGCGATGACGGTCGCTGTAGCCGTCGATGTCGTCGGCGTAGCGCTGCACGAAGTAGGGGCGTTCGGGTCGAGGGCCGACGATCGACATGTCGCCGCGCACCACGTTCCAGAGTTGGGGCAGCTCGTCGATGCTCAGACGCCGGAGCCATGCGCCGATGGGTGTGAGTCGGTCGTCGTTGGCGACGGACCACTGGGTGTCGGAGTCGTCGTTGACCCGCATGCTGCGGAACTTGAGCATGTCGAAGGAGTGGCCGTGCTGCCCGACACGGGTCTGACGGAACAGGATCGGTCCGGGGCTCGACGCCCGGACGGCGAGTGCGACGGCACCCAGGATCGGGGAGAGCAGGACCAGGGCGGTCACGGTGACCAGCAGGTCGAAGACCCGCTTCATGCGCCAGCTGCCGCGGAGATGGGCGGCACGCCGGACTCGGTAGACGGGCACACCCCAGAGGCTTTCGATCTGGGGACCGCCGGGGAGCACGCCGACGTCGAAGAAACGGGGCACGACGTAGACGTCGGTGTCGAGCATGACGGCGTCGCGGACCACAGGGACCAGATCGGCGTCGCGACCAGGACCGAAGGCGATGATCACGCACCCGATGTCCTGGGACTCGACGAGACGATGGACCGAGTGGATCCCGCCGATGACGCGATCGTCCATTGCCACGTCGTCGAGGATGCCGACCGGGTGCAACCCGAACTCGCTGTGCTCGCGGAGGCGGTCGTACAGGTCGGTGCCCATGGCGCCGCCGCCGATGATCAGGGTGCGAACGCCGGCAGTCACGCGTCGTGATCGACGGATCTCGGCGTTGGAGACCAACCGGATCAGGGGCATGGCGGCTGCGGTTCCGACGATCTGCGCGAGGTTCACCGGCCCGAGGTCGCCGAGCTCGGCGACGATGAAGGCGGCGGTGGTGGCGATTCCGATGGCCTTGGCCATGCGGTCGGCGTCGGCGGTGACCGACAACGCGAGCCGACGGCGGTCACCGGTGATCGACCGCAGCAGGACGAAGGACAGTCCAGCGAACACGGCGCCTGCGGGGGTCGTGTGGGCGAGGAGGAGCGGGACCGAGACGGCGAGCAGATCGCCGAGCGCGGTGACCGCTCGTTCCCGGCGTCGCATGGCCCGGTGGTCGGTGGGGGCTGCCGAATCCGCGACGGGAACCACTCGCAGTGCATTGTCCGCGCGGTGAGTACCGTTTGTGCCAACGTCGCGGAAACTGGCGGCGAGCGTTGCGGTGGAGTTGGACATCGGGGCGGTCGCTTCCTCAGCTTGTGACGACGGAACGTGCGGCTGTTCACTCAAGGTAATTGGATTTACAGGAATGTCTACGGTGCGAGGTCACCGTTTGGGCGTATTGTTACTCGGAGTGAGGTTTCGGAGGCGTTTGGTGGCAGTTTTGGCTACTTTGGGTAGTGATCGGAGCACGGGTGCGGGTCCTTTTCGTCAATGAGAACTTGGGTGGACACCGCACCCTGCATCTGCATCTGCGTCGAGCGCTCCTCGAGCACGACGACGTCGATGCCGACTTCTTCGAGGTGCCCGCACCGGGGTTGTGGCGGCGGTCAGTGTCCGTGCCCGTACCCGGACTCGCCCGCCTCGATGCCGATCTCCAACCGCTCCGGTCCCAACTGGCCGCCGCGAACTGGGTGCGGCGGCGACTGGAGAAGCGTCTCGAGGGAGTCGACGTCGTCCACGTCTACAGCCAGAACGCCGCGCTGCTCTCGGCACCGCTGCTGGCATCGATCCCCACCGTCGTGTCGACCGACAGCACGAACGAGGTGAACGGCCGGACCCTCCCGTATCGAGATCCGGGGCGCTACACCGACGCGACGATCTCGCTGACCCGGCGGTTCGAGGACCGCGTGTTCGCGTCGGCCTCGCGTGTCGTCGCGCAGTCGGCGTGGATCGCCCGATCGCTGGAGGACGACTACGGGCTCCGCGACATCCCGGTCATCCCGTTCGGGATCATGCCGCCGGACATGCCGCCGCGTATGCCACCGGACGTGCCCCGCATCACCTTCGTGGGGACTTCGCTCGCACGCAAGGGGGGCCACCGCCTGCTCGACGCCTTCGCCCGGCTCGCGCATCCGGCCCAACTCACCATGATCACCCCGGAGCCGGTCGAGCCGCAGCCGGGCCTGACGGTGATCGACGACATCGGGCCGGGCGACCCGCGGCTGAGCGAGGTCCTCGCAACGACCAGCGTGTTGGCGCTGCCCAGCGACATCGACAAGGCGAGCTACGCGCTGCTCGAAGGCATGGCCCATGGTGCTGCGGTGCTGGCGACCGACATCGGCGCGGTCACCGAATTCGTCGAGCACGAGCGGACCGGACTGGTGATCCCGCCAGGTGACGACGACGCCCTGTTCACGGCCATGACCCGGCTCGTCGCCGACGCGGACGCGACCGAAGCGATGGGCGCTGCGGGTCAGGCCCGCTTCGCCGAGCGATTCGACGCTCGAACCACGACGGCGAGCCTGGTCGACGTCCTCACCGAGGCGTGGCCCCGGGATCGGCATCGAGCACGTCGCTGATCACGGCGAGGAACTCCTCGCGCTGGTGGTCCAGCGTGTAGCGACCCTGGATCACGGTGCGCCCCCTGGTACCCATCGAGCGTCGTAGCGCCGGGTCCTCGACGAGGGTCTCGATGGCTTGGCGCAGGCCGGCGACGTCCCGGGGACGTACCGCCAGCCCGATCGGGGCGGCGGCGAGGAGCTCGCTGGTTCCCCCGTGGTCGGTCGCGACCACCGGGAGCGCCACGCTGAGGTACTCGAGCAGCGCGAGGGGGCCGGCTTCGGGGTCGACCGACGGGCTGACGCCGATGTCCCACTCCCGCATGGTGGCGAGCGGGTCGGACACCTGGCCGAGGAAGTCGACGCGGCCGCGCAGATCGGGCTCGGCGGCCCGATTTCGCAGGCGCTCGGCGTACTCGGAATCCTTCGGGAACGATCCGCCGGCCAGCTGTACCCGCACGTTGGGTATGGGTGCCACCGCGTCGAGCAGCACGTTCTGGCCCTTCCACGGGGTCAGCAGTCCCGCACACCCGATGACGAGCGGGTCGTTCGCACCCTCGGGCCGCGGATCGACGGGCCATCCGGTGCCGTTGGGCACGGTCTGCACCGGGAGGCCGAGGTCGACGAGCGGACGCCCGGCGGCATCAGAGACCGCGATGGCGCGGTCGGCGCTGGGCCCGACGAGTCGCAACAGCAACAGCCAGTCCCGACGGTGGATGACGTCGTGCACGACCCAGATCGCCGGCACCCGGAGCCGGAGACGGCGTGCGACCCAGAGTGCAGGAAGGCCGAGCAAGCCGTTGAGCAGTACCAGGTCGGCGCCTCGCGCCCGACGGCGGAGCAGGATCCCGGCGATCACGCCGCGGATGGCGGTGACGATCACGGCGAGGGGTCGGGGCAGCGCGGGGAGCTTGAGGTTCGGTGTGGCCGTGGTCGTGATCGCACGTTCGCGGGCTGCTTCGGCGAGTGGGCCGGGACTGGTGAGCAGCTCGACTTCGGCGCCGGCGTCGTGGAGCCAGCCCATGTTCCGCAGGAGCACCGATTCGGCGCCAGAGCGCAGTCCCGTGTGCGACAAGACGACGACCTTGCGTGGCGTCGTCACTCCTCGGACAACTCTGCGGCAGCGTCGATGAACTCCATCAGCGCAGGCTTCTCGCTGCCGTCGACGTGGAGCAAACCGAAGTTCTCCTCGCTGTCGGCCAGATCGGTGCCGCGATCACGGATCGAGTAGACGAACAGCGGTCCGGCCCACGGGATCTCCCGCCACGAGGCGATGCCCTCGGCGATGATCTTGGCCTGTCTCGCCTCGTCGACCGCGTTGTCGGCATCGCCGGTGGGCGCGCCGAACTCGGTGATCCAGAGCTCGAGTTCGCCGTCTCCGTGCTCGTCGAGCAGCGTTCGGACGTCCGCCAGCCGGAACCAGGTGTTCCACCGCGAGGTCGAGCGGTCGGTGGGCAGGGCCGGGTACCCGTACGGATGCATGGCGACGGCGTCGAATGTTCCGGCTGCGCCGTTGTCGTAGACCTCCGAGAGGAACCGGACAGGGGCCATGTTCCCACCGTCGTTGGTGGCCGGAGCGAGTCCACCGGTGAGGACGGTGGCGCTGGGATCCGTCGCCCGCACCGCTTCGTGGCCGGAGCGGAGGACGTCGGCGTAGTCGGCCGGGTCGGCGTCGTCGCCCCAGGCTTTGGCCAGGTTGGGTTCGTTCCACAGTTCCCAGACGTCGACGACGTCGCCGTAGCGTTCGGCGGCCTGCTCGACGAAGCGTCCGTACGCGTCGGCATCGACGGTGCCGTCTGCTTCCACTGCCCAGTCCGGGCGGTACCCGGCGACCACGAGGATGTCGAGATCGTGGTCGCCGATCGCGGCGACGACCCGGTCCTGATCGTCCCAGATCCACTGCTCGGCTGTCGGCTGGACCGATGGCCAGGGGATGTCGACACGGATCCAGCGGGCACCGGTCGAGGCGATGGTCGCCAGCGTCTCGTCCAGTTCGGTGCTCGTCATCGACAACAACTCGGCACCAGGACTGACGCCCAGTTCTGTGGGCAGAGGCCCGTCCGGGACCCCGCTCCCCGCGGACTGATCTCCGGCGACGCCGCCGTCACCGCGGCCGCCCGATCCGCAGGCGGTGACGAGCAGAGCGACGATGACCGTCGCGAGGAGTTTGCGCGTCATCGGGTCGGCCGGAGGGCCGACGAGTCGTCACGTGGAGCATCGTCGGTGTCGGAGGTCGACGGCACCCCCAAGGTGGCGACGATCGCGATGAGGATCCACCAGAGTGCGTCGGCCGGAAAGATCTCGAAGAAGGTGGAGATCAGCGAGACGGTGCCGGCCGCGAGGGTGAGCGCGGCGACGCCGTCGGCCAGGGCGCGATCGGACCCGCTGGTCGCTCTCGCCGCAGTGCGGGCGGCGCCGTACGCCGTGATCACCAGGAGGAGCTGCAACCAGGTGGCGATGGGCCCGAGCTCGTAGGCGAGCAGCACGTACTGATTGTCGGGTTGGTAGGTGCTCTCGGTGGAGTCGCTCAACGTCGCCACCTTCTCGGCCGCAGCGCCAGCACTTCCCAACCCAGCGCCGAACGGACGATCGGCGACCTCGGGGAGGATCGCCGTCCAGCCCGAGGTCCGTTCGCCCGTGCTCGACGACGACAGGGCGGCCTCCGAGACCGAGGACGGCACGAGCAAGATGGCGGCGAGGGCGAGGGGAAACGCCACGAGGAGCGCCCGTCGAGGTGTCGCTGCCCGGAAGCCCAGGTACGCGATCACGACCGCCAGACCGAGCAGGCCGCCGCGGACGACGGACGCCGCCATCCCCATGACCACGATCGGGACCAACCACAGGAACAGCCGGTTGCGCGGACGTCGGCGGTCTGCCAAGGCCACCGGGATGCCGACCGCGAGCACGACCAGCAGGAAGTAGGCGTAGCCGAACGGTTCCTCGAAGGTCGAGAACGACCGGAGGAAACTGCCGGAGAACCGGATGGCCGTGTTGTACTCGTAGCCCCATGCGTTCAGCGTCTCGGGTCCGATCGCCTGCTGGACCAGCCCCCAGCACGCCACGACGACGCCGTTGACCATGAGGCTTCCGACGAGCCGGTCGCGTTCGTGGCGACCCAGGGGGCAGCGCCAGAGGGCGAAGGCGGCCAGGGTGAAGAAGAGCAGGATCTTCAGGCCGTAGAGCCCCTCGAACTGGCCGCGCCGGACGACGTCGATCACCGCCAGCAAGGCGAGTGCGGCGACCGGCGCCACCCAGCTCGGCAGCGCTCGTCGCGTCGGCGCTCGAACCGTTCCGGGAGCGATCACCGCGGCGGCGACCGTGAGCACGACGAGGCCCTCCTTCCACCCGGCGACGAGTTCGGGAAGCGGCGCGATGGCCAGGAGGCCGTCGTATGGCAGGACCGCGACGAGGATGATGATCCCGCGTTGAGGACGAGCGACCACGACGAGCGCGGCGGCCACGCCCACGACGGCCGCGAGGATCGAGGTGGCCGGAACACCCATCGCCAGGAGGCCGACGACGGCAAGGTTCGCGGCGGCGAAGGCGCCGAATCCGAGCGCGACGTCCCGACGGGTCTCCTCGGCGGCGAGCATCGCCGGATCACGGTAGCCGTCGGGGCAGATCGCTCCGGTCGCGGGTACTGTGCTGCGATGCTCGCACGGGTTCGTGACCTCGGTGCACTGGCGTGGGGTGCCGCATCGACACTGCTCGGCCGCGCCGGACCGCCAGGCGCCGTCGTGCTCGGCTACCACGGGGTCCATGCCCACGCGTCGCAGTACCACGTGACGCCAGCGGCCTTCCGTCGACAGCTCGAGCAGGTCCGCCGCATCGGGATGGACTTCACGTCATTGCGGGAACTGACCGACCGTCTGCGCGATGGTCGTCCGGTCGACGGTCTCGCCGTCGTCACCTTCGACGACGGATTCGCCGAGCTGGCGGGAAGCGCGCTGGAGATCCTCGAAGCCCTCGATGTGCCCGCCACGGTCTTCGTGGTCACCACCGACGCCGGCGTGTCGCCTCGCTGGTGGCCCGGCGCTCCCCGCACGATGTCCCCCGACGAGGTGGGCGCGTTGGCGTCGTCCCCCGTGGTGGAGATCGGATCGCACACCTGCACCCACCGCTCGCTCCCTTCGCTGTCGGACGACGAACTCGCCGACGAGCTGGGTCGTTCGAGGTCGACCCTGGCCGAGTGGACCGGCGGCGACGTGACGCTGCTCGCCTATCCGTCGGGGCACCACGACGAACGCGTCCGTGACGCCGTGCGGGCGGCGGGCTACCTCGGCGCCTGTACCTTCCGGAACGGTCGGACGACGTCCGCGGTCGACCCC
>JBBSLH010000144.1:0-10231 GCA_038255425.1 Acidimicrobiales bacterium
ACCACCACGTGTCGATGGCGCTACGGCCCGGCGACATGCAATTCGTGAACAACTACCACGTGCTCCACGCACGCAAGGGCTACGCCGACGACCGCGACACCGGGAAGATCCGTCACCTCAAGCGTCTCTGGCTCGAGACCGATCTGCTCGGCGACGACCAGAAGCCGGAGGCCTTCCGACTCGGACGTACCGACTCGCACTGGGCCAGCAAAGGCAAGACGAAGAGCGAGATCATCGTCTGACGTCGTCGGCTGTTGCCTCACAACCGGTCGATTCCCTCGCAAAACGGGCAAACCGCCAGGTGACCCGCGGGTCAAGTCCGGCGTACCTTGGTTCCACACCGCCGACCGACGTCACGAGAGTTTGATGAACCCCGCCAAGTCACCTGTACTCCTCCTCGCCGCGGCGGCTTCCGCTGTCGCCGGCCTCGTCCACGCTTCCGCCGCGGGGTCCCATGCCGAACTCGGCACCCTCGCAGTGCTCTTCGGTCTGACGGCCATCGCGCAACTCGGGTGGGCAGCGCTCGTCGTCACCCGTGACGATCGGGCCATCGTGTTCGTCGGCATCGCACTGCAGATGGTCGCGCTCGGCACCTGGCTCGCGGCCCGGACGGTCGGCATCTCCTTCGTCGACGGTCTCGACGGGGCACAGACGCTCGGACTCCAGGACGGTCTGGCGGTCGGGCTCGAGGTTGTTGCCGTCCTCGCTGCCGGCGTGTCGCTCCTCGACCGGGGCGCTCGAGCGCTCCCCCGCCCATTCGTGCCCGTGTTGGCCGCCGCGATGCTCGTCGCGGTGGTCCCGGCCATGGCAACGGAACACGACCACAGCTCGCACGAACACGACGACACCGCCGAGGTCGCAGCTGGCGAGGACACGGGAACCCACGACGGCCACGACGATGGGCACGACGATGCCCCCGCCGACACAGACGACGTGATCCCGACCTCCGCCGAGTTGGGCTACCCGGCCGAGTTCGCGTCCTGGCTCGACACCGCCGAGACGCCGGGACAACGCGACGCCGCCGAGAAGCTCCTGGTCGAGACGACCGAGGCGATGAAGGCCTTCCCCGACGAGGCTGCTCTACAGGCCGCGGGCTACGTCTCGATCGGTGACGGCGGCACCGGCTGGGAGCACTACATCCATGTGGGCCTCATCGCCGACCCCGCCTACCTCGACCCCAACGGCATCGAGTCGATCGTGCTCAAGGTCAACCCCGACGGGACCAAGGAAGTGGCCTCCGCCATGTACCTGCTCCCCTTCGGCTTCACGATGGAGGACGCTCCCGACATCGCCGGCGACCTCACGCCTTGGCACGATCACCAGAACCTGTGCTGGGAGGGCAGTCGAGTGGTCGGCACCACCAACGCCACGGGCTCGTGCGTGCGTGGCGAGTTCCGCGCAACGCAGCCGATGATCCATGTGTGGATGATGGAGCACGAGTGTGGGCCGTTCGCTGGCATCGAGGGTTCGCACGGATCGGGCTGCAGCCACGGCGACCACGACGCCGATGCGCCGCAAGACGAAGCTGCGGCCGACGGGGCAGCGGCCGACGACGGCCACCCCGACCACGACCACTGATCCATAACCTTGGCCCTCCATGGGCTCACTGCTGATCGTCACCGGGCCTCCCGGCGCGGGGAAGTCGACCGTCTCCGAGGTGCTGGTCGATCGTCTCGATCCAAGCGCCCTGGTCGAAGGTGACGACTTCTTCGGGATGTTGCGGCGCGGCGCAACCGCTCCCTGGCTTCCCGAGTCGGATCTTCAGAACACCGTCGTGACCGAGGCGATCGCTCGCGCCACCGGCCGGCTCGCTGCCACGTACGAGACGGTGTTCAACGGCATCGTCGGTCCGTGGTTGCTGCCGACGTTCATGCGATCTGCCGAGATCGATCACGTCGACTACGTGATCCTCCTCCCCGACGTCGAGTGCTGCCTCGACCGGGTGAGGACTCGAGTCGGCCACGGGTTCGACGACGAAGCCGGCACCCGGAAGATGCATCACGAGTTCGCAGCAGCCGAGATCGACTCGCGGCACGTCCTCGTGGACCCGCCACCGGACGTCGACGGAGTCGTCGACCGCATCGTCGACGAGCGCGCCGCCGGACGACTTCGCCACGACGCCTGATCAGCGGGTCGGTGGGTCGGCGACCAGGCCGCATGCGACATGTTGGAGCGGGACGCCCTGACCGAGCAGGGCAACGCCGCCTCGGCAACAGCCAATCCATGGCGCCCGACGACGTACCGCAAGGGCGGCGGCGAGTGATCGTGTGAAAGGCTCGGGGCGATGACCACCGTCTCGAGCCCCTTCTACGACGACGACCACCGGGCCTACCGCGAGGTCGTTCGGCAGTTCACCGAGAAAGAGATCACACCCAACGTCCACGAGTGGGATCTGGCGGGTGAGATCCCGCGAGATCTCTACAACCGGGCCGGCGCCATCGGCCTCTTCGGAGACGGTTTCGACGAGGAGTACGGCGGCCACGGCCAGCGCGACGCGATCATGCGCATGGTCCTCATGGAGGAGCTGTGTCGCAGCGGCTCGGGCGGCGTGGTCGCCGCGTTCTTCTCCAACTACATCGGTCTCCCGCCGGTCCAGCGATTCGGGTCCGATGAGATGAAGGCTCGGGTGATCGCGCCCTGCATGAGCGGTGAGAAGATCGCCGCACTGGCCATCACCGAGCCGTCCGGCGGGTCGGACGTCGCACGCATCAAGACCACCGCCCGGCGCGAGGGCGATGAGTTCGTGGTCAACGGATCCAAGACGTTCATCACCTCGGGGCTGCGGGCCGACTTCTTCTCGACCGCCGTCCGCACCGGGGGCGAGGGTCCGGCCGGCATCTCGATGTTGCTCATCGAGGGGGACCGCCCGGGTCTGGATCGCACCAAGCTCGACAAGATGGGGTGGTTGGCGTCCGACACCGCGACGCTCTACTTCGACGACCTCCGGGTGCCGGTCTCCAACCTCATCACCGAGGAGAACGCCGGCTTCTCGGCCATCGTCAACAACTTCAACGCCGAGCGCATCGACCTCGCCATCCAGTCCATGGCATTCAGTCGTGTCTGTTACGACGAAGCCCTGGCGTGGGCCCGAGAGCGCGAGACCTTCGGGAAGCGCTTGGCCGATCACCAGGTCATCCGCCACAAGTTGGCCGAGATGGACCGCGTGATCAACGCGTCGAAGGCGTGGCTCGAGCTGCTCAGCTGGCGCCTCAATCAGGGAGACAACCCGGTCGCCGAGATCGCCGAAGCCAAGGTCAACGCCACCTTGTGCTTCGAGTTCTGCGCCCGTGAGGCAGCCCAGATCCTCGGTGGCGCCAGCTACCTCCGCGGTGACACCGTCGAACGCCTCTACCGCGAGGTCCGCGTCCAGGCGATCGGTGGCGGATCAGAAGAGATCATGCGCGATCTCGCCTCCCGCCAACTGGGCATCTGACCTGAATACCTCGTCGGGGTCAGATGGCGCAGTTGTCGGCGGCGCCGGGGAAGTCGACCTGGAATCCTTTCGTGATCCAACGACGTGAGGTGACCCGGAGCGTGGGCGCCATCTGACTCAGCTCGGGCGTGATGAGTACCTGCAGGTCGCCGTGGCGGAGCTTGCGGTACCCGTCGAGCTTTCGGTGCTTCGTTGAGGTGGCGACCGCCACCTCGGCGACCTTGCCTCAGCCGGTGGGGCGGATCAGGTCGACGGTGAGGATGCCCCCACGTCGGGCCAGCAGGGCCGCGGCGTCTTCGGTCAGTTCGAGTTGCATGGGATGGAAACCCTCCGGGTCACGTGACACTTCCGCGAGATCTCAGTTCTGGACGTCGGCGCTGACGTCGCGGACGGATGGGGCGAGTTCCCGGTTCGAACACAGCACCTCGACCGCGGCGTCACCGGCCGGGAGACCGAGGTCGACCGGGTCGGCGATCTTCCAGCCGGGTGTCTCGGCCGATCGTTGCGCGTTGGCTCGCCAGGCGAGGCCGCCGAAGGCGCGCACCGCCGAGTACATGAGACGGGCCTTGACCACGTTGGTGCCGAGGACCCGCATCCCCTCGAGGAAGACCTGGTCGTACTGGCGACGTGTGCGCGTCTGGAGGTAGTAGCCGGCGTCGTGGATCACCGCTGCGTGTCCATGACGTCCCCACGGCGCCGCGAACCACCAGACGAGCCGGGGAACGCTGGCGAAGTCGGTGGCCATCCACTGCGGGACGTGGATCTCGTCGCCCGAACCCTCGTTGCCGACCTCGTAGCGGAAGTCGTCGGAGACGATCAGCCAGGTGCGTCCATCGCTCATCGGCGTGACGAGCAACGGCGCGGTGAACCGGCTCACGTTCCCAGTTCGATGAGCTCGCGGTACGCAGCTTCGATGTGGTCGCGGAGTTCGGCCGGTTCCTCGATGGCGCCGGCGTCGATCACCAGGCCCATGTCGAGCATGCCGGCGTACGACATCATCGAGAGGTTGAACGCCGTGGCGGCGATCGGGCCCATCGGATAGAGCGCCTCGACCTTCGCTCCGGCGATGTAGACCTCGAACGGCGCGCCGCGGACATTGGAGACGGTGAAGTCGACCGACGACGCAGCGTCCTTCGCGAACTTGGCGAGCACCGACGTCGGCAGCAGGTTGATGACCATGGACAGGCTGCCGAGGACGTCGACCGACGTCCCCGTCTTCGCTGCCGCGAGGCCCTCGCGCACCACCTCGAACGCCGCCTCGGCGCCGGTCGGCGCCGCCAGCTCATTGGTCGTGATGGAGAACTGGTTGCCGCCTGCCGACCCGCCCTTCCTGGTACTGACCGGCATGGCGACGCGCAGCTTGTTGGGCGCCGAGTCCCGAGCCTCGTGATAGGCGACCGACCCTGCGAGTGCACCGGCGACGAAGAAGTCGTTGATCGTGCCGCCGAGCCCCTTGCCCGCCTTCTTGGCATCGTCGAAAGGGATCTGGATCGTGCCGTACCAGCGCTTCAGGGAACGGGTCTTCCAGAGGGGTGAGCCGACGACCTCGGACGGGTCGGTGGACGGGGCGAGCGTCTTGCTGAGCTCGCTCATGACCGCACCGACGCCGGAGGCGGTGCCGACCGGGTTGGTGACGACGGACTTGACCACCCGCTGGGTGACGCCGAAGCCGCGTCGGACGTTGTGCCCGATGGCCTCGCGCGCCGACTCGCCGAAGTCCTCGCCGATCGGACGTTGTTCGACCTCGATCAGCGGCGCTTCGTGCTTCACCTCGCGCTCGAAGTCGGTGAACTTCTCGGCCAGCCGGATGCCGCCCTCGCCGTCCGTGATGGTGTGGTGCATCTTCTGGAAGAGTGCCGCCTTCCCACCCTCGAGACCTTCGATGACGATGAACTGCCAGAGCGGGCGAGTCCGCTCGAACGGATCGAGCAGGAGGTTGGCGGCCAACTCGTGGAGTTCGTCCGGCCCGCCAGGCGCGGCGACCGCCAGCCGACGGACGTGGTAGTCGAGGTCGAACTCGGGATCGTCGGCCCACATGGGCGGCGAGAGGCGCCCCACGCTCGGCACCACACGTTGGCGCAGCCGCGCGATGTCGGCCACCGCGACGGCCAGACGGGAGCGAAGACGATCGATCGACGGCACCGTGTCGAGGATCGTGATGCTCGCGAACCACGACGAGAGTGCGGGGTCCTTCTCCAGGTTCCACATCAGCGCTTCGTTGTCGCTCATGTGCCGCTCGAAGGTCATCTCGCGCTCTCGTGCCATGACCGGAGCGTAGGGCCCGCCCCAGCCCGTTGCGCTGGCGAGCTCGGGAGTCGGGGTCGAGCCGGCGACGAAGGAGCGGGCGAGCGGCGACAAGCGCCGGTGGGACCGGCGGAGTCGGGCCGGCCGGGATCAGCCGTCGGCGATGACGCGTTGCGCGGCCCGGCGCCCGGGCGTGCCGGAGATGCCGCCGGCCGGGTACGTGCCGGCACCAGAGACGTAGAGCCCGGCGACCGGAGTGCGGTGATCGGAGAGGGCAGCCGTGGGCCGCCCCGGACCGAGCTGGTCGAGCGAGATGTCGAGCACCATCGGATGGGCGCCGGGCCAGTGCTCGGCCGCCATCATCTGGTGCGGCAGCCACGACTGCACGCCCACGATCGAATCTCGGAACCCAGGCGCTCGGCGTTCGACCGTGGCGAGAGCGTCGTCGACCACCCGGTCGGCCACGCCCTCCCAGCCTCCGACGTCGTCACGGACCACCGCTGGTGCGGCGGGGCACGCCAGGTAGACGGTGTGATGACCCTCGGGTGCGAGCGTGTCGTCGATCGCGCTGGTGGTGAACGAGTACCAAGGCAACGCGTCGGGAACGAGGCCTGCCTCAGACTGCACCCATGCCTGCTCGAGATCGTCGAGGTGGTCGACGTAGGACTGCAGACCGTTCCAGTCGCCCGGCCGACCGTTGCGGTACGCCGGGAGATGCGTGGTCGCGACGTGGATGACCGCCTGGACCACGTTGCCTCGCCGACTCGCTGCGAGATCGCGGCCGGTCTGTCCATCGAGCGGGGGATCGAGGAGGCGGAGCAGCGCCGTCTGCGGATCGATGGCCGTGATCACGGTGGCGGCCGCGATCCTCTCGCCGTCCGCGAGCACGACGTCGGTGACCCGTCCGCCACGCTGCTCGATGCGTTCGACCTGTGCCGAGCACCGGAGCTCACCACCGAGGGACTGCAGCCGAGTGACGAGGGCATCGGTCAGGTTCTGGGCGCCGCCGGTTCCATGCCACTGACCGAAGCGGTGATACGCCGCCTGCCAGAACGCGAACGCGGCCGCCCCGGACTCCCCCGGACCGACGCCGGCATGTGCGGCGAAGGCGGAGATCGGACCACGGGTCAGATCAGACGACAGCCGCCGCCGCAGGAGCGTGCCGTAGGGCCCCATCAGGTCGGTCATCGCGGTACGTCGGAGCACCCGCACTGCAGCCAACGCCCGGCGCGGCAGTTCCCTCGGACGGATCTCGCCCCGGATCGCAGGAAGCATCGCCTCGACCAGCGCGTCGCCAGCGTGCACGAAAGCCCGGTACTCCTCGGCCTCATCGGGGTCGTGCTCAGCAATCGAGGCCACGGTCTCCTCGACCGAACGGTGGAAGCGCACGATCCGGTCGTCGTCGAAGACCGCGACCGAGAACGGGTCCATCTCGAGGTAACGCAGGCCAGCGGCTCGGAGGTCGAGTTCCTCGGGGATGGCCGTCATGTTGATGATGTTGTGCGCGGCCGAATGGAGATCGAACCGGTAGCCGGGGATGACCTCCTCGGTGCGCGAGCCACCGCCTGGACGGTCGAGTGCCTCGACGACGACCACCTCGCGGCCCGCCCGCGCGAGGTAGCACGCCGCAACGAGACCGTTGTGGCCCGCGCCGATGACGACGTCGGTCATCCGGTGGCGGTCGGTGCTGTCGTCGATGACGTCGAGTCGGCCGTCGGAGCGACGAGCGAGTAGAGCGCGCCGGAGCGAGTGCCGATCAGGATCCGCCCGCCCCACACCGCAGGCGTCGCCTCGATGCAGCCACCCAGTTCCTTGGTCCAGAGCACGGGAGGATCCTCGCCCGGAGCGGACACGTCGTAGGCATGGAAGAAGCCGTCGCAGTCACCGATGAGCAGCACGTCGTCGACGACGACGGGCGAACCCCAGAGCGGCCCCGGCAACGACTTGGCCCAGAGTTCACGACCGGTTGCCTTGTCGATCCCGAGGAGGCGTCCGCCGTTGGTGGCGGCGTAGATCACGTCGCCGACGATCGCCGGCGTCGCCCACATCCCGCCGGGGCGAGTGCTGTTGTCCTTGTACGACCACACCAAGGGGTCCTCGCCCTCGGGCACGGTGGGATCGAGCTTCATGAGCTGGCCCACGACATCGGACCTGGCTGCGGTGCCAGTACGCTCGTACTCGCTGGCGACATAGAGCATGCCGTCGGAGTCAGCAGCGACCGAGGCGTCGGTGTCATCGCCGGTCCAGAACCGGAAGCTGCGTGTCGGGGTGGTTCCGGCCGCCAGGCCTTCGATGTCGTAGCCCTGGATGAGCCCACCGGAGTTGGCGAAGTACACGGTGTTGGCGACGACCGTCGGGGACGACTCGACCGACACCGTCTCGTCACCGAGCGCGTTCAGCAGCTCCTGGTCCCACGCCGGCACGTTGAACACGATCTCGGGAGCGACCGTCACCTTGCCGACGGCGTCGAAGGCCCGGTTGAGTTTCACGATGACGAACTGACTGTTCTCACCACCGACGAAGAGATAGTCGTCGATGATCATCCCTGACGAGTCCCAGTCGTCGTTCCACAAGACCGGCGAGAAGTCGTCGGCGTGCATCGACCACAGCTCGACCGGTTCGGTGCCCTCGATCGAGAGCACGCGGTATCGATTGTCGCGGGACCCGCTGTAGACGAGCGGGAAGCCGTCCGGGTCGATCGTGACCGTGCCCTTGATCAGGTCACCCGTCGGGAAATCGGGGAGGATCCGCTCACCGGTGTCGGCGTCGATGAAGTGGACGGCACCGTCGTAGGCACCGAAGACCGACCACGTGCGGCCGTCGCGCTCGAAGATCGTCGGCTGGCCGGTCCAGCCCATGCCACACCAGACCTTGGTGGTACCGAGGTTGGTCGACTCGCCGCACATGCCCCCGGTCGCAGGGAAGCGGAAGGCGACCTCGGGTTCGGTCTTGGGTACGGATCCCGCGCCGTAGAAGCTCCGAGTCGGATTACCGCGGAAGGTGAGCAGGCCCTCGACCGAGGCGCCCGGCCACGGTTGCCCGGCCTTCGACGGATCGGACCATCCCTCGTACGGGGGTTCGGTCGTGGTCGTCGTGGCGTCGGCCGCCACGTCGACCTGGTCGCCCGATCCGTCGTTTGCTGCGATGTCGTCGGTGCCACGGTCGTCGATCCACCAGGTGACAGCGATCACGAACAGGCCCACGAGCGCGATCGGCAGCAGCGGGAGGCGGCGAGGCACGGAGGGAGTGTACGGGGGGCGTACCGTCTCGAAATGCGCGCTGAACGGTTCGAGACCCTGCCCGACCAGAAGCTCGCTCCGTGGAGGAACTACGGGAGATGGCCGGGGCGGAACTACTTCCCGTCCCTGGTCGGCGTCGAGGTGGAGGAGATCCGGCGCGACTACTGCCGGATGCGGCTGCCCTATCGAGCCGAACTCGACCAACCGGCGGGCGCGGTGCACGGCGGTGCGCTCGCGACCCTGATGGACACGGTGGTCGTTCCGGCGATCGGGTCGGCGTACGGACCCGAGGTCCAGTTCATGACCGTCAACATGAACATCAACTACGTCGGCGCGGTCATCGAAGCCGACACCGTCGCTGAGGGGTGGGTGACCCGCCGCGGGCGGACCATGGCGTACTGCCGCGCCGAGGCGACGTCGAACGGCAAGCTCGTGATGGAGGGCTCGCTCGTCTACGCCATCCGTCAATCGTGATCTCGTGATCTCGTGATCTGCGGGCTCTGACGCCCAGAGCCCGGCCGTAGACTCCGCTCGTGCCGGCGACCACCACGACTCCCGAGATGCGTTACGTGTCCCGCGTCGCGCGGCTCCCACTGGTCGACGGCGACGGCGCCACCATCGGGCAGGTGGGCGACGTCGTGCTCGCCCCGGCCGGACGCTCAGCGCCGAAGGTCCTCGGGTTCGTGACCTCGGTGCAACGCCGACAGATCTTCGTCAACGCCAACCGGATCGGGGACATCGACGCCACCGGCGTTCGTATGCGCCTCGGCACCATCGACGTCCGTCCGTTCCGCAAACGCCACGGCGAACTGCTCGCGCTCGGCGACATCGTCGGCGCGGCGGTCAAGGACCTGTACGTACTCGACGTCGGCATCGCGCCGACGGACACGATCAGTGCGACCTGGCAGCTCACGACGCTGGCGCTCGGTGGCCGCGGTCCACTCGCTCGACGACGCAACCCGACGATCGTCCCGTGGACCGACGCCCGAAATCTCTTCGACGTGGGGGCCGACGCTGAAGAGGTCGCACAGCTCCGCGAGATGCGCCCGGCCGACGTCGCCAACCGGATCCGCGCCCTTCCCCTCGAGAAGCGGCAACGGCTGGCCGAGATCATGGAGGACGAGCGCTTGGCCGATCTGCTCGAGGAGCTCCCCGAAGACGAGCAGATCCGGATCATCGAGGGTCTCGATCTCGAGCGGGCGGCCGACGTCCTCGAGGCCATGGACCCCGACGATGCCGCCGACCTCCTGGGCGAGCTGCCGGCCGACGAGCGGGCGCGGCTGCTCGAGGCGATGGAGCCCGACGAAGCGACGCC
>JBBSLH010000145.1:0-10078 GCA_038255425.1 Acidimicrobiales bacterium
ACCATCGTGAGCACCATCGCCCAGACCGTTGCCTCGGGCCCGGGCGACAGTCCCCAGCCCGGTTGCCACTCCAACACCCAGCCGAGCCAAGCGGCCGGGAGCAGGACACCGATTGCTCCCGAGTACGCGACGCGAACCGACCGGGCGAACGCGAATGCGAGGAGTGCAGCGCCCGCGCAAGCGAACAGGAACCACGGAAAGTGGATACCCAGCAGCGCAGCCGACGCCGACAACCCCGTCCCGCCACGGAAGCGCCGGAACAGCGGAGCGCACAGCCCGGCGACCACGGCCAACCCGGTCCACAGCGAGATCGACTGCCAGGCGGACAGCACCTGATTGGAGAAGTAGCCGATACGCGAGAAGTCGCTTCCGGGTGAGAGTTCCTGGATCGTCCACCAGGCCACCGTCGAAGAAGCGATCGCGACGAAACCCTCGACCAAGCCGTCCGAGGGCCGCGATTCGTCGTCTCCGTGGATCCACGTCGCGGTGAGCGACCCGACCAGGTAGCCGCTCAGGACGATCGGCCCAGAGAAGATCGCGACGGCCGAGATGCTCCGCACGACGTCAGTCGGCCCGTAGCGATCGGAGGTACTCGATGACCTCGGCCTGGTCCTTCGTCCGGCGCATCGGCGGGAGACCACGGACCAGATCCCAGCGATAGTTGGCAGTGGCGAGGCGGGGGTCGAGAACGGCGACGACGCCCTTGTCGGTGGCAGTACGGATGAGGCGCCCTGCTCCTTGCGCGAGCAGCGTCACCGCCCGCGGCAGATCGATCAGGCCGAATGCGTCGCGTCCCACCTGCTCGCGCCTCGCCTCGAGCAGCGGATCGTCCGGTCGTGCGAACGGGAGCTTGTCGATGATCACGCAGGTGAGCGACTCGCCGGGGATGTCGACTCCCTCCCAGAACGACATGGTGGCGAAGATGCTGGTCTCGGGCTCGGCCGCGAACCGTTCGAGGAGCGTCGGTTTGGGGAGTTCACCCTGGGCGATGACCTCGGTGTCGAGCCGGCCCCGCAGGACCTCGACTGCCTCCTGCATTGCTCGCCACGACGTGAACAGTGCCATCGTCCGGCCGCCGGCGGCGTTGATCAATGTCTCGATCTCATCGTGCACCGCGCTGGCTCTTGCGCTGTTGCGGGGGTCGGGCAACTGGGCCGCGCAGTACAGGACTGCGTTGGCTTCGTAGTCGAACGGCGACCCGACGTCGAGCACCAGCGTCGACTTCGGCATGCCGAGGCGCTCTGGAAGCTTCGGGGGAATCGTGGCCGAGCACAGAACTGCCGTGGTCTCGTCCCACAACACCTCGGAGAGGAGCCCGGCGACGTCGATGGGAGCGATCCGCAGGCGGGCGGATCCAGGACGACCTTCCACCCACGCAACGCTTCCTGTGGGGACGACGGTCGCGGCGGTGAGGTCCTGGAGCAGGCCGGTCAACTGCTGCATCGCACGGTTCCGGCGCGCGACGACCTCAGGTTGGGAATCGGGCACCTTGCGGAGTGCTCCGGCGGCCGCGTCGAGCTTCGGTCGCAGCTGCGTCAGCAAGGTGACGAGCGCTTTGGGAGACGGGTCCAGTCGCTCGCCGATGAGGCCGTCGAGCACGTCGCCGAGCTTGGTGGAGATGGCGAGGATGTCGGACATCAGCTTGTCGTCGGCGATCACCCGGCCGATCGAGTAGGTGGCGGCGTTGACGCGACCGGTTGTCAACTCGGACCCGGCAGTCGAGGAGATGACCTCCTCGAAGCGGTGGGCCTCGTCGAGTATCACGAGGTCGTGCGGCGGCAGGATGACGCCGCCAGCAGCGAGGTGGGTGCCGTACAGGTAGGTGTTCACCACCACGACGTCGGCTTCATTGGCGCGCCGACGTGCTCCTTCGGCGAAGCAGGTCTCGCCTTTCGGGCACTTGGCTGCGCCGGGACACTCGTCCGAACCGACACTCACGGCATCCCAGACGAGGCTTCGTGGCTCGACCGGGAGCTCGGCCCGATCGCCGACCTCGGTCGACTCGGCCCAGCGTAGGACCGACACGAGCCCGGGATCATCGGTCGCGATGTCGAGCTTTCCTTCGCGGTCGTCGAGCAGTTCCTGCACACGCTGGCGACACACGTAGTTCGAGCGACCCTTGAGGACCGCCCACGTGAAGCCGCCGACATGGTCCTCGAGGAACGGCAGGTCCTTCGCCGCGACCTGGTCCTGCAATGCCTTGGTCGCGGTGGCGACGACCGTCTTTCCGTGGCTGCGAACCGCCGGGAGGAGATACGCCAGCGTCTTGCCCGTGCCCGTCCCGGCCTCGACGACGAGGTGGCGTCCCGACTCGATCGCCGACTCGACGGCCTCGGCCATCTCGCGCTGTCCGTCGCGGACCTCGCCACCCCCTGGGAGCTCTGCCACCACCGAGGCCAGCGCGTCGGCCAGCACAGGTGATGACGGCGTCGGCATCATGCCGACGGTAGCGGGCGGTTCAGAGGGCTCGGCCCATGCAGACACGCGCGTCGGCCGGCAGGCCGTGTCCCTCCTCGTCGCGTACGGTGTCCGGCATCGATCGAGCGCTCACTCGTGGAGCGAGTCGACGACCGCACCGTTGCGGTTGGCCTCGAGCGCCAGCGCGCCAGGGATGCGAGGTGCATCCATCTGGATCCGAACAGTGCCGTGTGCGTCCTCCCAATGGACGACGTTGACGATCGATCCGTACACGAGCAAACGACCGAAGATGGCCAGCCACGCGAGGACGGCGAACACGATGCCGAGCGAGCCGTAGAGCGCGGAGGAGTCGGCCACGAGTTTCGGCACGTACACCGACCCGACGACCTTCATCACCTCGAAACCAGCCGCGCACACCAGGGCTCCTGGGAGCTGTGCTCGCCACCCGATGTGCACGCGCCCGAGCGCAGAGAACGTCCAGAGGAACAACGCGATGTTCACGGCGAACCCGGCGAGCACCGACACCGGTGCGAGGAATCCGGGGAGGACGTTGAGTGCGATGCTGAGGCCGAACGACGCGACGAAGATGACGGCGGCACCCGCCAACCAAGCCAGGGCCTTGAGCTTCTCGACGACACCCTTTCCGTAGGACTGCCAGGCGACGTCGACGGATCGTTGGATCGCCGTGACCAGGTTGAGTCCGGTGAAGAGCAGCCCAGCCAGGCCGATGATCGATGCCGCCTGCCGTGATTCCTGGGCGTTCTCGATGGCTGTGGTGAACGTGTCGGCCTCTTCACCCACGAGGTTGAGGTTGTCGATGACCGTGCTGGTGAAGTCCGGATTGTCGGCGGAGACGAAGCCGACGACGGCTACAGAGACGATGAGCAGGGGGAAGATCGAGAGGAAAGTCTGGAGAGCGATGCCGTTGGCCAAGGCGGTGCCGCGGACCTCGCCGAACCGCTCTTGGACGCGAAGGAGCCACCCGATCACCGGGACGGATGCGAGGCGTTCCTTCACGGCCCTCTTCTACCCCACGCCCGCGGGGTTCAGCGCACGGACACCTCGAACGCCACCTGGAAGTCGGGCGGTGCCTCGACGGTCGGGACGAGGGCGAACCCGGCATCGCCAGCCCGATCCTCGAACCGGGAGACGTCGAACGTCCACGTGTCGGCGGTCTCGATCCCACCGACGCACGCTTCGGGATCCCACCTCGGAGCATCGTCGAACGACTGGCCCGGGGTCTCCTCCCAGTCGCTGTCGAGCACGGGGCAGATCGCGACCATGCCAGGTCCGAGCGCCTCGCGCGCAGAGCCGGAGTGCTCGGTGAGGACCAACCGGGTGTCCGACCCCGAGAGTCGGAGGAAGGACACGCGATCGACAGAGCCCAGTCGGTTGGCGACCGGAACCGTCCCCTCCGCGACTGCGTCGGTGGGCAGTGGCGTCGCCGGCAGGCGTGACGCCCACGCCCACCCCCGAACGCTGAGCGGGGTGGTCGGTGGCGCCCCGTCGTCGGTGCTCGTCGGGGCGGTCGTCGGCGTCGGCTCTCCGGGGGGCGGCTCGGTCGGGACTGGGGCACCGGAGAACGAAGGCAGCGGCGCAACCGGCGTGAAGTCGAGCGGCGCGGTCGGCTGCGGTCCGTCTGGCGGTGCGGGCGTCTCGCTCGGTGTCACGGGAACGACCGGACTCGGCGCGGCGACCGGCTGGGACGCGACGGGTGTGTCACTCCGACCGGGGAGGTAGAACGCGAGCGCGGCGATGACGATCAACGTCCAGGCGACCGGACGGTAGCGCAGGCCGTTCTGCGCGGCCTGCGCCGATCCGAGATGCCGGATGCCAGGCCGGAGAAGCGCAAGGAGACGAAACGGCCCACGTCGGCCGTCGGCCAGCTGGAGTCGCTCCCGCTCACGAACGGCGGTGACCGAGGCGGGCAGGAGCGGCCCTTCGGTCGGCTCGGGTCGGGCGACGTCGCTGTTGGGCTCATCGCCGGATTCGAGAACCTCGCCAGCCACGTCCGGCGCGTGCGTCGTGGTCATCGTTGCTCCTCGCATCCGGCGATGGACGTGATTCGTCGGGCTACGGTCGCCCGCCTGTGAGACGGTTCCTGGTGGTCGGATGTGGCGTGATGGCCATTGCTCTGGGCATCGGCATGTTCTGGCTCACTCGTGGCGACGATGGAGGACCCGATCTCGCCGAGTTCTCCGTCGAGGTCGCGGCGGACGAGAACTTCGCCATCACCCAGACGATGCACGACCATCGGATCGTGTACCGGCTCACGGACCCGGACGGGAACGTGGAGACCGACCGCTTCATCGTGCGAGCGCCGTTCGACTCGCGTTTGGAGACCTCGTTGGGGGAGCCACCCGGTGGCGACACGGTCTCGGTCCAGATCGGCACGATCGATCGACTCGCCATCGGTGGCGTCGACACTCCGGCAACGGTGGCAAGAGTCCCTGGGCTCGCGCCGTCGTCGATTCGCCTCGCCCCGATCCTCGAGGCCGCGGTGGCTGCGGATCTCGTCGAGGTCCGCGAGCAGCGCATGGTCGCCGGTCGCCGATGCCAGGTCCATCGATCGGGCACGACACTGGCGTCGGGGCCGCTCCGGCCGATCACCCCCGACGAGTTCGCCGACTCGTGCATCGACGCCGACGGACTCCTGTTGGAGGAGACACTGTTTTTCGAGGGCGAGCCGGTGTTCCGACGCACCGCTGTCGAGGTCGAGCTCGACCCACCGACGGAGGACGCGGACTTCCCCACGGGCGACCCGACCGCCCCGGTCGACCAGGGGGGCGGATCGACGCTGCCGGCCGAGCCGGATTCCGCTCCGATCGGGCCGTTCCACGTGTTGCCAGCCGACGCAGTCCCGACGGGGTTCAGCCTTCTCGAGCGTTTCTCGGTGATCCCGCCGCAACCCGATCGGTTCTCGGATCCGACCAAGCGCGAGGGCATCATCGCCGGTGTCGCTGACGTGTACGTCGACGGACGGGGTGACTTCTTCGTGGTCTATCAGGGCGGGACCCTGGGCAGGATCGTCGCGTTCGCTCCGACTCCTGACGTTGGGACCGTCGTCGTGGGCGAGCTCGGTGACGGTGAGTTGCTCCTCAGCGCGCTCGGGACCGAGGTCCGGGTGCCACTTCCGGGAGGCCGGTTCGTGCATCTGATCGGTCCGCTCGATCCCGACGTGCTGGTCGGCATCGGCGCCGCGCTCGAGGAGATCGAGGGGGAGGGGCTCGTTCTGGTCGAGGAGTGAGCGCATCGTCTCAGTGGCCCGCGTGTTCGTAGCCGGGCTCCTCTTCGCCCGGTGGCGGCTTGTCGTAGATGGTGACCGATCCGTCTTTCTTGAATGCCTTGGGATCCGACGTCGGGTGCTGGCCCGGGAGGTACCGCTTGCCGCCGTCGACGTACCGGTACAGGCCCGCTCCGAAGTTGCCCACCTCGTCCTCGCCCGACGCTGACGGGTCCCACCAGATCTCGGTGACGTCGTCGAAGCTGGTGTAGTCGGTGAACGGCCAGATCCCGTGTTTCCCGAAGGAGACCGTGGTCGACGTGACCCGGCCCTGACCGGTCGGCGGGTACGAGAACAGGCCGTTCTGCCAACTCTGCACCGTGAGGTTCGGGCCTGCGAGGTGGATGCCGGTGAACAGCGTCAGCGGGCCCGGGTAGATGACGGCGTACTGGTTGTCGGCGGTCGGCGTTCGCCCGTGATGCCACACATGCGTCTTGTACGCGGCGGCCGCGGTCTGCGGGCTACGCGCCGTGAGGAACGAGACGCCGAACGCCTTGTCCCACTGGAGCTGATCGAACGTCCGGGCAAAGATCGACGTGTCGGTCAGCGCGGAGCCGGTGACGATCCACTCGGGGAAGTACCGCTGGTTCGTCGCCTCCCGGGTGAACAGCGCAGGGGAGATCGGATCGCCGGCGAAGATGATCGAGGTCACACCGGCCTGCTTCATGGCCTGGATGAGGGGTCGCGCGCGTTCTTGTACCTGCGCGTAGTCGCTCGGGAACGACCGGGACTCGGCCAGCGTGACTCCGTACTTGGCCTTGAGCTCCTTCTCGAAGAACACCGCACCGGATCGGTATGCGTTGTCCGGCGTCTCGTACCAGAGGAGCCCGAACTTGCGGTCCTCGGTGTTCATCGGGAGGCCGTCTCGCGTGCCGGCATGAACGGCCTTGCGACCCTGGAGGCGCTTCCCGATGTACTCCGCGCGCTGGATGTAGCCCTGGGTGGACGACATGAGCGAGGTGTAGCCCACGTAGGGAGCCAGGCGCTCGTACAGCTCTTGGGGCTGGGACACGGTGCAGATGCACAGCACGCCCTCGGCAGCGAGTGTCTCCACGAACTTGTTCGACGTCGGGGCCCCGATGACGGCGAACGCCTTGTCCTCCGTCGCGATCTTGAGCGCATCGGCTCGCGCTGCGTTGTCGTCCTCCGTCGCTCCCGACCCCTCGCGGATGATGAGTTCGACCTGGCGGCCATAGGTCTCGTAGTGCTTGTTGAAGAGGTCGACGTAGTCCTTCATCGTGGCCGCACGCTCTGGTGGCTGGTTCTGCGCACCGGCTGCAGTGAGGGCAGCGCTGGTCGCCGGGCTCTCCTCGGCGATGAAGTAGACGACCTTGATCTTGTCGCCGCTGACGCCTTTGTACGTCGCCCCGCCGTTGTCGCCCGAGAAGGCGGGGACGCACGGCGGCGCGTAGATCGTGGGCACCTTGATGCGGCCGGTCGCAGCGTCGCATCCGGCGGTGAGCGCCTGGTCCGAGACGGTGATCGGCCCGTCTCCTCCGGCGAGACCGGTGCCACCGTCACCGGCTCCATCACCGCCGCCAGCGACGCCGCCGACGCCCGGCGTGCCCTGGCCGGTCGCCCCAGGGACCGTGGACCCGGAACCATCGTCTCCGGCGCCGGTGTCGATGGTTCCACCGGCATCGAACAGCGGCGCGCCGGTGCTGTCGACTGCGGCGAGATCATCGTCCGAGCCCGGCATGAACGCGATCAACGCGGCGATGGCGGTGACGATGGCGAGGTACGGCCGGTAGCGCGTGAACCAGCTGGTGAGATCCATGATCAGTTCCCTCCGGATCGGGAGATGGCGGCTTCGTTGGTGCCGAGATAGGCGGACACGACGGTTGGGTGGGACACGACGTCCTGCGGCGAGCCCTGGGCGATGACCGTGCCGAGGTCCAGCGCGATGAGGCGATCGGAGATGCCGGTGATGAGCGGCATGTCGTGCTCGATGATCAGGAGGCTGGCGCCGGTGGTGGTCCGGATCCGCTGGAGCAGCGGCGCGAGCGCCTCCGTCTCGCGCTGTGCGATCCCCGACGACGGTTCGTCGAAGAGGATGACATCGGGTTCGTGGGCGACGACACACGCGAGGTCGACGATGCGTCGGCTCCCGGTCGACAACTCGCCGACGAACTTGTCTGCGAACGCGTGCAGGCCCATCAGTTCGATGAGGTCGTCCGCGGTGACGTCGAGTGCTCGTTCCGTCTCTCGGACCTCGGGGAGGTGCAGCGCGGCGGCGATCGGATCGCGAAGCGGGAGGCGCCGTTCGAGTGCGAGTTTGATGGTGTCGATGACGGTCATCGACGGGAACAGGCGGGCGTCCTGGAACGAGCGCCCGAGCCCGAGCCGGGCCCGTGAGTCCGGACCGGCGTGGGTGACGTCGAGCCCGTCGAGGCGGATCTGCCCGCTGTCGGGGAGCAGATAGCCGGAGATCTGGTCGAACAACGTCGTCTTGCCAGCGCCGTTGGGTCCGATGAAGCCGAGGATCTCGCCACGGGCGAGCGTGAAGTCGACCTCGTTGGTCGCCCGGATGCCGCCGAAGTTCTTGACGAGTCCGCTCACCTCGAGGGCGGGCGCCTGGATGTGCGCCGGGTCGACCGCCGTCGCCTTCGGGCTGCGCTGCTCGGTGCGTCTCCCGTTGGTGCGTCTCCCGTTGGTGCCGTGGCCGTTGGTCGACGGGCTGGAATCGTTCGCTGCGCCCTCGAGGAACACCGACCGCAACACGTCCGGACGCTCGAGCAGCTCGCTCGTGGGTCCCTTGAACCGGATCTCGCCCTTCTCCATGAAGTAGGCGGTCTCGGCGACGGTGAGTGCCACGTTGACCGACTGTTCCACCAGGATCAGCGTCGTGCCCTGGTCACGGATGGCCTGCACGATCTCGAGCAACTGCTCCACGATCACCGGCGCCAGGCCGAGCGAGAGTTCGTCGATCATCAGGAGACGCGGTTTGGTGATGAACGCCTGCGCCAGGGTCACCATCTGCTGTTCGCCGCCCGAGAGAAGCCCGGCTGGCTGAGCCCAACGCTCGCGCAGGATCGGGAACATCTCGATGACCCGCTCGATCGCCTCGTCGATGTAGTCCTGGTCCTTCTGGTACATCCAGCCAGCGATCCGCAGGTTCTCCTCCACGGAGAGTCCGGGGAAGACGCCCTTGCCGCCGGGAACCTGGATGACCCCGGCTCCGGCCACGGACTGCGGCGACGAGAACGTGATGTCGTCGCCGTCGAAGATCACTGCGCCGGCTCGTGCTGGCTGGAGTCCGGAGATCGCTCGCAGCAGCGTCGACTTGCCTGCGCCGTTCGTGCCGAGGAGTGCGATCACTTCGCCGGCCTCGACCTCGAAGTCGACGCCGAAGAGCACCTGGACCGATCCGTAGGCGACGTCGAGGTCGCGGACGACCAGGAGCTTCTGTTTGCCCTCCGCCTTGGCCTGCGCCACCTCGGCTCGCGCTCGGGCCGACGAACGAACCTTCTCGATGTCCGCGTTGACGAACCGACTGCCGGCCGCGAGCACGAAGCAACCGAAGAGGAAGACCGGAACGAGCGTGAGGATGCCAGCCCGGATCCCCGAACCATCGGCGACGCCACCGATGACGCCGAGAATCAGTACGCCGGGGAGCGAGAACAGACCAGTGAAGCTGAAGCCGAGCGCACGGGTCCTCGGCGGGAGTGTCAGAGAGAGGACGCTTGCGATGCCGGGCACGATCGCACCGAGCACGGCGAGGGCTGCGACGTTGGCCGCGACAGCAAGCGGGAGCGTGGGCGCCAGGGCGAACGCGACGAGGAACGCGCAGCCGATCGAGCCGGTCACCGCGACCAGCTTCACGAGGAGCGCAGGATCGCGCCGGACGATACGCGTCGACAGCGGGATGAAGGCGAGGATTCCGATGAGCTGGAACGGTTCGGCCACGGCACCGATGACACCTCGACCAGCCTCGTTCACGTCGAAGAGTTCCTCGTAGAAGATCGAGGTGAGGCTCGTCAGCCCGATCACCGAGAGAGCCAGGAAGGGGAGCGACATCCACAGCCGCCGCACCGTGCGGACCTCCCAGCACGTGCGGAACCCCTCCCCGAACGAGATCGGGTCGTCCTCGATCTGTTCCTGTTCGGCGTCGGCGCCCGCCTCGCGGCGTTCGAATCGTCCACGTGTCGGTTCCCGGAGACCGCTGACGGCGACGAAGACCAATACGACTGTCGGGATGGCGAGGATGACGAACGGAACCCGCCACGAGAACAGCGTCGCCAGCACACCAGCGACGACCGGGGCCACGAACTGGCCGACCGAGTTGCCCAGCCGGTGCACGCCGAACGCAGCAGGGCGATTCTCCGACGGGTAGTAGTCCGACAGCAGTGAGTCGTGGGTGGGGCCGTTGACCAGTCG